>CANQFB010000009.1 GCA_947598205.1 uncultured Clostridia bacterium
TCCGCCGTTTACTTCTTCACCCATTCGACGACTGCTCCTTCCTTGTCGAAATGCCACCATAAGTCATGGCTCGCCCACTTTTCCTCGTCGGGTTCTTTTTCGGAGAAGAAATAGCGGTCCACGGAAAACAGCGTTGAATTCTCCCACGCATCGATTTGAATATTATCCCAATCAACTCCGCAGTCATATATTTTTTCAAGCGAACTGCAACCCTCAAACGCATGTCCCCCGATTTCTTTCACGCCCTCGGGCATGACAATGCTTGTAAGAAGATTGCAATTACTGAACGCATAGCGGTAGATCCCGTAGGCGCTTCCGTTCGGGCTCAATGCGGGAAGGACGAGGGCCGTCTCATTCCCCTTATAGCCGAGAAGATATACTTCCTCCCCGTCTTCATAGAAGATGAAACCTTCCTCCGTCACCGTCTGTTTACTCTCTTCGTCCGCCGTATATACATGCTTTGCATATTGTGCCACACCGCCGTGTCCGCCTTCGCCTTGTGCGATCGGAAGATCGGAATTGTTCCAAACTTCAATGAGCTTTTCGCATCCCGCAAAAGCTCCTTCGCCGATCTCGGTCACGCTCTTCGGGATGGTTATGCCCGTGAGCGAACTGCAACCCGCAAAGGCTCGATTTCCGATCGAGGTCACGCCTTCCGGGATCTCGATATTTGTAAGCCATGTGCGATCTCTGAAAGCCTCTGTATCAATAGACTTTGTTCCTTCGGGAATGGCGAAGGCCGCCTCATCACCGTATATGCCTTCCGCCTTGAGCCCGCAAGGACCTTCATTCATAAGCGTAGAGGTCTGCATTTGTTCGCCCTTCGCGTTCTGCCACCGCCATGTGACCTGATCTCCGGAAACGGAAAATCTCAACGTTTCGTTTTTGCCCGACGATTTACGGTAACTGCCGTCCGAATATGTATCGACAATGGCGAGGCTCTCTACTTCGCCCTGCACGACTTCCTCAAATGTGCAGGCATCCGCGCCCTCCACCGTGGAGCCGACGAGCGTCTTTTCGGGGGCGTTTTTACTGTGGGCGACATCGTACAGGATTTCGCTCACGGCAAGTTTCCCCTTCGCGTTCGTTGCGAATGTGATCTCTGTCCTCGGATAAACGAAGGCCTCGAGGTCTTTTTCGAGTTTTTCCTTCTCCTTTGTGAGTTTCGCAAGTTCCTTTTCGTCTTTTGTGATGCCAAGTTTCCCTTCAACTTCGGCATTTTTCTTCACAAGGGAATAATAATAAAGTTCATTTTTTCCGATATAGACGTAGAAGGTTTCGTTGCTCTCGTCCGCATAGGGCGTGCCGAGAAGCCGTACGACTTCATCGGGGGAATCGCCGATATTGACCTTCGTCTCTTTCGCCTTTCCGCCGCAGGCCGTAAGGCCGAAGACGAGGCAGAGTGCGCTCGCAAGGGCGAGCAGGATAAGCCAAAACTTCTTTTTCATGAAATTACTCCTTGTAAAAATATTTGCGGGCAAAAAATAAGGGCATTCCAATGATGGAACGCCCGCATTGAGTATCCCGTCATTGTTGCCACACAATTTCTTCCATATAAACGGATATAAGGATACACCAAATGCCTAGTGTAGCCGTTTATATGGAAATTTATGAAATTGTGTGGCACAGTCAGTATAACACAACGAAGGGACAAAATGCAATGGAATATAAAATATTTTTTGCGGCAAGATTTCTAAAAGAGGTGAAAAACAGCGCGGCATTCTAATTTTGTCATGCTGAACAGAGTTGAGGCATCACCATATTATAAGGCTTCCCCTGTGTGCGGGGGAAGCTGTCACCGCAGGTGCCTGATGAGGGTTGGGCTCCTATTCCGTCATTCCGAGCGTAGTCGAGGAATCACATTATTCATAATGTGGTGATGTTTCGACGCGCCTCGTTCCTCGGCGGCTCAACATGACGGGATTTGAGGCGGCACTTGTCGCCCCTGCAAGGGGAGATGTCGCGAGCTTGGACAGCAGGGACTCCCCACTCCCTTTTATTCCCCCTCTCCAAGGAGGGGGTATCTTACTTCCTCATCTCGACGCGACGAAGTCGCGGAGGAGATCTCCATAAACGTGCGGCGTCCTTCCCAAAAACGATTGCAATGCGCGAAAAAATTTGATATACTCTTCTCATGGCGAAAAACGGCTTTACCGACAGGGTAAAAATCAAAATCAAGGCGGGCAACGGCGGCGACGGAATGAATTCCTTCAAGGCCTACAAGGACAAGCCCGCATGCGGTCCCGACGGAGGGGACGGCGGCAACGGCGGAAGCATCATCTTCGTCGGCGATAAGAACATGCACGATTTGCTCTCCTTCCGCTACACCGCCAAATATTTTGCGGGGGACGGCGCGCGCGGCGGCTCCAACCAATGCACGGGAAAAGACGGGGAAGATCTCCTTATCAAAGTCCCTTGCGGCACCCTGATCCGCGACATGGATACGGGCAAAGTGCTCGCAGACGTCTTTGAAGACGGCGAGCGTGTCACCATTTTGCACGGCGGAAGAGGGGGAAAGGGGAACGTCCGCTTCACCACCGCGCGCCGCCATGCGCCCGATTTCGCGCAGAAGGGCGTCCTCACAGAACCGCACATGGTGATCCTCGAGATGAAGGTCATCGCCGACGTCGGCCTTGTCGGCTTCCCCAACGTGGGGAAGAGCACTCTGCTTTCCAAAATTTCAGCGGCCAAACCCAAGATCGCCGACTACCATTTCACCACCCTGTCCCCCAATTTGGGCGTGGTGAAGTACTTCGACGAGAGCTTTATCGCGGCCGATATCCCCGGGCTCATCGAGGGCGCGGCGGAGGGCGCGGGGCTGGGCCACGACTTTTTGCGTCACATCGAGCGTACCCGCCTTTTGTGCCATGTCGTGGATATTTCGGGCGTCGAGGGCAGAGACCCGCTCGAAGATTTCAAGGCCATCAATGCGGAGCTTGCATCCTATTCCGAAAAGCTTGCCGCGCTTCCCCAGATCGTCGCTTTGAACAAGTGCGACATCTTCGGCGCGGAGGAAAATATCAAGAAGTTCAGAAAGAAGTACGGCAAAAAGTACGAAATATTCGAGATCGCCGCCATCAACGGCACGGGGAAGGAGGAGCTCGTGCGCGCCCTCTTCGAGAAGCTCCAAACCCTTCCCCCCGCAGAGCGTATTCCCGCCGACGATTTTGTCTTTGAAGAGGCGGATAACACGCAGTTCGAGATCTTCGTCGATGAGAACAATTCTTACGTCGTGGTGGGGGGACTTGTGGACATGCTATGCCGCAACGTCGTCTTGAACAACCCCGAGAGCATGAATTATTTCCAGCGCGTCCTCAAACTGCGGGGCGTCTTTAAGGAGCTTGAAAAGCTGGGTTGCACCGCGGGCGACACCGTCATCGTCGGCGACGTCGAATTTGAATACGTGTAACCCTTTCGGGCTCCCGCCCTTGTCATCGGCGTCATCCCGAGGGCATAGCCCGAGTGGATCCCCTTAATGAAAATACGGGGCATGAAAACGAACAAGCATCTTAAACACCGTCACCCTGAGCTTGTCGAAGGGTGACCACATTATAATAAGGCCATGCTTCGACTGCGTTACTTCGTGCCGAAAGTTCTCGGCACTTGTGCCGACCTTGATAATCAATAGAAGCCTCGGTCGGGGCAACATGACGAATAAAAGGAGTAAACCCATGTTAACATCTAAACAACGCGCACATTTGAAATCGCTTGCTTCCACCCAAAAACCCGTCATGCAGGTGGGCAAGGAGGGCGTTTCCGAGAACCTCATAAAGTCCCTTTCCGAGGCCCTCGAAGCCCGCGAACTCATCAAAGTGACCCTTCTGCCTACGGCGGGGGAGGACGGGGTGAACCTCGCCGAAAACATTGCCGACCTTCTCCATGCCGAGCCCGTCGCAGTCATCGGCCGTAAGGCCATTTTCTACCGCCGCTCCTCCCGCGACAATATCGAGCATATCGAGTTTTGACCCTCGAAGGCTTCCCCCTTTGCAAGGGGGAAGCTGTCACGCTCTGCGTGACTGATGGGGGTGGATACTGCGTCATTCCGAGGGGCAACGCCCCGAGTGAATCCCCTCATACGCAGTCCGTAAGGCTTCCCCCTTTGCAAGGGGGAAGCTGTCACGCTCCGCGTGACTGATGAGGGTTGGCTTCCTTGCCCCTCATCCGTCACGGTAAGGGCAGCCGCGACACCTTCCCCCCGAGGGGGGAAGGCTTCCAAATAACGTCATGCTGAGCTCGTCGAAGCATCCCCCCATACGAAGTCCGTTACCCCCTCCGTGGGAGGGGGAATCAAAGGGGGTGGGACGGCAAAGGAAACGCAGTTCACCCCACCCATGTCCGAAACACGCCCTCACAAATCGCACAAAAACCCACAAAAAGCCGCTCGCGGATCTCCTCCCGAGCGGCTTCAACTTTCCACATATTCGATTAGATCTTCTACCCTGCAATGCAAAATTTGACAAAAATCATTCAGTTTGGCGGTGCTGATCCCACCGCCTTTTTTCATGCGATCGATGGTCGCACTGCTTATCCCGTGCTTGTAAATGAGCGAATAGGTCGTCTCCCCGCGCGCCTTGAGCGTTCTCCAAAACGGTGCATAGCTTATCATAAAAATATTATAAAATCATGTCATATCCTTGACAATAGTCATATTTATGACTATAATGTAGACGATCCGAATGGTTTTCATTCAAAACAAGGAGAAAAAATCTTATGAAGAAGAAAATTTTGCTTATCATGCTTGCAATCGTAAGCGCACTTTGCCTTGTGTTCGGCATCACTGCGTGCGGCGGTAAAGGCGGAGGTGGCGAGAAAGGAGAGGATGGACACACTCATCGTTCAAGCGTTTGGGAATTCGACGAAACGAGCCATTGGAAAACTTGTACTGTATGCGGCGATACATTTGCGACGGGTAACCATGATTTTCACGAAGGTGCGTGTGTATGCGGTATGACGCAGGGAGGGCATATTCACAGCGCAGAGAAGTGGTCGACAGACGAAACGTCTCACTGGAAAGTTTGCGTAGAGTGTGGAGAGCAGTTCTCTAAAGCGAAACATTCCATCAAAGAAGGAAGTTGCACCGTTTGCGGCTATTCAGCGATCTATACGCAAGGTTTGGAGTACGAATTCAATGAAGAAACGAAAAGCTATATAGTTAGGGGCATGGGCGAGGTAAAAGATTCTGTCGTTTCGATTCCTTCGTACTATCTTGGGAAACCTGTGACCTCGATTAGATATGGGGCATTTCGTAATTGCACTTCGCTTGAAAGCATAACGATTCCAAAAGGCGTGACCGAGATCGGATCATGGGCTTTTGAGGGTTGTGTTTGGCTTGAAAAAATACTACTGCCCGACGGAATCCTGGAAATTGGTACAGATGCCTTTTTGGACACAGTTTTTTATGAAACGGCTTCTAATTGGGTCAAAGATATGCTGTATATCGGAAAATATTTGATTAGCACGAAGGAAAATATTTCCGGTACATGCGTTATAAAACCCGGGACGATCCTGATAGCGGACTCTGCATTTTCGGAGCGCGATCAGATTACAAGCGTGACGATCCCCGAGAGCGTGACCTCAATCGGAGATGAAGCGTTCAATAAATGCAGTGCGCTAACGAATGTGAAGTTTGAAGGAGATAGCCAATTGGCTTCGATCGGATATGATGCGTTCTATAATTGCAGTTCGCTGACGAGTATCATCATTCCCGCGAGCGTGACTTCGATTGGAAGGGATGCGTTCTATGGTTGCGGTTCGCTTGAAAATGTGACTTTTGAAAGAGAGAGCCACCTGGAATCAATCGGTGCATGGGCGTTCACTGGTACAGCATATTTTAACGACGAAAAAAATCGGGATAGTAGCGGCGTACTCTATATCGGCAATCATTTGATCGATGCAAGAGATACGATTTCGGGTGCGTACATAGTCAGACCAGGTACAAAAACAATCGGAGCTTCGGCATTCTATAATTGCAGTTCACTTACAAGTATTACGATTCCCGAGAGTGTGACCTCAATCGGATATGATGCGTTCAGGTATTGCAGTTCGTTGAACGCTGTTTATATTACCGATCTTGCGGCATGGTGTGGAATTGATTTCGGTGATGACGATAATGGTTATCATTCCAATCCGCTCTACTATGCAAATCACTTATATTTAGACGGACAAGAAGTGACAGAACTGAAAATCCCAGGAGGAGTAACGGAAATCAAGCCTTTTGTGTTCTATAATTGCAGTTC
Source organism: uncultured Clostridia bacterium (assembly GCA_947598205.1). GTDB lineage: Bacteria > Bacillota > Clostridia > Christensenellales > Borkfalkiaceae > Gallimonas. The sequence goes on from CANQFB010000009.1 coordinate 6,237, forward strand.
ACTTACAAGTATTACGATTCCCGAGAGTGTGACCTCAATCGGATATAATGCGTTCAAGGATTGCTACGGGCTGACGGGAGAATTAAAGATTCCCGATAGTGTGACCTCGATCGGACATGATGCGTTCTATAATTGCAACGGGCTGACGAGCGTGATGATTGGGAGCGGTGTGACCTCGATCGGAGCGGGTGCGTTCAGTAATTGTACAAGCCTTACAAGCATTACCATTCCCGACGGTGTGACCTCGATCGGAGAGGGTGCGTTCTGGATTTGCAGTAGGCTGACAAGCGTGACGATCGGGAGCGGCTTGACCTCGATTGGAAAGGATGCGTTCTATAAGTGCAGTTCGCTTGAAAGCATTGTGATCCCCGAAAGCGTGTCCTCGATCGGTGACGATGCGTTCGAGCGTTGCAGCGGGCTAAAAAAGGTTTACTATCAAGGGACTGCCGACGAGTGGGGGGATATTTCTATCGACAACAATGGCAACTCCTACTTGACTTCTGCGACGCGGTACTACTTCACCGAGGATAAACCGACGGCGGAGGAATGGGCGAGCCATGACTATTGGTGGCACTACGACCCCGAAACGAACAAGCCGACGCCTTGGATCAAGGAAGAACAATAAAGCAGGTTGCGCCCGAGGCCCTCTCGGGCGCATTTCCTTCTTCAGACCGCCGAGGGGGACACCATGTCCGCCATTGCCCCCTCCGTGGGAGGGGGATCAAAGGGGGTGGGTACGAATTCAGAACACGCCCCACCTCAGTCACGCTCCCGCGTGACAGCTTCCCCCGTAGACGGGGGAAGCCTTATAATATCGTGATACTTCGACAAGCTCAGTATGACGCGATTAGAATGTCGGGTCGTTCTCCTATTCGTCATGCTGAGCCGCGCGGTACGCGCGTGTCGAAGCATCACCGCATTTTAAGAATAAGGTGATACTTCGACTTCGCTACGCTCCGCTCAGTATGACGTGATTGGAATGACACCCCTTTCGTCATGCCGCACACGGCATGACACCCACCCCTCGAGGGGTGGGCAAGGGAGTAGGAAGGCGCCCGCCGCATTTCCCACGCAATTTCCCTCTAAAAATTTCGATAAATCCTTGTGTTTTTGAAAGGGATATGGTAAAATAATGCAGAAAATGTTTCCCATAGGGAAAAGGTAATCGGAGGATTTCAAATGCAATATTCACGCGAAGTGGAAAATATGTGTTGCGTTGCGAAGGGGCCCCGTCACGACCCCGCTCCCATTCCCGAAGAGGGCAAGTGGGTGTGCGCAAAGCAGATCACGGACATCAACGGCTTTACCCACGGCGTGGGCTGGTGCGCTCCCCAGCAGGGCGCCTGCAAGCTCACCCTCAATGTGAAGGGCGGCGTCATTCAAGAGGCCCTTATCGAGACGATCGGCTGTTCTGGCATGACGCACTCGGCGGCAATGGCGGCGGAAATTCTTCCCCATAAGACCATTTTGGAAGCCCTCAACACCGACCTTGTGTGCGACGCCATCAACACCGCCATGCGCGAGCTGTTCCTGCAAATCGTGTACGGCAGAACGCAGTCCGCGTTCTCGGACGACGGGCTTGTCATCGGCGCGGGACTTGAGGACCTTGGAAAGGGTTTGAGGTCGCAGGTGGGTACCATGTACGGGACCGCGGCGAAGGGCGTGCGCTATCTCGAGATGGCGGAGGGGTATGTCACCCGCCTCGCACTCGATAAGGATAGCCAAGTCATCGGCTACGAATTTGTCTCCCTCGGCAAGATGACCGACTTCATCAAGAAGGGGCTCACCCCCAACGAGGCTTGGGAGAAGGCGATGGGGCACTATGGCAGGTTCGCGGAAGATCAGGGTGCGGTCAAATACATCGACCCCCGCAAGGAATAAGGAGGTGCAAAATGGCTCTGTTTGAAGGATATGAGAGAAGGATTGACAAGATCAACTCGGTTTTGAAGGAATACGGCATTTCCTCCGTCGAGGAATGCAAGGATATTTGCCTTGCCAAGGGCGTCGATTGCGATAAGATCGTGCGCGGCACCCAGCCCATCTGCTTCGAGAATGCGGTCTGGGCCTACACCGTGGGTGCGGCGATCGCCATCAAGAAGGGCTGTAAGAAGGCGGCGGATGCGGCGGAAGCCATCGGCATCGGCCTGCAATCCTTCTGCATTCCCGGCTCTGTCGCCGAGAACAGGCAGGTGGGAAGAGGCCACGGCAACCTCGGCAAGATGCTCCTCTCCGAGGAGACGGAATGCTTCTGCTTCCTCGCGGGGCACGAGAGCTTCGCGGCCGCAGAGGGCGCGATCTCCATTGCGATGAACGCGAACAAGGTGCGCAAGAACCCGCTCCGCGTCATCTTGAACGGGCTCGGCAAGGATGCGGCGATGATCATCTCCCGCATCAACGGGTTCACCTATTGCGAGACGGTGTTCGACCCCTATACCGAGACGGTGAAGGTCACAAATCAGATCGCCTATTCCGACGGGCCGCGCTCCAAGGTCAAGTGCTACGGCGCGGACAACGTTCCCGAAGGCGTCGCCATCATGAAGCTCGAGAAGGTCGGCGTCTCCATCACGGGCAATTCCACCAATCCCACGCGCTTCCAGCACCCTGTCGCGGGCACGTATAAGAAGTGGTGCGTCGAAAACGGCGTGAAGTACTTCTCCGTCGCCTCGGGCGGCGGCACGGGCAGGACGCTCCACCCCGACAACATGGCGGCAGGCCCTTCGAGCTACGGCATGACGGACACGATGGGCAGAATGCACTCGGATGCGCAGTTTGCGGGCTCTTCGTCCGTGCCCGCGCACGTCGAGATGATGGGCCTCATCGGCATGGGCAACAACCCGATGGTCGGCGCGACCGTCGCCGTTGCCGTCGCCGTGCAGGAAGGCATGTCAAAGTAAGAAAAAGCGGGGAGCGGGCGAACATGCCCGCTCTCTTGATATTTTGGGGGGAAGCCATGAAGAACATCTCTCGTGCGATGAGTTTTTTCATCGTATTTCTCATCTATGTGTTCGCGGCGGGGGTGGGCGTCGGGATCTACCTCGCACTCCCGTTTTCCTTCTGGTTGAAGCTCCTCATCGCGGACATGGGCGCCACGGTTTTCGTCTTCATCTTCAGTTTGATCTTTAAGAACGCCTCCGTTTACGATCCGTATTGGAGCGTTCAGCCCATCGTCATCGTGCTCGCCTTTGCCCTTCGCGAAGAGCCCCTTACCGCCGTGCACATTCTTCCGCTTACCGCCGTCCTCATATGGGGCGTGCGCCTCACGGCGAATTGGGCGTACACCTTCCGCGGGCTCGGCTATGAAGATTGGCGGTATCAAATGCTCAAAGAGAAGACGGGCAAGTTCTATCCCTTCGTCAATTTCTTCGGGATCCACATGGTGCCCACCCTCGTCGTCTACGGGTGCGTGCTCCCCGTGGTGTTCACCTTTGAAGAGAACCCCGCCTTCAATGCGGGGTGCGCCGTCTTTTTCGCCCTCTCCATTCTCGCCGTCCTCTTGCAGGGCACGGCGGACTGTGAGATGCACGCCTTCAGAAAGAAGGGCACGGGCGGTTTTATCAGGAAGGGACTCTGGAAATATTCCCGCCACCCCAACTACCTCGGCGAGATCGCGATGTGGTGGGGCGTTGCGCTTGCCTTTGTCTGCCTGATCCCGCACCGCTGGTATCTCATAGCGGGGGCTCTGGCAAACACCCTCCTCTTTCTCTTTGCGAGCATTCCGCTTGCGGATAAGCACCAATCGCGCAAAAGGGGATTTGAGGCATACAAGCGGAATACCCGCATGCTTCTGCCCGTCTATAAGAAACAAAAATAGGAGCGAACAATGCGTCTTTTTGATCATCTCGTCGTAGAGACCCGCCCCAAGGCTCATCCGAAAAATATCGTCTTTTGGCGGGATTACCGCATCACAGTGCTCGGCGAGCGGCTCTTCCGCCTCGAACAGAGCCCTTCTGCAAAATTTCGCGATGACGCCACACAAGTGGTATGGTTTCGCGACATGGTACCCACCGATTTTGTCATATTCCAAGACGAAACGTCGTTCACCGTCCAAACTGCGGCATGCAAACTCATCCTCCGCGAGAAGCGGGAGGACTGCGCGGTGGAGCTTGACGGGGAGAAGATCGGGCTCGACAACGGGGAAAATCTTTTCGGCACCTACCGCACCCTCGACGGGTGCGACGGCGATTCCTACGCCTACGGCAAAGTGCCCGATCGGGTCAGGCTCGGAACGGGCGTATGCTCGCGGAGCGGCGTCGCGCTCTTCGACGACGCGGCCTCATTGACGCTCGGGGAGGACGGCGAGGTGCGCCCCGAACGCGGGGAGGGGACGGACGAATATATCTTCGCCTTCGGGAAAGATTTCCGCGGCGCAGTTCGCGCCCTCTATATGCTCACGGGGCCCACGCCCATGATCCCGCGGTATGCCCTCGGGAATTGGTGGAGCCGCTACCACGCCTACAGCGATCGGGAATATCTCACCCTTCTTGAGAGGTTTCGGGCGCACCGCGTTCCGCTCTCTGTCGCAACGATCGACATGGATTGGCACTATTCCTATTCCGTCGAAGAGGACTGCGGCCTCAAGGCGACGGGGCGCAATACGCGCGTCTATGGCGTCACGCCCGATAACGTCGGGTGGACGGGCTATACCTGGAACAAGCATCTCTTCCCCGATCATGCCGCCTTTTTGAAGGAACTCTCGGCGCGCGATCTCAAGGTCACCTTAAACCTGCATCCCTCGGGCGGCGTGCGCTGGTGGGAGGAGCGGTACGAGGAGATGTCGCGGGCGATGGGGCGCGATCCCTCAAAATTCCTTCCCGTCGCATTCGACTTCTCCGATCCCGCCTTCATCAACAACTATTTCGCCGTTTTGCACAGGCCTCTCGAAGAGGAGGGCGTGGAATTCTGGTGGATCGATTGGCAACAGGGAACGCAGTCGGCGATGGAAGGGCTCGACCCGCTCTGGGCGCTCAACCATTACCACTATCTCGAGGCGAAGAGGGCGCATGCCGCCCCGCTCATCCTATCGCGCTATGCGGGGATCGGGTCGCACCGCTATCCCGTCGGCTTCTCGGGGGATACCTTCATCACATGGAAGACGCTCGGATACCTTCCCTACTTCACCGCGACGGCCTCCAATATCGGCTATACATGGTGGAGCCACGACATCGGCGGGCATCAGCAGGGGGAGACGGACGGCGAGCTCTATGTCCGCTTCATCCAGTTCGGCGTGTTCAGCCCCATTTGCCGCCTGCACAGCACCTGCGCGGAGACGGTCACCAAGGAGCCTTTTGCCTATTCGGGCGGCAAGGGGGAGATCGCCGCAAACTATCTCCGCCTCCGCCACCGTCTCGTTCCCTACCTCTATACGGCGGCGCACCGCACGCACGAAGAGGGCATCGCGCTCATCGAGCCACTTTACTATCGGAATGTTGAGGAAGATGCCTACCGCTTTGAAAACGAGTACTATTTCGGGAGCGAATTGCTCGTCGCCCCCGTCACCGAGAAGAGCGGCCGCGACGGCTATGCCCGCGTGAAAATATGGCTGCCCGAGGGCACATGGACCGATCTTTGCACGGGCGAACACTTCGAGATCGGAGCGGGCGGGCAGAAGAAGACGCTTCTTCGCACCCTCGACGAGATGCCCGTCTTCGCCGGGTCGGGCGCGGTTTTGCCCCTTGCCGAAGACGAGGGAAACGGCGTGAAGAACCCCGAAAGACTTGAAGTGCGCGTCTTCTGCGGCGATGGCCGCTACACGCTCTATGAAGATACCATGTCTGAAGATGGCGTGCAAGAATTCTATACCGATTTCGACATGATAGGGGGTGATGGCGTGCAGAGGCTCACGATCTCCTCCCGCGGGAACGCGGCGGTCCTGCCCGAAAAACGGCGTTTGGTCGTGCGGTTTGCCGACGTCCCCGAAGGGAAGATCAGAATGTTTACAGACGGCGAAGAGGGGGAGATCGCCCCTTTGCTTTCGGACGAGCTCGCCGTGGAATTTTTCTTCGAGGCGGGGAGAGAATATGTCCTCGAGGCCGCCTTTGTTCCCCCGACCGCCGTACAACGGCTCATCCGTTCCGCCCGCCGCATCCTGACGCGCGCGGAATGCAACAACGACCGCAAGGAGGCCGTGTGGCAGACCGTCCGCCACGCGGAGACGGTATCCGAATATGCCTCTGCGGTGCGCCTCTCCATGCTTCCCGCGCCGGTGAAGGCCCGCCTTCTGGAGGCTGTCCCCAAACGCCGCCGAAGGATCAGGAGACAGCATTGACGATCGCGCCGACGCCCCCGCGCCGGCGCTGTTTTTTATAGGAATCTTCTTCTTCCCGCAAAAATGTAACACGAAGTTTACGCTTTTTTCGGCTTTTTCAAGCGCAGTTGATAGACGCCGCCCCGTCTTCGTGTTACAATACGGGCAAGCTATTTGATGAGAAAAGGAGGATGGAATGCAACTCGGAGAAAAGATCTATACATTGCGGACGCGTGCGGGTTACTCACAGGAGAACTTTGCGGAGGCTCTCGGCGTATCGCGGCAATCGGTGAGCAGGTGGGAGAACGATACCGCCATGCCGGATACGGAATATCTCGTGAAGATGTGCCGTCTTCTCGGGACTTCTTTAGACGGGCTTATGCTCGAAGAAGATCTCCCTTACACAGAAGAAAAGCCACCCATGTCCGCAGAAGAAGTACAAAAAAGGAATTCTTTGGAGAAATTCTCGCTTATCGGTTTTATTCTTTCCTTCTTTGTGTGCGTTGCGGGGCTCGTGATCAGCGCCGTCGCCGTAGCAAGGGGGAGGCGGGCGGAGGAGATCCCCCTGCGGGCGGTCGCGGGAACGGCGATCGGCGCGGCGGGGAGCTTCTTTCTCCTCATCGCACTCGTCCTGATCGTTGTATTTTCCGTTGTGGCGGGACGGGGAGGGGCGGTATGACTGTAAAACGCTGTATTTTGGGAACGCTCGCGGGCGTGATCTTTGCGCTCGGCGTCTATTTTGTGGCCGAAGCGGCCGTCGCTTATATGCGGGCGGATGTCGGCGGAGGCGGGGGAACGCTCTCCGATTGGCTCTTTGAGCTGATCATGCTCCAACGGCGCAATGCGTTGCTGTTTGACCTATGCGACGCGCTCTGGTTTTTGCGCTTGATCCCCGCTCTCGCGGTCTTCGATCTTCTTTTTTGCGTTGCGGGAAAGAAATTTTCCGCGGGTATGCTCGGCGTTGCGCTCGCATGTTTTGCCGTTCTCATTCTCTCCTTGGCGGCAGAACCGCTCGACGTCTATGCGCGCAAGTATCTCCTCGAGGGCTCCCTTTCCGCAGGGGAAACGCAGACCCTTGCCGCTGCCGTGGGGGCATGCAAGCTCCTCGTCCTGTGCTGTATGGCGGGACTTTCCGCCGCCTATATCGCCTTAAAGCGCAAGCATTATCGCCGTTGAACGAAGAGCCGCCGCGGGCAAAATGCGCGCGGCGGCAAAGGTCGGATCACAGGCATGGGTGGGGCGAAAGGGCTGAAGCGCTTATTAGAGCATCACAAGTTGCAGAACGCCGAGCGCGGCCGCGAGCGCGGGAATGGAGACGGCGGCGCCGTACATCACAAATTTTCCGTACCCGTATTTCACCCCGTGGCGGGAGAGAATGGAGCTCCACATGAGCCCCGCCAGCGCGCCCACGGGCGTGAGGAGGGCGCCGAGATTGGAACCGACGACCGTCGCGAAGACGGCGGGGAGCGACCCCGATCCCTCCAGAACGGAGGAGAAGAGCACGCTCATCGGAATGTTGTTCACGAGGTTGGAGGCGGCGAAGGAGGAGAGGCCGTATTTGAGGACGGGCAGGCCGTTTCCGAAGAACTGCCCGATGGCGTCCGTCACGCCCCGCGTATCGAGGGCTACCACCATCACGAACATGGAGAGCACGAAGGGGATGAGCTCGTAGGGGGCGCGCTTCAGGCAGCCGAGGAGGACGCGCGGCCTTTCCTTTTTTATAATAGAATAGACGCACGTGAAGAGGAACAGGCTTCCCACGGCGCAGAGGGAGACGATCCACATGGGGAGTCCGAAGTACGGCCCGACGGCGAGGAGGACGGTGCAGGCCGCAAGGTGGGCGACGCCCACGCCGAGCAGGACCTTATCGGGCATTTCAACGACCTCTTCGCACCGCTCGATGGGGGCGGAGAGTTTCTTTCTGAACAGGAGCCACAAGACGAGCAGGGCGACGCCGCCCGCGCACACGGTGGGGGCGATCATGTATTCGAGATAGGAGAAGAAGTCCACGCCGAACGCGCTCGCGAGGTAGATGTTGGTGGGATTGCCGATGATGAGCGCCATGCTCCATGTGTTGGCGGCCGCAAATTCGGCGACGAGATAGGGCACGGGGTCGATCTTCGCATGTTTGGCAAAATAGCAGATGAAGGGCGTGAACGATAGAATGATGATGTCGTTCGAGGTAAACACGGTGAGCGCCGAGACGGTGAGGTAGAGCAGGAAGAAGAGCTTTTTCTGGCTCGTGCCCGATTTCCTCAAGACGAAGTTCGCAAAGAAGTGAAAGAAGCCGAGTTCGTCCAAAAAGACGGAGAGCACCGTCATCGCAAGAAAGAGGGCGAGGATCTTGAGGGGGTTGACGGCGGTATCGGCGATGAGCGCAGAGCCCACGGCGGCGGGGCTCACCTGCCCGCTCGCGAGAAGGACGCACGCGCCGAGGAGGGCGACGACCCAAAAGGAGGAGATGCGCACCCTGCCGAGCTTTATCTTGGGCAAAAAGAGCACGGCGAGGATCATGCAGATGCAAGTCACGGCGAAGATGGAAAGCGTTGCGGCCATCGGGTTCCTCTTTTCTCCCCGAAAAAGAGGGGGGAGACAACGGCGCTTATTTTAGCACGCCCCCGAAAGATTGTCAAACAAATGCGGGCAAAAGGCGCATTCGGCATGAAAATTGTTTTTTCGGCAGAAATATTCGGAAAAATCCCAAAAAAATTTCAAAAAAAGCATGCAAAAAGTTGACAGGCACTTGACCTTGTGATATTCTAAATAAGGCTGTATCTCCATGTGCAGATGATTTCGTCTGCCTTGAAGTGCGTGTAGGGTTGAGGCGGGAAGTTACTGAAAAATCGAGGACGAAAGCCCCTCGGCAGATAATTTCCGCTGACAAATGTGGGACATCGATTCCTGCGACGAACCGAGGCTTTTGCGAAAAACACCGCAAAACGAGTGTTTTTTTGATGAGAATGCTTCGACACGCACGGATGCGTTGATGCAGACTAACAAGTTCGTATAAAGAGAAGGAGCAAAAAAATGGCAAGTCAGAAAATCAGGATCAAACTTTCGGCGTACGACCACGAACTCGTGGACCAGGCCGCGAGCCGCATCGTCGAGACGATGCAAAAGGGCGGCGCGAAGATCTCGGGGCCCATCCCCCTTCCCACGGAGAGGGAGATCATCACCATCCTCCGCAGTCCCCATAAAGATAAGGATTCGCGCGAGCAGTTCGAGCTCCGCACCTACAAGAGGATCATCGACATCTATTCGCCCAACGCGAAACTTCTCGACAGCATCCATCTTCCCGCGGGCGTCGACATCAAAGTGAAGTTGTAATACTGCCGTGTGCGGTATTCGCGATATATAAAAGGAAAAGGAGTGAACTTTATCAATGAGTAAAGCAATCATCGGCCGCAAAGTGGGCATGACCCAGATCTTTGCGGAAGACGGGAAGGTCATTCCCGTCACGGTCGTGGAAGCGGGGCCCTGTCCCGTCGTTCAGGTGAAGACGGTCGAGTCCGACGGCTACGCGGCCCTCAAGCTCGGCTTTCTCCCCGCGAAGGAGAAGGCGCTCTCAAAGCCCGACCTCGGCCAGTTCAAGAAGGCGGGGGTCAAGCCCTGCAAGGTCCTCAAGGAAGTCAAGGGGCTCGAAGGTTACAAAGTCGGCGACTTCGTAAAGGCAGACATCTTTGCCGCGGGCGACAAAGTGGACGTCTCGGGCGTCAGCAAGGGCCACGGCTTCACGGGCGTCATCAAGAGATGGAACCAGCACCGCCTCAAAGAGACGCACGGCGTCGGCCCCGTACACAGGGAACCCGGCTCCATGGGGTCCATCAGCGATCCCTCGCGCGTGTTCAAGCATAAGCACCTCGCCGGGCAGTACGGCGTCGAGAACGTCACCGTGCAGAACCTCGAGATCGTGCGCGTAGACACAGGCCGCAACGCCATCCTCATCAAGGGCGCCGTTCCCGGCCCCAAGGGTAGCGTCGTGACGATCAGAACGACCGTGAAGTAATAAGGAGCAAGACTATGGCAAACGTGAAAGTTTATAATATGAAAGGCGCGGAGGTCGGCTCCATCGAACTGAACGACGCCGTTTTCGGCGCCGAGTATAACGAACCGCTCATCCATCAGGCGGTCGTCACCTACCTCGCCAACCAGAGGCAGGGCACGAAGTCGGCGCTCACGAGAACGGAAGTGCGCGGCGGCGGCGTAAAACCTTACCGCCAGAAGGGCACGGGCAGAGCGCGTCAGGGCTCCATCCGCGCACCGCAGTGGATCAAGGGCGGCGTCGTGTTCGCACCCAAGCCCCGCGACTTCACCAAGAAGATGAACGTTGCGGCCCGCCGCGGCGCCCTCGTCTCGGCCCTCTCCAAGAAGGTCGCAGACGGCGAGCTCCTCGTCGTGGATTCCCTTACCGTCACCGCTCCCAAGACCAAGGAGATGGAGGCGTTCAGGAAGGCGCTCCATCTTGAGAAGCGCACCGTCGTCGTCATGGACGAGGCCGATCCCGACGTGATCCTCGCGGCACGCAACCTTCCCACCCTCCACACGATCTCCGTGGACGAGATCAACACCTATGAGATCGTCGCGAACTCCGTCGTGGTGCTCACGAAGGGTTCGGTGAAAAAACTCGAGGAGGCTTACTGCTGATATGGTACCCGAAGACATCATTTTGAGTCCCGTTCTCACCGAGAAGGCGACGGACGGCATCGCATCGAAGAGATACACGTTCACCGTCCTCAAGACGGCGAACAAGACGCAGATCAAGATCGCCGTCGAGAAGATGTTCGGCGTGAAGGTCAAGAGCGTCAATACGGTCACCCGCCGCGGGAAGCTCAAGAGAATGGGCAGAAACGAGGGCTATACGCCGACGACGAAGAAGGCGATCGTCACGCTTACCGAAGGTAGCAAGGCCATCGAATTCTTCAGCGCGTTGCAGTAACGGAGGAAACAGGAAATGGCTATCAAGAGATATAAACCGACATCTCCCGCCCGCCGTCTCATGACGGTGCACGTTTACGGCGAGATCGCAAAGGCAAAGCCCGAACGCGCCCTCCTCGAGGACCAGAGAAAATCGGGCGGCAGAAACAATGCGGGCCGCATCACCGTCCGCCACATCGGCGGGGGGAACAGGAGAAAGTACCGCATTATCGACTTCAAACGGAATAAAGACGGGATCCCCGCCACCGTGAAGTCCATCCAATACGACCCCAACCGCAGCGCCAACATCGCGCTCCTCGCCTATGCGGACGGCGAAAAGAAGTACATTCTCGCCCCCGTCGGCCTCAACGTCGGCGACAAGGTGATGAGCGGGCCCGATGCAGACATCAAGGTGGGCAACACCCTTCCCCTTTCCGCCATCCCCGTCGGCACGACGCTCCACAACATCGAGCTCAAGCCCGGCCGCGGCGGCCAGATCGCGAGGTCTGCGGGCATCTCCGCCCAGCTCATGGCGCGCGAAGGGAAGTATGCGACCATCCGTATGCCTTCGGGCGAGATGCGTCTCATCCCCGTCGAGTGCAGGGCGACGATCGGTCAGGTCGGCAACGTCGAGCACGAGATCATCCGCGTAGGCAAGGCGGGCAAGACCCGTCACCTCGGGATCCGTCCCACCGTCCGCGGCGCGGTCATGAACCCCAACGACCACCCGCACGGCGGCGGCGAAGGCAAATCCCCCGTCGGCCATGCAGGGCCCGAGACCCCTTGGGGCAAGCCCGCTCTCGGCTATAAGACGAGAAAGAAGAAGAACCCGACGAGCAAGTTTATTCTCAAGAGGATCAATTAAGGAGGGAATAGAAAATGTCGAGAAGTGTCAAGAAAGGGCCTTACGTCGAAGCCAAGCTCCTGCAAAGGATCGAGGCGCTCAACGCGGCAAACGAAAAGAAGGTGCTCAAGACATGGTCGAGAGCGTCTACGATATTCCCCCAGATGGTAGGGCACACGATCGCCGTCTACGACGGCAGGAAGCACGTTCCCGTGTATATCACCGAGGATATGGTGGGATGCAAGCTCGGCGAGTTCGCACCCACGAGAACGTTCAAAGGTCACACGGCGAAATCCACGGCGCCCGGGAAATAAGGAGGATAGGTCATGGCAGGCAATATGAAGAAGAAGGCCGAGAGAGTAGAGGAAAAGCGCGAGAAGCGCCCCTACGCGGTCGCAAAATATATCAGAGTTTCTCCCTATAAAGTGAGAACGGTCCTCGACCTCATCCGCGGCAAGAGCGTGAAGGAGGCACAGGCCATCCTCGAGAACATTCCCAACGGCGGTGCGGCGCCCACCAAGAAGGTGCTCATGAGCGCCGTTGCGAATGCCGAGCACAACCAGGGCATGGACAGGGGCGACCTCTTCGTCGCCGAGTGCTTTGCAGACGGCGGCACGAGCCTCAAGCGCATGCAGCCCGTCTCCAAGGGCAGGGGCCACGCCATTCTCAAGAGAACGAGCCACATCACCGTCATTCTTGACGTGAAGAAAGCGGAGGGAGAACTGTAATGGGACAGAAAGTTAATCCTCATGGGCTCCGTGTCGGAGTCATCAAAGATTGGGATACACAGTGGTACGCCGATAAGAAAGAATTTGCGGCATATCTCAAAGAGGACCACACCGTCCGCACCTTCATCAAGAAGAAGTATTATGGGGCGGCCGTCTCCCGCATCCTCATCGAGAGGGCGGCGGGCAAGATCGTCGTCACCATCCATACGGGCCGTCCCGGCGTGCTCATCGGGAAGGCAGGCGCGGAGATCGAGGTCATCAAGAAGGACCTCGGAAAGCTCGTCAAGGGCAAACAGGTCATCATCAACGTCATCGAAGTCAGAAAGCCCGATGCAGACGCACAGCTCGTCGCGGAGAGCGTCGCCGCCCAGCTCGAGAAGCGCACTTCCTTCAGAAGGGCGATGAAGCAGGCCATCGGCAAGACGATGCGCGCAGGCGTCAAGGGTGTGAAGATGCAGGTCTCGGGCCGTTTGGACGGCCGTGAGATCGCGGGAACCGAGCACTACAACGAGGGCTCCATCCCTCTTCAGACGTTGCGTGCCGACATCGACTACGGCTTTGCGGAAGCGCACACCACGTTCGGCATGATCGGCGTGAAGTGCTGGATCTACAAGGGCGACGTTCTGAAGGGCGCCAAGAAGCCGGAAGGAGGCAGATAATGTTAATTCCCAAGAGAGTCAAGAGAAGAAAACAGCACCGCGGATCTTTGAAGGGCGCGGCGCATAAGGGAAACACGATCGCCTACGGCGATTACGGCCTCGTCGCCGAAGAGGCGGGCTGGATCAAATCCAACCAGATCGAGGCGGCCCGTATCGCAATGACGCGTTTCATCAAGCGCGGCGGTCAGGTCTGGATCGACATCTTCCCGCATAAGCCCATCACCCGCCACCCCGCCGAAGCCCGTATGGGTTCGGGCAAGGGCGCCGTCGAATTCTGGGTCGCGGTCGTAAAGCCGGGCAGAGTGATGTTCGAGATGGCGGGCGTTCCCGAGGAGACGGCGCGCGAGGCAATGCGCCTTGCGGCCCACAAGCTCCCCGTAAAGTGCAAGTTTATCAAGAAAGAGGCGGCAGTTCCCGCCGAAAATACGGAGAAGGGCGGTGAAGTGTGATGAAGAATGAATTCCACAACATGTCCGACGCCGAGCTCAACACCAAACTTCAGGAACTCAAGAGCGAACTCTTCAATCTCCGCTTCCGCCATGCGAGCGGACAGCTTGAGAACCCCGTGTCCATCAGGACCTGCAAGCGGGACATCGCAAGAGTGAACACCGAGATCCGCGCGCGGCAGGCGAAGGCGTAAGGAGGCAGGATAATGGAAAGAAATTTGAGAAAAGAAAGAGTGGGCGTCGTCGTATCCGACAAGATGGATAAGACGGTCGTCGTCGCCGTGACGGACAAGCGCAAGCACCCCGTCTATAAGAAGACGATCACCCGCACCAAGAAATTCAAAGCGCACGACGAGACGAACGAATGCGCCATGGGCGACAAAGTGCGGATCGTCGAGACGCGTAAGCTCTCGAAAGACAAGAATTGGCGCGTTGCCGAGATCGTCGAGAAGGCGAAGTAAGGGAGGAGGAACAGATATATGATTCAACCTCAAACGAGACTGAAGGTTGCCGATAATTCGGGCGCGAAGGAGATCATGTGCATCCGCGTGCTCGGCGGCAGTTTCAGAAGAAGCGGAAACATCGGCGACGTCATCGTTGCCAGCGTCAAGACGGCCAACCCCGGCGGCGCGGTAAAGAAGGGCGAAGTCGTGAAGGCGGTCATCGTCAGGACATCGAAGGGCATCCGCAGGGCGGACGGCACTTTCATCCGGTTCGACGACAACGCGGCGGTCATCATCGATGCGCAGAAACAGCCCAAGGGCACGCGTATCTTTGGGCCCATCGCGAGAGAACTCCGAGAGAAGGACTACATGCGTATCATCTCTCTCGCCCCGGAGGTGCTGTAAGCTATGAATGTCAAATTGAACGATAACGTGCTCGTCATCACGGGCAAATACAAGGGCAAGCAGGGGAAGGTCTTGAAGACCGATCCCAAGAGCGAGACGGTCATCGTCGAGGGCGTCAACATCGTGCACAAGCACGAGAAGGCGAGAAAATCGACGGACACCTCCCGCATCGTCAACGAAGAAGCGCCCATCTCCGTCTCCAACGTCGAGGTGGTGTGCGATAAGTGCGGCAAGGCGACGCGCGTCGGCCATGCGTTCGTAGACGGCAAGAAGGTCCGCATCTGCAAGAAGTGCGGCGCCAGCCTCGACAAGGCCTTCGCCAAGAAGATCAAGGGCAAGGCGGAAACGCCCGCCGCAAGCGAAGAGGCGCCCAAGAAGCGCACGAGAAAGCGCAGCCAGAAGGCTGAAGAAACGCAGGAATAATCGGGAGGGAAGATCATGGCAGATAAGAAAACCGCAAAGAAAACGGCCGCTCCCGAGAAGACGGAAGCCCCTATGGAAAAGAGCAGGGTCCGCACCCTTTACGAGACAGAGGTCGTGCCCGCGCTCATCAAGAAATTCGGCTACACCTCCGTGATGCAGGTTCCCAAGCTCGAGAAGATCGTCATCAACACGGGCCTCGGCGACATCAAGGACAACCAAAAGTCCATGCAGACGGTGGAGAAGGAACTTGCGCAGATCACGGGGCAGAAGCCCATCTACCGCAAGGCGACGAAGTCGGTCGCAAACTTCAAGCTCCGCGAGGGCATGAACATCGGTTTGAAGGTCACCCTCCGCGGCCGCAGAATGTATGATTTCTACGATAAGCTCGTCTCCATCGCCCTTCCCCGCGTGCGCGATTTCCGCGGCGTATCGGATAAGGCGTTCGACGGCAGAGGGAACTACGCCCTCGGGCTCAAGGAACAGCTTATCTTCCCCGAGATCACCTACGATCAGGTCGAGAAGATCAGGGGGATGGACGTCTGCATCGTCACGACGGCGAAGACCGACGAAGAGGCAAAGGAGCTCCTTTCGCTCCTCGGAATGCCCTTCAAGAAGTAAGGAGAAGACGACATGGCTAAAAAATCAATGATCAATAAACAGCAGAAAACGCCCAAGTTCTCGACGCGCGCCTACACGCGTTGCTCGATCTGCGGCAGGCCGCACGCCGTGCTCCGCAAATACGGTATCTGCCGTATCTGCTTCAGAGAGCTGGCCTACAAGGGCCAGATCCCGGGCGTGAGAAAGGCGAGCTGGTAAGGAGGCATAAAATGACAGATCCCATCGCAGATATGCTTACAAGAATGAGAAACGCACTCACCGTCCGCAAGGAGAAGGTGGAGATCCCCGCTTCCAACATGAAGAAGGCGATCGCCGACATCCTCCTTCGCGAAGGTTATGTCTCCGCCGTGGAGTTTGAAGAGAACGAGCACGAGGGCGTCATCGTCATCACGCTCAAATATGCGGGCGGCAAGTCGGTCATCGGCGGGCTCGAACGCGTATCCAAACCCGGCCTTCGCACCTACAGCGGCGCAAAGAACATGCCCAAAGTGCTCGCGGGGTACGGCATCGCGATCATATCCACGAACAAGGGCATCATGACGGACAGAGAGGCTAAGGCGCAGAACGTCGGCGGCGAAGTACTCTGCTACGTCTATTAAGGAGGGAACGAGATGTCGAGAATCGGTAAAAAGGTAATCGCAGTTCCCGCAGGCGTCGGCGTGGAGTTCAAAGATAAGATCGTCACCGTCAAGGGTCCCAAGGGGACGCTTACGCGTGAAGTGAAGGGCAACATCGACGTAAAGGTCGAGGGCGCCGAGATCCATATCGTCGCATGCGACGAAGAGAAACAGACGAACGCCTTCCACGGATTATACCGCGCGCTCATCGCCGATATGGTGAAGGGCGTCTCCGAGGGCTTTACAAAGGCGCTCGAGATCAAGGGCGTCGGCTGGAAGGGCCAGATGCAGGGGACAAAGCTCGTCTTGAACGTCGGCTTCTCCCATCCCATCGAGTTCTCCCAGCCCGAGGGCATCAAGCTCGAATGTCCCACCCCCACGGACATCACCGTCTCGGGGATCGATAAGGTCCTCGTCGGGCAGGTCGCGGCCGACCTTCGCGCGGTGCGCATTCCCGAACCCTATCACGGCTACGGTATCCGCTATAAGGGCGAGCATGTCGAGCACAAGGAAGGCAAGACTTCGGGTAAGGGCAAGAAGTAAAGGAGCGTGGATTATGATAACAAAAATCGATAAAAATGCGGTGAGACAGCGCCGCCACGCACGCGTCAGGAAGACGCTTTCGGGCACTCCCGAACGCCCCCGCCTGAACGTTTACAGGAGCACAAAGAACATCTATGTGCAGTTCATCGACGATGTGAACGGCGTCACCCTCGCCTCCGCTTCCACGCTTGAGAGCGCAATCGTGAGCGAGATCTCCGGCAAGACCAAGACGGAAGCCGCAAAGATCGTCGGCAAGATCGCCGCCGAACGCGCGAAGGCCAAGGGGATCGAGTCCGTCGTGTTCGACAGGGGCGGCTATAACTATACGGGGCGCATCAAGGCGCTCGCAGACGGCGCACGCGAAGCCGGGCTCGCATTCTGAGGAGGCAGAAAATGGCAAGAGAAAACAGACCTCAAAGAAGACAGGAAGAAAACGACGGCCTCATCAAGAAGACCATCCAGATCAACCGCGTATCCAAGACGGTGAAGGGCGGCAAGAACATGCGTTTTGCGGCGCTCGTCGTCGTGGGCGACGGGAACGGGAAGGTCGGCTACGGCATGGGGAAGAGCAAGGAAGTCCCCGAGGCCATCGAGAAGGCGACGCAGGCGGCGAAGAAGAACATGATCCCCATCTCCATCGTGGATACGACCATTCCGCATGAGATCGTCGGGAAATTCGGCAGGGGCGCAGTCCTGATGCTGCCCGCCGCCGAAGGTACGGGCGTCATCGCGGGCGGTCCCGTCCGTGCGGTCATGGAGGCCGTCGGCATCAAGAACATCAGAACGAAATCTCACGGCACGCAGAACCCGATCAACTGCATCAAGGCGACGATCGCGGGGCTCGCATCGCTCAAGACGGCCGAAGAGATCGCCGCGCTTCGCGG
This sequence comes from uncultured Clostridia bacterium, assembly GCA_947598205.1. Classification (GTDB taxonomy): domain Bacteria; phylum Bacillota; class Clostridia; order Christensenellales; family Borkfalkiaceae; genus Gallimonas. The sequence goes on from CANQFB010000009.1 coordinate 24,005, forward strand.
CAAGACCGTCGAAGAGATCGTGGGCTAAAGGAGGCAGGAAATGATCAAAGTTACGCTTGTGAAGAGCACCATCGGCGAGGTGAAGTCCGTCAAGGAGACCGTCGCCGCGCTCGGCCTCAAGAAGGTCAATTCCACCAACACCTTTGAAAAGGACTGCCCCACGCTTCAGGGTCAGCTCAAGAAGGTCGCACACCTTGTCAAGGTCGAGACCATTTAAGGAGACGGCTACTATGAGAATCGATACGTTATCTCCCGCAGAGGGAGCAAGAACCAAAGTAAAGCGCCTCGGCCGCGGCATCGGCTCCGGGCTCGGCAAGACGAGCGGCAAGGGCCACAAGGGCCAGTGGGCGCGTTCGGGCGGCGGCGTCCGTCCGGGATTTGAGGGCGGCCAGATGCCGCTCGCGCGCAGGATCCCCAAGCGCGGCTTCCACAACAAGTGGGGGAAGGACTACATGATCGTCAATCTCTCCTCCCTCGGAAGCCTTCCCGCGGGGACGGTCGTCGATTACGGCTTTGTCGTCGAGAACGGCCTTGCAAAGGAAGTGAAGAACAACGTCGGGCTCAAGGTGCTCGGCGGCGGCGAGCTCAAAGTGGCGCTCACCGTGAGAGCCGCGAAGTTCTCGGGTTCCGCGAAGGCGGCGATCGAGGCCGCGGGCGGCACGGCGGAAGTCATCGAATGATCTTCGCCCCGTCTACCATGCGCGCATGAAAGGAGTGAATTATGTTTGAAACCATCAAAAACGCCTTTCGCAATAAGGACATCAGGAAGAAGATCCTTCTGACCCTTCTCCTTCTGTTCGTCTTCCGCCTCGGGTGCTATATTCCCGTACCCGGGCTCGCAAGAGGACAGTTTGAAGACGTCATCAACGACAACGCCTTCCTGCAACTGATGAGCGGCATCACGGGCAATGCGCTCGCGAACGGCACGCTCTTTGCGCTCGGCATCGGACCGTATATCAACGCGTCCATTATCATCCAGCTTCTCACCGTGGGTATTCCCTACCTCGAGAGGCTCTCCAAACAGGGTGAAGAGGGCAGAAAGAAGCTCACGCTCTATACGAGGATCCTTACCATCATCCTCGCCATCGTGCAGTCAGTCGGCATCATCGTCAACTTTGCGCAGACGAGCGGCGCGCTCCAGACCTCGCTCTTCTTCGATTCCAAGTGGTTCGCGGGCATCTATATGACCGTCGTCTACACGGCGGGCGCCATGCTCGTCATGTGGCTGGGCGAACGCATCACCGACTACGGCATCGGCAACGGGATCTCGATGATCATCTTCATCGGTATCCTTTCGACGGGCGGTATGTCCATCCTCACCGAGTTCGAGAATCTCTTCGCGGGCAACCTCAACAGTCTTCTCTCCATCGGCCTCTTCATCGTCATCACGATCATCCTCTTCTTCTTCATCGTCTATGTAGACCTTGCGGAACGGAAGATCCCCGTGCAGTACGCGAAGCAGGTGCGCGGGACCAAGATGTACGGCGGGCAGAGCTCGGTCATCCCCATGAAGATCACGGGAAGCGGCGTCATGCCTCTCATCTTCGCATTTGCGATCCTCTCCTTCCCGTCCATGATCATCAGCTTCTTCGTACCGCAGAGCAACCCCGCGCATACAAGGCTTGCGCAGTGGTTCTCGGGCAATTCGCCCTATTGGTACGGCCGCGTCATCTATTCCGTCGTGATGTGCCTTCTCATCTTCGCATTCGCATTCTTCTATGCGCAGATGGAATTCAATCCCGACGAAGTGGCCAAACAGATCCAGAGCAACGGCGGCTTTATACAGGGCATCCGCCCCGGCAAGCCCACCGCGCTCTACCTCAAAAAGATCAACAAGCGCATTACGCTCTTCGGCGCGATCTTCCTCACCCTCCTTGCCTTCATCCCCTCGATCGCGTTCAGCTGGACGGGAAGTGCAAGCCTCGTCAACGTGTTCTCTACGACGGGTATCTTGATCGTCGTTTCGGTTGCGCTCGAGTTTGATAAGCAGTTGCAATCGCAGATCATGATGAAGACTTATAAGGGCTTCCTGAAGTAAGTTCACAAATTTGTTTTGCGGAGGGCTATCTGTCATTCCGAGACCCCGTAGGGGTCGAGAGAATCCCCTCAAACGAAGTCCGAAACCCCCTCCCTCGGGAGGGGGAATAGAAGGGGGTGGGGTGTCCCGACTCCCCACAAATAAGAGGTTGTGTATGAATTTGATCCTTCTTGGCGCACCGGGCGCCGGCAAGGGTACGCAAGCCACCAAAATTTCCGAACGGTACGGGATCGTCCATATTTCCACGGGGGACATCTTCCGCGCGAACATTAAAAACGGCACCGAGATCGGCAAACTTGCCAAGTCCTATACCGACGCAGGCGAGCTCGTGCCCGATTCCGTCACCTGCGAGATCGTCAAGGACCGTCTCACATGGGACGACGTCAAAGAGGGCAAGGGCTATCTTCTCGACGGCTTCCCCCGCAATCTCTTTCAGGCGGAAGCGCTCGATACCTTCGCCCATATCGACGGCGTCGTCAACATCAACATCGACCAAGCGCTCCTTTTAGACCGCCTTTGCGGGAGAAGGGTGTGCAGGGAATGCGGCGAGAGCTACCATGTCTCCACTTTGAACGGCGCGACGACGTGCGCCCGTTGCGGCGGCGAACTCTACCGCCGCAAAGACGACAACCCCGAGACCGTTCAAAGCCGCCTGAATGTCTACAACGAACAGACGGCGCCGCTCATCGACTATTATACGAAGAAGGGCGTCATCCTCAACTTCACGGGCAGTGAAGCTCCCGCGGAAGTTCTGTTCTCCGAGATCAAGGCCGTGCTTGATGGTCTTGCGAAATAATATGCTTTTCGTCAAGAGTGAAGAAGAGATCGCGCTCATGCGCGAGCCGAACGCCATCGTCCGAGACTGTCTCAAATATGTGGGCGAACGCATCTGTGCGGGCATGACCACCAAGGAAGTGGACGCCCTCGTCTATGATTTCATCAAGGCGAGCGGCGGAGAGCCCTCCTGTCTCGGCTACTGCGGCTATCCCGCCTCGGCGTGCGTCTCCGTAAACGAAGTCGTCGTTCACGGGATCCCCGATGAACGGGTCATCGAGGAGGGCGACATTGTGAGCGTGGACCTCTGCGCCTACAAGAACGGCTTCCACGGCGACGGTGCGAGGACCTTCTGCATCGGCGATACAAGCCCCGAGAAGAAGAAGCTCGTCCGCGTCACGGAGGAATGTTTCTTCAAGGCCATCGAGGGGCTCAAGGCAGGCACGCCGCTCTTCGACATCGGCTACAGGGTGCAGACCCATGCCGAGGCAAACGGCTTCTCCGTCATCCGCGCCTATACGGGGCACGGCATCGGCAGAGAGATGCACGAAGATCCCTCCGTTCCCAACTACGGCAAGCGGGGCACGGGCATCCGCCTCCCCGCGGGCGCGGTCATCTGCATCGAGCCCATGATCGCGGCGGGGACTTATAAAGTCAAAGTGGAAGACGACGGCTGGACGGCCGTCACCCTCGATAAAAGGCCTGCGGCGCACTACGAAAATACCGTCGTGATCCGCGAGGACGGCGTTGAGATTCTCACCCTGTGAGGGTGGAAGGAGAGTTAGAATGTCGAAAGACGACGTGATCGAAACAGAGGGCAGAGTCATCGAAGCGCTCCCCAACGCCACCTTCAAGGTCCGCCTTACCAACGGGCATGTGATCACCGCATATATCTCGGGCAAGCTCCGCATGAACTATATCCGTATCATCGAAGGGGACGCGGTAAAACTCGAGATGAGCCCGTACGATCTCACCAAGGGCAGAATCACTTGGAGAAGCAAGAACTGAATTCACAAATTTCTTTTTGATAACGGCATCAAAAAGAAATTTCGTGAGGGGTCAGGTATCAACATCTCAAAGCTATATCGGCCGCTGTGCCTTTTGTTCTCAAAGACAGTAAGCGTGCGGTGGCGTGGCAAATGGGGACGCCCACGGCGGAAATGAATTCCGCCTAAGGCAAGTAATTTAGAAGCAAACCCCACCCACTAACATTATTACGAGGTAAAAATTATGAAAGTAAGACCTTCCGTCAAACCCATGTGCGACAAGTGCAAAGTCATCAAGAGAAACGGCAAAGTCATGGTGATCTGCTCGAAAAACAAGAGCCATAAGCAAAGACAGGGCTAAAATCAGTTGACAAAACTTTGCGGACGTGGTATAATTCCTCGTGGTTTTTTCCGAAAAACCGCTGAAATCGCATAAGACAAGCTGATTTTCCGCAAAAAAGGTTGCGGAAAGTCGGCTTATTGTGCGCTATAAAGGCGTCCGCCGCAGGGCGGAACGTAGCAGCAAAGCCTGAAAACGACCCGTCCCGAGGGAAGCGCATTTTCCACTGCGCCGCCGCGGGAGCGGAAAATATAGAAACATTTTACCGAAATCACGGAGGTTACAAAGTACATGGCACGTATTGCCGGTGTGGATTTACCGAGAGAAAAGCGGGTCGAGATCGGCCTCACTTATATCTACGGGATCGGTCTTGCGACGTCCCGCCGCATCCTTTCCGCCACGGGCATCGACCCCGATACGCGGGTGAAGGATCTCAATGAGACCGACGTATCCAAATTAAGAGAATATATCGACCACAATCTCACGGTCGAAGGCGAATTGAGAGGCCAGACGAGCCTCAATATCAAGCGGCTGATGGAGATCGGTTGCTACCGCGGCGTGCGCCACAGAAAGGGATTGCCCGTCCGCGGCCAGAGCACCAAGCGCAACGCGAGGACCCGCAAAGGACCTCGCCGTACCGTCGCGAACAAGAAGAAGTAAGGAGAGCGAAATATGGCAGGTCAGAAGAGAACGGTAGTTTCGCGTAAAAGAAGAGAACTCAAAAAGGTGGACAAGGGGCAGGTCCATATCCAATCCACCTTCAACAACACCCTCGTCACGTTTACCGATTTGAACGGGAACGCCATCAGTTGGTCGAGCGCGGGCTCCCTCGGGTTCAAAGGGTCGCGCAAAGGCACGCCGTTTGCGGCGCAGATGGCCACCGAGACGGCGGCAAAGGCGGCCAAGGAACACGGCCTTCGCAGTGTCGAGGTCTATGTGAAGGGCCCCGGCGCAGGCAGGGAATCGGCGATCCGCGCTCTCGCAAATTGCGAGCTGGAAGTCACGCTCATTTCCGATGTTTCCCCGATCGCGCACAACGGATGCCGTCCGCCCAAGCGCAGAAGAGTTTAAGGAGGGTGAAAAATGGCAGTTTATAGAGACGCAAAATGCAAACTTTGCAGAAGAGAGGGCGGCAAGCTCTTTTTGAAAGGCGATAAATGCTACATGGAGAAGTGCCCCTTCAACAAGCGGCCCACCCCTCCCGGAAAGGCCCCGAGCGCAATGCGCAAGAAGGTCTCCGAGTACGGATTGCAGCTCCGCGAGAAGCAGAAGACCAAGCGCATCTACGGCGTGCAGGAAGGGCAGTTCCGCCATTACTACGAGGTCGCGGCCCGCATGAAGGGCATCGCCGGCGAGAACATGCTCCAGCTCTTGGAACGCAGATTGGATAACGTCGTATTCCGCATGGGCATCGGCGCATCCCGTACGCAGGCAAGGCAACTCGTCAACCACGCGCACCTCACCGTCAACGGCAGGACGGTCACCGTGCCTTCCTACAGCGTGAAGGTGGGCGACGTGATCGCCGTGAAGGAAAACAGAAAGAACAACAAATATTTCGAGGATCTCAAGGGCGCGAAGCTCACGAGCCTGCCCAAGTGGCTCGAATTCGACAGCGAGAAGCTCGAAGGAAAGGTTTTGGCGCTTCCGATGAGAGAGGACGTCGATAGTCAGATTGCTGAGCATATGATCGTCGAGTTGTACTCCAAGTAATCTGAATTAAAGGAGGAAACCATATGATCGAAATGGATATGCCCAAGATCGAGGTCGTGGAAAACGAAGACAGATCTTATGCGAAGGTCGTCGTCGAACCGCTCGAGAAGGGTTTCGGTCTCACGATAGGCAACTGTCTCAGAAGAATTCTCCTGTCGGCGCTCCCGGGCGCGGCCGCACAAGGGATCAGATTTATGGACGGGACCGTAAAGCACGAGTTCTGCGCCATTCCGGGCGTCAAGGAAGACGTCACCGAGATCATTCTCAATCTGAAACTTCTCGCCATCAAGACGAGAGTGACCGACAAGGACTACACCAAGACGCTGCATCTCTGCAAAGAGGGGCCCGCGCACGTCACCGCGGCCGACATCTCGCAGGATGCTGAAGTGGAGATCATCAATTCCGACCAATACATCTGCACCATCGATGAGGGCGGAAAGATCGATATGGAGATCACGATCGGCCGCGGCCGCGGGTATCACCCCGCGAAGGACAATAAAAAGCCCAACGCGCCCCTCGATTACATTCCCATCGATTCCATCTATACCCCCGTCAAGAAGGTCAATTATCAGGTCGAATCGGCCCGCGTCGGGCAGAACATCGACTTCGACCGTCTCACCATCGAAGTATGGACGGACGGGACCTTCTCGGGCAAAGAGATCGTGTCGCTCGCGGCAAAGATCATGCAGGACCACATCAACCTGTTCGTCAACCTCTCGGATACCATCAAGGATATGGATATTCTCGTCAAGACGGACGACGACAAGCAACAGCAGATTCTCTCCATGAAAATCGAGGATATGGACTTCTCCGTCCGTTCCTACAACTGTTTGAAGAGAGCGAACATTCACACCGTGGAAGACCTCATTCGCCGCACGGAGGAGGACATGCTCAAGGTGAGAAACCTCGGCAAGAAGTCCCTCGACGAAGTCATTCAAAAGCTCGAAGCGTACGGTCTTTCGCTCGAAAAAAAGGAGGATTAAACCATGCCGGGTAAATTGGGCAGAACGACGGAGCAGAGGCTCGCGATCTTAAGGAATCAGGCTTCCCAGCTCCTTTGGTACGGAAAAATTCAAACGACGGCGGCTCGCGCAAAGGAGCTCCGCCCCTATGTCGAAAAGCTGATCACCAAGGCCGTCAACTCCTATGAAGACGTCATCGAGATCGAGGTCGTCGCCAAGGACAAGAAGGGCAAGGAAGTGAAGACGACCGCCTACAAGGATGGTCCCAAGAAGCTCGCCGCACGCCGCGCCATCATGGCGAAGACGTACGATCTTCAGGAGATCAAGGCCTTCAACGAGAAGAAGAGCGACTATCGCAAGCGCGTGGGCAAGATCAAGCATCCCCTCATGGAGAAGCTGTTCAACGAGATCGCGCCCAAGTACGCACAGCGCAAGGAAGAGCTCGGGCAGGGCGGCGGATACACCCGCATCTACCTCCTCGGCCAGCGCCGCGGCGACGGTTCCGAGACGGCCATCATCGAACTCATCTGATAAGCAAAAGAGGCAGGGGATCACCCTTGCCTCTTATCTTTTCATGCGGCGTCTCTTTTTCGCTCCCGCGGCCGCCGCTACATAACATGAGGGAGGGATCTCTATGAAGATCGCATTTTTCGACGCAAAAGAATACGATATACCCTACTTTACAGAGGAGGGCCAAAGGCACGGGATCCAATTTAAGTTCTATGAGGCCAAACTTTCGTTGGACACCGTGGAGCTCGCGCGCGGCTTCGACGGCGTGTGTGTCTTCGTCAACGACGAAGTGGGCGAAGAGGTCATAGAAAGGCTCTTCTCCTTCGGCGTTCGCATCATCGCGCTCCGCTGTGCGGGGTATAACAACGTCGCCGTCGAGCACTGCTTCGGCAAGATCCACGTCGTGCGCGTGCCCGCCTATTCCCCCTACGCCGTCGCCGAACACGCCATGGCGCTTCTTTTGACGTCGGTAAGGCGCATTCACAAGGCCTATAACCGCACCAAGGAGTTCAACTTCTCCCTCTCGGGGCTTACGGGGTTCGATTTACACGGGAGAACGGTGGGCGTCATCGGGACGGGCAAGATCGGCCGCGTCTTCATCGACATCTGCAAGGGCTTCGGCATGCACGTCCTCGCATACGATAAATTCCCCGGCGAAGAGAACGGATTTTCCTACGTCTCCCTCGAAGAACTCTTCAGGGAAAGCGACGTCATCTCCCTGCATTGCCCGCTCTCCGAGGAGACCTACCATCTCATCGGCGCGGAGGCGATCGAAAAGATGAAGAAGGGGGTCATCCTCCTCAACACTTCGCGCGGGGCGCTCATCGACGCGGAGGCCCTCCTCGAGGGGATCAAGGCGCGCAAGGTGGGCGCCGCCCTTCTCGACGTCTATGAAGAGGAATCCGACATCTTCTTCCGCGATTTCTCGGGGCATATCGTGGAGGACGATACGCTCGCCCGCCTCATCACGATGCCTAACGTCATCGTCACATCCCATCAGGCCTTTCTCACGCAGGAGGCCTTGCGGAGCATCGCCGAGACGACGGTGGGCAACCTCGTCAGCTTTGAAAAGAGCGGCATGTGTGAAAACGAACTCTGCTACCGTTGCGGAAATATCGAGGAGTGCAGAAAAAATCGTCTCGAAAAGTGCTTTTGAGCACATATGCGTTCGGCTTGCAAAGATGAAAAAATCGTGCTATAATGATAAAAAACCATTGCGTTTGGAGGGTTTCACATATGTCTGAAAAAACAACCAAGGGGCAGGCGCTTCAAAAAGAGCTCGCCTATAAGAAGGTCAATTATTTCGAGAAGGCTTCCGCGGAGGAGAAGCGGGCCATCTTCGACTATGCCGAGGGCTACAAGGCCTTTCTCGACGCCGCCAAGACGGAGCGCGAGGCGTGCGATACAAGCGTTTCCCTCGCCAAGGAGAAGGGATTTACCGAATACAAGTTCGGCGACCCCTTAAAGGCGGGCGATAAGAAGTATTTCATCAACCGCGGCAAGTCCGTCGTCGTCTTCCGCGTGGGTACGAAGAATTTGGAGGAGGACGGCTTCCGCATCATCGCCTCCCATATCGACGCGCCCCGCATCGACATCAAGCAGAACCCGCTCTACGAGGCGGACGGCATGGCCTTTTTGAAGACGCACTACTACGGCGGCATCAAAAAGTACCAATGGACGGCCATTCCGCTCGCTCTGCACGGCGCAGTCGTCCTCAAAGACGGCAGTAAGGTGAACATCCGCGTGGGCGAAGAGGAGGGCGACCCCGTCTTCTACATCAACGACCTTCTCCCGCACCTCGGGCAGGAGCAGATGGGCGGGAGCGCGGCAAAACTCATCGAGGGCGAACAGCTCAACGTGCTCGTGGGCGGCCTTCCCTTCGAGGACGAAGAGGCCTCGGATAAGATCAAACTCAACGTCCTTTCCATCTTGCACGAGAAGTACGGCATGTGCGAAGAGGACTTCCTCTCCGCGGAGATCTCCGCCGTCCCCGCCTTCCGCGCGCGCGACGTCGGCTTCGACAGGGCGCTCATCGGCGCATACGGCCACGACGACAGGGTGTGCGCCTATCCCGCCCTCACGGCAGTTCTGAATAACGAGAGCGAACACACCGTGCTCGCCATGCTCGTGGATAAGGAGGAGATCGGAAGCGAGGGCACGACGGGCATCCAATGCAAGGTCTACGAGGACCTCATGGAGGAGATCTCCCTCGCCCTCGGCGCATCCTTCCGCAAGGTGCGCGCTAATTCCAAGTGTCTCTCTTCCGACGTGACGGCGGCATATGACCCCAATTTTGCGGGCGTCTATGAGAAGAACAACTCCGCCATCCTCTCCTGTGGCACCGCCCTGTGCAAGTTCACGGGCGCGCGCGGGAAGAGCGGTTCGAGCGACGCGAGCGCGGAGTTCGTGGGCGAAGTGCGCCTCGCCTTCCAGAAGGAGGGCGTCGTCTGGCAGACGGCCGAGCTCGGCAAGGTAGATGCGGGCGGCGGCGGAACGGTGGCGAAGTTCGTCGCCATGCTCAACATCGACACGGTGGACTTGGGCGTCCCCGTCATCTCGATGCACGCGCCGTGGGAGATCGTCTCAAAGGCCGATCTTTACAGCAATTATCGCGCATTTTTGGCATTTATGAAGTAATTTCGCCATTTTATGAGGATATTTCGACATTTATCGAAATAATACATCGCATAAAAAAGTCGGCTTCCCGCCGACTTTTTTTGTGCAAGTCTTCCCCCTTCGGGGGGAAGGTGTCGCCTTCGGGCGACGAATGAGGGCTAGGCTGCCCCCTTTGAAGGGGGCGGCTCCGCCGAAGGCGGTGGTGGGGGTTGCGTTCCTCCTACGGAATAGCTTCCGCTTCAATTTCGTCACCCTGCTCCGTCCGCACATTACGTCACCCTGAGCTTGTCGAAGGGTCACCACATTGTAACAAGGTGATGTTTCGACTTCGCTCAACATGACGTGATTAGAATTTAACCCCCATCAGTCACCTGTCGGTGACAGCCTCCCCCTTAAAAAGGGGTAGGCCATGCGTCATTCTACTTCATGCGTCACCCTGAGCGCAGTCGAAGGGTCACCGTATTATAAATAACGTGATGTTTCGACACGCCTCGTTCCTCGGCGGCTCAACATGACGTAAAAAGAATGCCCCCTCCGTGGGAGCGCAAAACATGCCCCCTCCGTGGGAGGGGGATCAAAGGGGGTGGGGCGTCCGCATCATTCCCCTTCAAAGAGGCATAAAAAAACGGCTCAATGAGCCGAGGGAGCATGGGAGTAATTTCAAAGTTTTCCAAGCAATTTCATAGTTTCAAGCGCATAGTCGCGCGCCCCCGATCTCAAGGACCGAAACACTTTTATAAGCTCCCGCTCCTGCTCTGTGAGTGCAAAGGGAAGGGGCGCATCCTCCCGCCCCGCTAAATAGTCGAGCGTACACCCAAAATAGTCCGCATAGGCGATGAGACTGTCAAGTTGCGGCATGTGTGATTTTTCATGCGTGGCGATTGTTGTCTGCCCCAACCCAAGTTTATCCGCAAGTTGCTTTTGCGTCAATCCGTTTTCTATTCGCAGTTCCTTTAACCTTTCATTGATCGTCATCTTTTCCATATCTTAAATTTAGCATTTTTATGCTAAATTATATTGACATATTATCAAAATGTCGTTATAATATTGTCAAGTATCAAAGTTTCGTTATAAAAAGGAGAGAAAATATCATGGCATTGATATTTTGTCCGAATTGCGGCAAACAGGTAAGCGACACGATAGATAGATGTATTCATTGTGGTGAACTCATAAAAGAAGCGCCGCCCGCGCCAAAGGATTTTTCGCATCTTTTCAAGGAGCAGCAAGTTGCGCTTGACGCAGAATTTGAAGGGTTTTACGTTGGGCATTCTCCTATGAAATCTGAAAAGCGAACGAAAAGATTTTCGATTATATGTGCTATAGTTGTTTTATTTTTGCTAGCTTTACAAATTTCATGCTTTGTGATTGAGCCTATTCTAAAAAACAAATTTTATAGTTCCCACGGAATACACCTTGAAGGAGAGCGTGATCTTTCCCAAATATCCGATAGCCAATGGAAAGAATGGAGGGAGCAACTTGATTCGAAAAAAATTGTTGTTGAAAACCGAGATGGGGAGACGATCGTTTTGTCAGGAGAGGATGAATTTCAATTAAATTTAATGGAATGGAGATTGATTTTCTCTTTGATTGTCATATTGGTTGTAATGATTGTGACTTTTACGGTTTTAGCATTTCGTCGCAGGAAATTAACGCGTAAGCACTGGATAAATTGTAAGCTCTTTCAAAAATGGCTTGGTGAGGAAAAAGGGATTTCGTATCAAATGCATCTATCACCCAAACAACAGAAGAAGTTCGACGCTTTGGATGTATCGAAGGTAAAATAAAGCAAGAATGAGGTGTTTAATATGGCAATGATAATTTGTCCCGAATGCGGAAAAGAAATTTCGGATAAGAGCATATATTGCGTGCATTGCGGTGCGCCGATCTTTGTCTGCCCAGAGTGCGGGAAGGTGTCAACGGGCGCGGAGAGGACCTGCCCAAATTGCGGCTATACGGAAAAGAGGCCCGAACCTGTCGTCGTCTCCGTTGAAGCGCAGAAGCAGGAGGGGGAGACAATCATCGATTTTTGGGCAAGGGAAGATCCGCAGACAACAACGTTGAAAAAGAAAAAATGGATTAGTAAGGTGGTCATGTCGGCCGCATTTATCGTTTTAGCTTTGATCGCTTATTTTTGTGTGTTGAAGCCATGGTGTAAAAATGTCACCCTTGAAAATCTTTTGAACTATCAAAAATCGATTGCTTATATTTGGGTCATTGCTACCATTATGCTTGTCTGCGCGCTCGTTGATCAAATATTAGACACATACTATAGTGATAAAAACCGCCAGTGTGTAAAATGGTTAAAGGCGAGTAAAATCGATTTTAATTCTGCATTTTGGAAGGATATGCCGATATTGTTCCCCAACGGGCCTGACGGAAATTGTACGAAAGATGATTTGCATGAAGTATATTATGGGTGTTTTGCAAATTACAAACTGATCAACGTACGCCATTTGATTGACTTTGTAGCGAGTTTGGTTTTTAGCTGGGGACTAATTTTAACATTTGCAGTCTCTTTTTGCAATCATATCCGAAAGGTCGTAGCAACAGGGATCGTAAATTATCATGTAAAGTTCATGGAATTCGTACCTGCAATTGCTGTTTTGGGGATCGTGCTGATCGTCTTGATCGTATACAGCATTTTAGCAAGCAGAAAGATAAAGAGCTATCTGCGGGCAAAGGCAAAGGAAGTAAATGCCTCGAAAAAAGTCGGCTGAAAAGCCGACTTTTTGCTCTCTTATTCAGACATGGTATGGGGCAACGCGCTCTTTTCTCAATCGTCATGCTGAGCCGCGCGGAACGCGCGTGTCGAAGCATCACCGCTGTTTTGCGCGGTTTGGACTTCGTATAAGGGGATTCTCTCGCCCCCTGCGGGGGCTCGGAATGACGCGATAGACCCAAGCAAAACAAAATTTGTGAACACATTTCCAGATCCTTGCGCGAGCAGAACCACGCTTCTGCGCTGCGCGCCCCAATTTGCCACGCCACCGCACGCTTAGTGTCTGATGAAACGGTAGAGAGAGGAATGCTTATTAAGGCGAAATGTTTATTTCCTCGTTGAAATTGTCGCTTGTGACAATTTCAACGAAATAAAAAAACTGTGAGGGCTTTTTTTGTTGCAACCTACCGAAGCGGAAACGCGGCAGATAGCTCCCACAAAGCTACCTTATGGCACACGCACGGCACCGTTTAGTGCTGCTGTATCCCTACCCTGACACGGTTCGCGGGCGCACGTTGCATAAGACCTTGTGATCAACACCTCTTACCGCGTGCGGCCTTCCATAGACTGCACCGAGAAAAGCGTTCGGCTCTGCTATAGCGGATTGCAGATACAGGGCACCGCTAACTCCCCGCCTATCACAGCACTTATAGTATAGTGCAATTGAGAAAATTTTGCAAGCGTTTTTTCTATCGAATTATTTTGGTTGAATTTTTCTTCGATGTCTGCTACAATATTAAAAGATAAGGAGATATTTATGGCAGACTGCACGCATGATTGTTCGACCTGCGCCTCGAACTGCGGGACGCGGAGCAAGACCTCGTTCATCAAACCGCCGCATATGTTATCGCATATCACCCGCGTCGTGGCCGTTGCGAGCGGCAAGGGGGGCGTGGGGAAGTCGCTCGTCACAGGGCTTCTCGCCGTCCGCGCACAGGCGATGGGGTACAAAACGGCCATTCTCGACGCCGACGTCACGGGCCCTTCGATCCCGAAGGCCTTTGGCGTGCATGACCTCGCCACGGGCACCGATGGGAATATCGAGCCCGTCGTATCAAGGAGCGGTATCAAGATGATCTCGATGAACAGCCTTTTGGAGCACGAGGACGATCCCGTCGTCTGGCGGGGGACGCTCATCGCGGGCGCGGCGCTCCAATTCTGGACGGACGTCGTTTGGGGCGATATCGATATCATGTTCATCGACATGCCGCCGGGGACGGGGGATGTTCCGCTCTCCGTCTTCCAGAGCATTCCGCTCTCGGGCGTCGTCGTGGTGACGACTCCGCAACAGCTCGTGGAGATGATCGTAAAAAAGAACGTGAACATGGCGGGCATGCTCTCCGTGCCCCTTTTGGGCCTCGTCGAGAACATGAGCTATTTTACCTGCCCCGACTGCGGAAAGCGGCATGAGATCTTCGGGGAAAGCAAGGCGGAAGAGCTCGCACGGGCCTATGTCTTTCCCGCCGTCGCCCGCATTCCCATCGACCCTGCGATGAGCCGTCTTGCGGACATGGGTAGGGTGGAAGAGGCCGAGACCGATTATCTCGCCGACGTCTTTGCGCAGATCGCGCGCTCCCGCGAGATCAAAAATTATCTCTGATCGCTTTGGAAAATTAAGGCCCGCGGCTTCAAAAAGCCGCGGGCCTTGCCGTTTGTAAATGAAGTCAGTCGGGATCTTCGACTGCATCGGTGGGCGCCCAGCGCTTGATGGAATCGCGTGCGCTCTCCGCCTGGCTTCTCGTCGAATAGGTGGAGCTCGTGGCGAGAAGTCTGCCGCTTCCGTTCAGGATCTGGACCTGACTGTCGCCGTTCTTGTGTTCGACGATCTCGAGGTGATCGGCCGCGATGTTATCCTGATAGGTCTTGATACCCGTCTTTGCGCTCGAAAGCGTCGCATAAGGGGCGGAGCTCTCCAGCATCACCTGCCCGTTGGGGGCGATGAGGCTGAACCAGAATTTGCCCTTCACGTTCTCGATGGTCCACTTGCCGTTGACGGCGGAGACCTCTTTCTTTGCGGGCGCAGGTGCGGGCGCGGGCTTCGCGGCCTTGGCAGGAGCCGCCTTTACGGGGGCGGGTTTCGCGGGCGCGGGCTTTTCGGCCTTCACGGGGGCGGGTTTCACGGGCGCGGGCTTTTCGGCCTTCACGGGCGCGGGTTTCACAGGAGCGGGCTTTTCGGCTTTGGCGGGGGCCGCCTTCACGGGTTCCGCTTTTTTGGCCGCGGGCTTGAAGACGAGCGATCCCTTCTTTGCGGGCTTCTGCGCGGGTTTTTGTTCGGTTTTTTTCATGGGTGTTTCCTCCTTCCTACTATGGACATCCGCGTCGGGCGCGGGCTCTTCCTTGGTCTTATCTTCCTCGGCGGGAACGACTTCCACGGGCTCGGGTGTAGGTTCCTCGACGGGAACAACTTCCACAGGCTCGGGTGCGGGTTCTTCCGCGGGAACGACTTCCACGGGCTCGGGGGTAGGTTCTTCGACGGGAACGACTTCCACGGGCTCGGGTGCGGGTTCTTCCGCGGGAACGACTTCCACAGGCTGGGGTGCGGGTTCTTCGACGGGAACGACTTCCACGGGCTGGGGTGTAGGTTCTTCGGGGGTGTAGGCCTCGGGCTCTTCTTCGGATGCCCCTGCCGCGGCCGCCCTTTGCGCTTCCTCCTCGGCGCGGCGCTTCTTGCCCTTGACTTGCAAGACGATGATCGCCACGATCAGGGCGATGATGACGGCAAGAATGGCGGCGAGAACGCCGATGAGAACGGGATTTTCATGGACAAAACTGCCGAATGATTGAAGATTGTAGAGCATGGTTTTTCTCCTTTGCATCATTTTAACACGAAATCCGTCGGCTGTCAATCCATTGACAAATTTTTTTGATTGCGTTATGATAGGAATATGAAGAAAATTGCGATCATCGGCGGCGGCGCCGCAGGCATGGCATGCGCCGTTCATCTCCTGCGAGCGGGGCGGGAAGTCGTCCTTCTGGAGCGGGGCGGGCGCCTCGGGCGCAAGCTCTCGGCGACGGGCAACGGACAGGGCAATGTGACCAATACCGATTGCTCCGCGGCGCACTATTTTTCGGACGATCGGAGGAAGGTCGGCCGCATCCTCTCCCGCTTCGGAAGCAAAGAGACGGTCGGCTTTCTCGAGAGCATGGGCGGGATCTTCTTGCCCGATGCGCGGGGAAGGGTGTATCCCGCGGGCAGGCAGGCCTCGGCCGTCACCGATCTCTTCCGCGCCGAACTCGAAAGCCTCGGAGCGGACATATGTCTCGGGACGCAGGTGCAGAAGATCGCATACGACGGCGCTTTCACCCTCGGATGGGAGGGCGGACATATGCGGGCGGATGCAGTCGTTCTGGCGGCAGGGGGGAAGGCCGCGCCCAATTTCGGGACGGACGGAAGCGCCTACGCCCTCGCCCAAACCTTCGGGCACACGCTCACTCCGCTCTCTCCCGCCCTCGTGCGGCTTAAGAGCGATCCCGCGCTCGTCCGCGCGCTCAAGGGCATCCGCATAGACGCCTCGTTAAAAGTCCTCCGCCAAGGCAGTATATGCTTTGAATGCCGCGGAGATGTTCTCTTTACCGAAAACGGCGTCTCGGGCGACGCCGTGTTCCGCGCCTCTTCGTATGCGAAGAAGGGCGATACGCTCGAGATCGACTTTGTGCCCGACGTCGAAGAAGAGCGCCTTCAAAGGGCGATAGAAACGAGCGGCGGATCGCTCCTCTGCATCGTCCCGAACGGCCTCGGCAGAGCGCTTTTGAAGCGGGCAGAATGCGGACATGGTACGCTCGTTTCACTTCTGAAGAAGTTTACCCTGCCCGTCTTGGGCGACTGCGGCTTTGAAAACGCGCAGGTGACGAAGGGGGGGATCCCCCTTCTCGAAACGGACGAAAATTTGCAGAGCGTCAAGCGGCAGGGGCTCTTTTTTGCGGGCGAGATCCTGAATGTGGACGGCGAGTGCGGCGGATATAATCTGCAGTGGGCGTTTGCCTCGGCGCATGCGGCGGCGGAGGGGATCTTGCAATGCTGACCGTCACCAATCTGACTTTGCGCCCCGGGGAGAGCGAAGAGAAACTCCGCGCCCTCTGCGAGAGAAAGCTCCGCGCGCCCGCAGTGCACTTCCGCATTCTCAAAAAATCGCTCGACGCCCGCGATAAGGGGGACATCAAGTGGGTCTACTCGGTGGAATGCTCGCAAAAAAAAGAGCCCCATCCCGAGAGGGAGTATGAGCGCATCAAAGGAGATATGCCGCGCGTCTTCGTCGTGGGGACAGGCCCCGCGGGTCTCTTTTGCGCGGTCAGGCTCATAAGGCACGGTATCCGCCCCGTCCTCATCGAACGCGGCAGGCCCGTCGAGGCGCGCGGGGAGGACATTCTCGCCTTCCAAAAGACGGGCGTTCTCGATACGGAGAGCAACGTGCAGTTCGGCGAGGGCGGCGCGGGAGCGTTTTCTGACGGAAAGCTGGGCACGCAGACGAACTCCCCCCTGAACCGAGAAGTTCTCGAAAACTTTGTGGAATTCGGCGCGCCCGAAGAGATCGCATATCTTTCCAAGCCGCATATCGGGAGCGACAACTTAAAGAAGGTCGTAGCGAATATCCGAAGCTATATTCTCGGACATGGTGGCCTCATTTTTTATGAGAGCAAGCTCACCGATGTGGAAGTGAAGGGCGGAAAACTTACCGCCGTGTATGTGAACGGCACGCGCCATGAGGCCGACGAGCTCGTGCTCGCGATCGGGCACAGTGCACGCGATACCTTTGAAATGCTCCTTAAAAGGGGCTTTCGCATGGAACAAAAGGAGTTCGCGGCGGGCGTGCGCATCGAGCATTTGCAGGAACGCATCGGAAGGGCGCAGTACGGCGAGGCCTTCCGCCTCCTCCCGCCCGCCGATTATAAGCTCGTCTCGCATGCGGCGGAGAGGGCGGTCTTCTCCTTCTGTATGTGCCCGGGCGGCGTCGTCATCCCCTCGGCTTCGGAGGAAGGGGGCGTCGTCACCAACGGCATGAGCAATTTTGCCCGCGACGGCGCGAACGCCAATTCCGCCCTCGTCGTGCAGGTGAAGCGGGAAGACTTCGGAAGCGACCACCCCTTGGCAGGCGTTGCCTATCAGCGCAAAATGGAACGCGCGGCCTACCTTGCGGCGGGGGGAGGATACCGCGCCCCCGTCCAGCTCCTCGGCGATTTTCTCGGGGGAAGGGAGAGCCGTGGCTTCGGCGAAGTGCTCCCGAGCTATTCCCGCGGGACTTCTTTCGCCCCCTTGGATGCCTATCTTCCGCCCATCCTTATAAGCAGTTTGCGCGCATCGATCCCGGACATGGGTAGGCGGCTTTCCGCCTTCAACGCTCCCGACGCCCTGCTTACGGGGGTGGAATCGCGCACGAGCTCGCCCGTTCGCATCCTGCGCGGCGAGGACATGCAGGCGCAGGGGATCGAAGGGGTGTATCCCTGCGGCGAGGGGTGCGGCTATGCGGGAGGTATCACTTCTGCCGCGGCCGACGGCCTCCGTGCGGCCTATGCGATCGCAAAAAAATATTTTTGAAGGCATCTTCACGAAAATTTCACCAAAAATGCTATACGAATTCCACGGAAAGTGTTATAATAGAAGAAAAATTGATTACTCTCCTTTTTTTCATATTCTCTCAGGAAACGCCGCATGGAAACGTGCGGCGTTTTCTTCATGACCTTATTACATAAGAAGATTTCTTCTTTGTCAAATAAAACAAGAAGAATTCTTCTAAAATGGTTGGCATGGAAAAGATCGGAAACAGGATCAGAGAACTGCGGCTCGAAAAGGGGCTTTCGCAAATGCAACTTGCCAAAATGATCGGCGTGAGCCAGAAGGCGATCGACTATTGGGAGCGTTCGATCAATGAGCCAAAGGCGGGATATATCATCGCGCTCGTCAAATTCTTCGGCATCTCGTTCAATGAATTCTTTGAAAATTTAGCTTGAAGCAGGTGCGCCGAAAGGGCAGAAAAATGCCTCCCCCAAAGCCATATTGAGGGAGGCATACTTTTTCATATAAGAAATTTTACACGAACAGCGTCTCGTAGTCGCCGAGGGGGGAATGGGTGAGCAGACCATAGAGCGCGCCCGCAAATCTATCCTTCTCAAAACAGGCGAGGGCGTCTTTTTTGAGGACGGCGGCGTCGCTCTTGCGCACGATGAGGGGATATTTGGCCTCCGAGAGGGCGGAGAGCATCCCCTCCGAGCCCTCCTTTTTGATGGCGAGCGTGCGGAGATAGAGGGGGCTTTCGAGGAAGTCCTTCACCTCATCGAGCCCGATCCTGAGGAAGGTCTGCAAGAGAATGCGCTTGATGCGCGAGCGCGTATAGCGCTTCGTGACAACTTTTTCGAGGAAGGGCCCATATTCGGGATTGGTGCGGGCCATCGCCTTCAGGCGGTTCTCGAGCCCCTCCGAGCAATCGGGCGTGGATGCGACCGAAGCATCCTCTGCGCGCAGAAGGGCACATAATACAACGTCTTCATAGGCGGTCGCATGGAAATTCAGGGCGTCTTCATACACATTTTTGGGAAGATTGCGCTTCAAAGCCCGCCGCGCGGCAAGCGTCCCGTCGGCCATCGCAACGCGGAGCGAAGTTGCCGAGGAAAACTCTTTGCGGGGTACCATGTCCGCATACATAGCTCCAATTCTCAAGATGGGAAGGGGTTCGATCGCCGCCTTGTTCGCAAGAAGCGCGCGGCAATATTCCACCCCCAAAATGTTGTTGGGAGAGGAGAGGAGCTTTTCGTCGAGATCGGCGTGAAGGGAGAGAAGGGCCTGCGTCCGCGCCCTGACATACGAAGTCCCGCCCTTCAGATGTTCCTTGAGGGCGGCCTTGAAAGCCCTGTCTTCGCGGAGGGTGGCAAGGGCCGTCTTCAAAAAGTCGTCCTTCGTCCCGCTCTCACAGCCGAAGGCGAGCGTTTTCACGGCGGGAATGGCGGAAAGGAGCTTTACCGCGCCCTGCGCAAAAATTTCGGCGGGGGCGACGGCAAATGCGGCGGGGAGCTCCAAAACGGCGTCGGCCCCGCATTCCACGGCATGCCTTGCGCGCATGTATTTATCGAACACGGCCGCCTCGCCCCGCTGGGTGAAATTCCCGCTCATGAGGCAGAGGAGCTTTTCGCATCCGCTCCGTTTTTTCATCTCGCCGAGCTGGTAGAGATGCCCGTTGTGGAAGGGGTTATATTCGCAAACGACGGCACAAATTTTCATCTTTTCCATGCGATTCCTTTACAATTTTTTCGGGAAGGTGTATAATAATGGCCGAATGGTTTCTTTCCACTCCCCATTATACACGGTCGGAAGGAAAAAATAAAGAATTTCAGGAGTAATTTTATGGCAGGTTTTGTGAAGGCCTTGAAAAGGACCATGCAGAAGATCTCGGAGGCGGGCACCGTGGTGCAGGCCATCAAAAAGAAGGCGGCCGCCAAAAATAAGAAGATCGTCCTCTGCGAGGGCGAGGATTGCCGCGTCGTAGAGGCGGCGGCGGATTGCGTCGAAGAGGGCATCGCGCGCATCGTGCTCCTCGGCAATGCAGAGGAGATCGCGGCGAGAAATCCCGACGTCGATCTTACGAAGATCGAGATCGTCGAGCCCGCTTCTTCCCCCAAACTTCAGGAATATGCGCATCTTCTCTATGAATTGCGCAAGGCCAAGGGCATGACTGAGGAGCAGGCCTTGGAACTCGCCAAGGATAACACCTTCTTCGGCGCGCTCATGCTCAAGAGCGGCGATGTAGACGGGCTCGTCTCGGGCGCATGCCATTCGACGGCGAACACCCTCCGCCCCGGTCTCCAGATCATCAAGACGGCTCCCGGCGTGAAGGCTGTTTCGAGCTTCAACCTCATGGTGG
Source organism: uncultured Clostridia bacterium (assembly GCA_947598205.1). Lineage (GTDB taxonomy): Bacteria > Bacillota > Clostridia > Christensenellales > Borkfalkiaceae > Gallimonas. The sequence continues at coordinate 44,510 of CANQFB010000009.1, forward strand.
GCAACAACCAATATTGCGAGGACGGGCTTCTCGTCTTCGCCGACTGCGGCCTCAACCCCACCTACACTGCCGAAGGGCTCGCCGAGTGCGCCATCGCGACCGCAAAGAGCGCGAAGGAGATCGCGGGCGTCGAACCCCGCGTCGCCATGCTCTCCTTCTCCACGATGGGAAGCGCGAAGCACGACAACGTGACCATGGTGCAGGAAGCGACGCGCATCGCAAAGGAACAGGCGCCCGAGTTGAAGCTCGACGGCGAATTGCAGTTCGACGCGGCGATCGTACCCGACGTGGCGAAATTGAAGGCACCCATGTCCGAGATCGCAGGCCACGCAAACGTGCTCATCTTCCCCGATCTGCAATCGGGCAACATCGGATATAAGATCGCCGAACGCCTCGGCGGCTTCCAGGCCATCGGGCCCATCTGCCAAGGCTTCGCAAAGCCCCTCAACGATCTTTCGCGCGGGTGCAAGCCCTCGGATATCGTCTGCGCTGTGGCGATCACCGCCCTTCAAGCGGAGTAATGTTTCGTGGAATTTGTTTTGCGAAAATAAATTCCGCGAGCAAATAGGCAGTTTTGCTTCGCAGAAGGCGGCTTTGAAAGCTACTTCATAAAAATAAAAAGGTGTATATCATGAAAATTCTTGTCATCAATGCGGGGAGTTCCTCGCTCAAATACCAACTCATCAATATGGAGACGGAGGAAGCCATCGCCAAGGGCGGGTGCGAACGCATCGGCATTGCGGGCGGCAAGCTCACCCATAAGGCGCACGGCGAGACCTTCGTCGTCGAACAGGACCTTCCCACCCATACCGACGCGATCTCCCTCGTCCTCAAGATGCTCGTCGATCAGAAGGCGGGCGTCATCTCTTCGATGGACGAGATCGACGCCGTGGGCCACCGCGTGGTCGCCTCGGGCGAGGCGTTCAAAAAGACGACGCTCGTCGATGAGCGGGCGATGGAGCTCATGGAGGAGATCAAGGATCTCGCGCCCCTCCACAATCCCGCGGCCATTCTGGGCGTCAACGCCTGCCGCGCCGTCATGCCGGGAAAGAAGATGGCGCTTGTGTTCGACACCTCTTTCCACCAGACCATGCCCGACCATGCCAAGCTCTACGCCATCGATTATGAGGATTACAAGAAGTATCAGGTCCGCCGCTACGGCGCCCACGGCACTTCCCATAAATTCGTTGCGGGCGAGGCGGCCAGATATCTCAAACGCGACATCAAGGAGCTCAAGATCGTCACCTGCCACCTCGGCAACGGTTCTTCCATTTCGGCGGTGAAGGGCGGCGTCTGCATCGACACCTCGATGGGCTTCACCCCCCTTGCGGGCGTCCCGATGGGAACGCGCAGCGGCGATATCGACGTTGCCGCCATCGACTACCTCTGCGAAAAGAAGGGCATGACGATGCAGGAGGGCCTTACCTATCTCAACAAGAAGTGCGGCGTATTGGGCGTCTCGGGCGTCTCTTCCGACTTCCGCGATCTCGAGGCGGCCAAGGCGGCGGGGAACGGGCGCGCGGCGCTCGCCCTCGACATGTTCAACTACTCCTGCAAGAAGTATGTGGGCGCATACAGCGCGGCCATGGGCGGGCTGGACGTCATCGTCTTCACGGCGGGCATCGGCGAAAATACCCCCGCGGTCAGGAAGGCCGTGACGGACGGGCTCGAATATCTCGGCGTAAAACTCGACGATGAGAAGAACGCCTTGAAGAACGACGGCACGATCCACGACCTCTCGGCGCAGGATTCCAAGGTGAAGATCCTCGTCATTCCCACGAACGAGGAGCTCGTCATCGCCCGCGAGACGGCGGCGCTTTGCTGATTTTTCGCAAAATCTTATAAAAGAGCGCGAAAACAGCTTGACAAACCCCCTAAAATACCCTATACTTTTTTAAGTCAATGATTCCTACCCTCAATGTCGCACAGTGCAGGGCGCGGGGGATGCTCGCGGGGGCGTTCGATTTTGAATACCCGCCCGAGAGCGATCTTTTAGATATTCCCTTCGTTTCCTTCAAGGGGCCCGCAAAGGTGCATCTCGAATATGCCATCGCCGAAGACGATACGGTGGAAGTCGAAGGGGAGATCTCTTTCGTGCTCGAGGGCGCCTGTTCGAGGTGTCTCGAACCTACCGAAAACGCCGTATCGGATAGATTTTCGGGGGTGTTCGTTCGGGGCGAGGGCGACGGCGAGACGTACGGCTACAGGAACTTTGTCATCGACTTTGGCGAATTGCTCCGCGACGCGGCGCTGTTCGCGCTCCCTTCGCGGGTGCTCTGCGAGCATTGCGGCGAAGAATAATCCGCAAAAAGAAAAAGAGGTGTTAATATGGCAGTCCCCAAGAGCAAACAATCGAAGAGTAGGACAAATAAGCGCTTCGCAAACTACAAGGCATCCGCGCCCACGCTCGTCGAATGCCCCCATTGCCACGAGCTGAAAGTCGCGCATAAGGTCTGCGGCCACTGCGGCTATTACGACGGCTCGGAAGTTGTCCCGCAAGAGACGGAAAAGAAGTAAGCAATTTACAAGAGAAGAGGCGGACAAAGATCGGTCCGCCTATTTTCATTCACAAAGAGTTTTCGGAGGAAGAAGATGGACGAAACCGCGCTTTTCAAACTTTCCTATGGCGTCTATATCTGCACGAGTTGGGACGAAGGCGCTCCCGTCGGCTGTATCGCCAACAGCGCCATGCAGATCACGAGCGATCCCGCAACGGTCGCCGTGAGCATTAACCGCGTCAACCATACCCACAAGTGCATCGAAGAGACGGGTCACTTCGCCCTGACCATTCTCGGCGAGAAGTCCGATCCCAAGCTGATCGGCCTCTTCGGCTTCCGCTCGTCGAAAGACGTCGATAAATTCGAGAACGTCGCCTATTCCGTCCGCGGGAAACTTCCCGTCGTAGACGATGCGATCGCCTTCATCTCCTGCAAGGTGGTCGGCAAGATGGAGACGGCGACGCACACCGTCTTTTTGGGCGAAGTCATCGACTGCGGCCACTTAAAGAAGGACCGCCCCATGACGTATGCCTATTACCACGAAGTTCTCAAGGGCAAGACGAGCGTGAACGCGCCCACCTTCCTGAAGAATGAGCCCGCGCCCGAGAAGGCGGTCTGGGTGTGCGACGTGTGCGGCTACACCTACGACGGCGAGATCCCCTTTGAAGATCTCCCCGATGATTGGGTCTGCCCGCTTTGCGGCGTGGGGAAGGAGAACTTCCATAGAAAATAAGAATATCCCAAATTTGAAAAATTTTAGAAAATCGCTCGCTTTTGCGGGCTTTTTTCATGCTTTTTTTCATTATTTCGACATTCGTCTAAATACGCATATGCGCAGATAAGGCTTCTCCCTTTCCAAGGGAGAAGCTGTCACGCAGTAACTGATGAGTGTTGGCTTTTCTCGCTGTCCCTTTAGGGAAAGTCCCCGCGAAGCGGGGAAAGGGTCAACCCTTCTGTCGCCTGCGTGACATCTCCCTTATAAGGGGCGACAAGGGTACGCGTCCCAAAATGGCGCTTCTATAAAAAACTTTCCCAAAACGCTTGACAAATGCCCTTGGGGGGTATAAAATAAATATGCCCTATAGGGGTATTGGAGGAAGATCATGCAAGAGTGCTTTTGCGAAAGAAAAAAGATGAGGAGCGAAGAGGAGAAGCGTTCGCTCAAGGCGCGCATCAACCGCATTGCGGGGCAGATGGCGGGCGTCGGCCGCATGGTCGAGGAGGACCGCTATTGCGCCGACATTCTCATCCAGCTTGTGGCCATCGAGAAGGCGGTCAAGAGCCTTTCCTGTCTCGTGCTCGAGGAGCATATGCACAGTTGCCTCGTCGAGAGCGTTAAAAGCGGGGAGCTTGCCGCCGTTGATGAGATCGTGGATCTCTTCCGCAAATTCCAATAAGGGGCGGATATGAAGAAGAAATTTTCCGTGACGGGCATGATGTGCGCGGCCTGCGCCGCCGGCATCGAGCGCTCCGTCAGAAAACTCGAAGGCGTCGCCTCCTGCTCCGTCTCGCTCATGGGTGAGAGCATGGAGGCGGAGTTCGACGAGGGCGTCGTCTCCGAAGAGAAGATCCGCGCCGCGGTGACCTCCCTCGGCTATCAGATCTTTGATTACGGGAAGGTCCCCGAGAAGAGGAAGGGCGGGCCGAGTCTCCTTGTGCGCTTTTTCATCTCCCTCGCCCTGCTTCTTCCCGAAATGTATCTCGCGATGGGGCATATGATCAGCGAGCATATCGTCCCGCACGGCTGGTGGAACTATGGGCCGCAACTTGTTCTGACGTTGGCGATCCTCTGTATCAACTACCCCTTCTTCGTGAGCGGGATACGGGCGGCCGTAAAGCTCGTCCCCAATATGGATACCCTCGTGACGCTCGGTGCGCTCGTCTCCTTCATCTACAGCGTCGTCACCGTCTCGATCGATCCCTTGGCGAAGACGGCCTTTTTCGAGTCGGCGGCGATGATCGTCACCCTCGTCACGCTCGGGAAATTTTTGGAAGATAAGAGCAAGAAACGCACGGGCAAGGAGCTTGAAAAACTTCGCGCCCTCGCCCCCGATTCCGTCACCGTTGAACGCGACGGGACGGAAAACGTGGTATCCATGTCCGAGGTAGAGGTGGGAGATACCGTCATTGTGCGGCAGGGGGAGAGCATCGCGATAGATGGCGTCGTGCTCTCGGGCCATGCCTTCGCCGATACCTCTGCGGTTACGGGCGAGAGCCTCCCCATAGAGCTTTGCGAGGGGGATCGGGCGGTCAGTGCGTCCATCGTCACGGGCGGATATTTGAAGATCAGGGCGGAAAAGGTGGGCGAGGACACCATGCTCTCGGGCATCATCCGCATGGTGCGCGAGGCGGGCGCTTCCAAGGCGCCCATCCAAAAGCTCGCCGACAAGATCTCGGCCGTGTTCGTCCCCGTCGTCGTGGCTCTCGCCCTTCTTACGTTTGCGATATGGATGATCGTCACGCATGACGTCGCAAAGGCCTTCAATTTCGGCGTGAGCGTCATCGTCATCTCCTGCCCCTGCGCATTGGGGCTCGCGACCCCCGTCGCCGTGATGGCGGCAACGGGCAGGGGCGCGGGTCTGGGCGTCCTCTTCAAAAATGCGGAAGCCCTGCAAAAGCTCGCCACGGTGCACGAGGTCTTTCTCGATAAGACGGCGACCATCACCGAGGGCGCGCCGAAAGTCGTCTTTTTTCAGGAGTACGAGGGGGGAGTAAAAGACATTGCCTACGCCCTCGAGAGCAAGCTCTCTCACCCGCTCGCCCGCTGTATCGCAGAGTATTGCGGAAGCGGGCTTGACGGCGAATGTGTGGAGTATCTTGCGGGCATGGGTGCCACGGGCGTCGTCAACGGCAGGCGTTACTTCCTTGGAAACGTCCGCATGATGCAGGAAAAAAATGTGAAGTTCGAGAATCGGCTTCCCGCCTATACCGCCCTCTCCGAAGAGGGTAAGACGGCGCTCTTCCTTTCGGATGAGGAGCGTGTTTTGGCACTGTTTGCCTTGGCCGATACCCTCAAAGAGGGAAGCCGCGCGGCCGTCGAAGAGCTCACCGCGCTCGGATGCCTTCCCGTCATGCTCACGGGCGACAACAGGGCCGTGGCCGGACATATCGCAACGGAGGCGGGCATTCCTTCCTATGAAGGCTGTGTACGCGCAGAACTTCTCCCCGAGGATAAATTGGAATTCGTGCGCGCCGCGCGCGAGGAGAACGAGGCGGCAAAGAGGGGAAACCGCGCCGCACGGCGGTCGAACGGCTTTGTCGCCATGGTGGGCGACGGCATCAACGACGCTCCCGCCCTGAAGGAAGCGGACATCGGCGTCGCGATGGGAAACGGCACCGACGTCGCCATCGAAAGCGCAGACGTCGTGCTTGTCAAAGGAGACCTCGGCGCGCTCCCGAAGGCCGTCCGCCTCGCGAAAAAGACGATGCGCATCATCAAGCAAAATCTCTTCTGGGCTTTTTTCTATAACTGCATCGGCATTCCCCTCGCGGCAGGCGCGTTCGCCGTCCTCGGCGTTGTTTTGAACCCCATGATCTCCGCGGCCGCCATGAGCCTTTCGTCCCTCTTCGTCGTCACCAACGCCCTGCGCCTCACGAGATTTATGAAGAAAAAGTGATTTTTGCATAGCTTCTTCGGACATGGTAGGGGGGGAATTACGTCAAAGGATGAAAATGAAACGGGCAGAGGAGCGTGCTCTTTTGCCCGTTTCTATTTTTTCCCGAAATCTCTTGACAGACCATACAGGATCGTTATTAAATTGTACCGTTTTCGGGACAAGGTGTTTGCTATCATAGAGCTAAAGGAGAACAAAATGGAAAGCTACGAACCCAAAAAACTGCTCATCCTGCGCATTCTCGAAATTCTAACGGAGTATTCGGACGCCGAGCACAAACTCCATCAGGGGGACATCATCAGCCTTCTCAAAGTCGTCTACGGCATCGAGTGCGAGAGGAAGGCGGTCGCGCGGAACATCGAATATTTGCAGAACGCGGGCTACGAGATCATCGCCGATAAGTCAGGCGTGTATCTTGCCGAGAAAAAGTTCGAGGTGGGAGAACTGCGCCTGCTCGTCGATTCGGTGCTTGCAAGCCGCAATATCTGCAAGGCGCACACCAAACGGCTCATCGAAAAGCTCGTGAAGGAGGGCGGGAAGTACTTCAAAAATTATGCCCGCCACGTCGTCAACCTCGACGATTACATCAAGTCGGACGGACGGGAATTTTTTCTCTCCGTTGAACTGCTTACCGAGGCGATCGCCGCAAAACGGCAAGTGAAATTCATCTATCAGGACTACGGCGCCGACAAAAAACTGCACCCGCGGCGAGAAAAGCCGTACATGGCGAGCCCCTTTCAGCTCTTTTTGAAGAACGGCGGGTACTATACTGCCTGCGCCTTCGAGGGGCACGACGATTTGGCGTTCGTCCGCGTGGATCGCATGGCGGAGGTTGCCGTCTTGGAGGAGCGCGCTCGCCCCGTCACCTCGATCAAGGGCTGTGAAAACGGACTGAATTTGGGGAAACTGCAAAGCAGGCTTCCCAATCTCTACTACGACGAGCCGCAGAAGGTTGTTTTTGAGACGCGCAACTGTCCCCAAAATATCCCCGACTACGTGTTCGATACGTTTGGGAAAGAAGCGGACATCGAGCCCCTCCCCTCGGGGGAATACCGTGTGAGCGTCACCGCCTCTCCCCGCGCCGTGCGCTTCTGGCTCTTGAGCTTCGGGCGATACGTCAAAGTCCTCTCCCCGCAGTCCCTCGCGGACAAGATCAAAGAGGACATCGAAGAGATGCGAAAAAATTACGAAGGATAACGAAAGGAGGCAATCATGATCGACAGAAACGAAACCTACGTCATTCTCGGCTTTGCCTGCGCGGATAACATTCGCGGCATCGAGGAAAAAATCGAAAAGCCCTACCTTGTCGAAGTTGCGGCGGTCAAGATCGAGAAGAGGAAGATCGTATCCCACTTTTCTTCCTTCATCGCGATCGGCGGCTACGATGCGCACGATATCGAATTTGACCCGTGCAACCCCGAAACGTACGGCGTTCAGGAGGATCACCTCATCGGCGCGCCCTCGTTTGAAGATGTCGCAAAACGGGTGTGCGTGTATGCCGCGGGGTGCGTCCCCGTTGCGATTCCGAACTTTTTTGATACTATGAAGATTTTTTCGGAGGGCGCAAAAAAGTACGGACTTTCTTTCGATCATCCCGTGCGGCAGTTCGGGAAAACGTTTCCCATCCGAAGGGAATTTAAGGATGGGACTCCCACGACGGAGATATTCTCGGAATATGAGATTTTCCTTCTCGACAAGGACATCATGATGAACACGAGAGATGACCTTCTCACATGGACGCTTGCTTATGCCCGCCTCGCGCTCGCCTTCATGGACGAGGAAGAAGGAAAAATCGAGGAGTTATACAACACCCTCTTCTCGGAGTACGGCATCACCTTTCTCGAGGGGCTCGGAACGGAGCGGGAGGACGAACTTGCGCTCGAATTTTGCCGCCTTGCGCACGATCCCCCGTGGGACGGCGTGAAGAGTTTCACCGATAAAGAAAACAGCATCTATTCGGAATTTCCCACTGAAAAACTCTGTTTGACCGAGACTTATGAGGCAAAAACTTTGGACGGCGGCGTGTGTACGGATGAGAGACTTTCACTCGCCGCCGCCGAGAAAATCGCACCCCATCTCACAAATTGCAGGCTTGCGGTGCTCGATTTGAAGCTGTTTTCGGAAGGGGAAAGCCATGCCCGCTACCGCCGTCTTGCGGAGGCGTTGTGGCTTAAAGAATTTGCGGCGCGCATGGACGTCAGCATCCTCATTCCTGTCCACTTTGAAAAACCCTTCTCCGCATGGCGCAATTCCAAGCAGCTTGCGGGAAGGCATGTGCGGGTCGTTCAGCTCTTCAACGATAGGGGAAATTACGGCATGGAGATCTTCGGCGGCAAGAATTTCCCGTGTGAGAAATATGTTCTTCTCGATATCGAAACAAGCGGCTTAAATGAAGAGCGCGACCGCGTCATCTCCGTTTCGGCAGACAAAATCACAGACGGGAAGCTGACGGAGCGCTTTTTCTCCCTTGTCGCCTTTGAGGGAAGCCTTCCGCCCGAGATCGCGAACCTCACGGGCATTCGGGATGAAATGCTCAAAGGCAAGCCCGACCTCGATACCGTCATGAAAGACCTCGAAGCGTTCCGCGGCGGTCTCCCCGTCTATGCCGACTGTGCGCCGTTCGTACGAAAATTTTTGAAGAAGTACGATCTCGAGATCGGCGAGCGGGAGAAAAAGCCCCTTTCGCCGCGCTTCTTCGACGCCCTGATCGACGGGGCGCAGAATGAAAATGCCCTTGTTGCGCTCTGCAAGACGGACGTCAAGTACTTTCGGGATACGTATTCGGTCTGCGAAATGAAGATCGTCCGCGCGGGGGAAGAGGCGGAACTTACGTCAAAAATAGGCGAAATTGCCGCCGAGCCGTACGACGCCTTCGTGATCCTGCTCCGCATTCCGAAATATGCGTTTGAAGAGACAATTCGGAATATGAAAACCGACGGAAAAACGGCACTCATCGGCGCGGTCGAATCAAATATTTTCGACGCCGTCATCGGCTGTTGCAAGAAAAAGCCGTAAACCCATCGCCCTCGCAAAATCTTTCTGCTATACTATTTATAAAATTTCATCAACAAAAGGAGAAATAGAAAATGAAAAATTATTGGTTGCATCGAATTTCGCATGTAAGTGAAGTTGCCTATGCGCTATTGGAAAAAGGATTTTTATCAGTCGGCTGGGGAAAGTGTAAAAACGATCCGATATCCGATCTCAAGGAAGGGAAAGAAGCGTTTGAAGAACTCATGAAGTGTCATGGCTACAACAACCGTTCGCGTTGGGGGCTTTGGCGTTTTTTGCAGTTTGCGGTTGACGATATAGTAGTTGTGCCCCTCTATAATTCTGAATTCGCAATCTGCCGCATTGTCGAGGGACCTAAACCGGCTGTTGAGATTCCGGATGAAATTGATATTGGTTTTGTTGCCAAAATCGAATTATTAAAAAAGTGTCCGCGTAGTTACGCTTCGAGCTCTTTGCAATCAAGAATGAAAATGAGGCAGGTCAATGGGAATCTAAATGATTTGAAACAACATATCGAAGAGGCAAAGAATGCAAAAATGCCTTCATTTGCTAAGCTCCATGACATTATTTCAGACATTGTTTCCGATAATCGTGAAAAATTTATACAGTCTATTTCCCCAAACAACTTTGAGAGGCTCATCCAATGGTACATGAAAAAGATCGGCGCGGAAGATGTTTATATTCCCGCAAAAAATGAACATGGAAAAGAAAATCACGCCGATGCTGATGTTATTGCGACCTTTTCAAACCTACATATTCGAGTATATATCCAAGCAAAAAGACATGACGGCGAAACAAGCGACTGGGCGGTAAAGCAAATTACCGAATATGTCAAACAAAAGATGGAAGGCCAAGAAGAGGACGATGCAGAAAAGGGAAATTATGTTCCGATCCTATGGGTTATTTCCACGGGAAAATTCACCGAAGACGTTCATAAGAAAGCAAAAGAAGCGAATGTGCGCTTGATCGACGGCAAAGAATTTTTTACGATGTTGCTCGACCACGGCATTGGATCTATCGACGAAGCCTTTCTATAATCCTATACGCCCCTCTTTTTTTCTTGGTTCGGGTCGAAAGAGGTCGTGTGCAAACCAATTTTCATTCCAACAAAAAGGGCAGTCTTGTGACTGCCCTTTTTGTTATGTAAACTACAAGCACCTCCTGGGCCGAGTAGAATTGCATTAAAAAATTTGTCATGTCAAACTCAACTTCCAATAAAGACATGATATAAATTAAAATGGATGGTATGTTTTTATTGTCATCGATAACAATATGAGTAGAGGTATTTTATGCAACCAAAATTTGCAAAGTTATTAAGCACTAATGAAAAGTTTCCCATCAAAGCAATTCATTATTCTACAAAACAGGTTACACTTCAAGAGAACTCAAAAGTTTTTAATACAGTTGGCTTCCGTTCTGTTGAATTTGACTTTTCAAATATGTCATCAAATGAAATAAACGAATTTTTATCGAATATCAAATAAGTGTTTAATTGATCTCATTATGTGGTATTAATATAAATAGGTAATACTATGGACGAAATCAAAAGCAAACATATTGATTTAATTCAAAGCAATATTTCAAGAATGTCAAATAACTCTTTCCTATTGAAAGGTTGGGCTGTTACAATTTTAGCTGCTATTTTTGTGCTTTCAGCAAAAGAATCAAATGAAACTTTCGCATTTATAGCGGCTATACCTGTCATTGGATTTTGGCTCTTGGACTCTTATTTTTTACAAAATGAAAGAAAATATCGGATTTTATATAATATAGTTGTAAGAAATAAACCCGACGAAACCCTTTCACTCACGATGCCGTGTTCTAATCGCGCAGAGAAAACCACCTATTTGCAAGCATTGTTCTCAAAAATAGAAATATTGTTTTATAGTTTGCTCGTCGCCGTTATTGTTGCCTCGTTTTTTGTTATAAAATACCTATAAGGAGAAACATATGGGACACAAAATTTTCATTTCCTATAAATTTGCAGACACAAGTGTTAAATCGTTAGGCCCCAATAAAAATACCGTTAGAGACTATGTAAATATTTTGCAAACTTACATAGAAAACTACTCTGAACATATATTTAAGGCTGAGGACGATGATGAGGATTTGTCTCAGCTTTCAGATGATACTATATGGGAGAAATTAAAAGATAGAATTTTTGATAGTACTCTAACAATTGTCCTTATCTCTCCCAACATGAAGAAGGCAGGGATTTCTGAAAGGAATCAATGGATCCCATGGGAAATTTCTTATTCGCTTAAAGAAGAGTCGCGTAAAACAATAAGCGGAACAAATAAGTCTAGTCCTAGCAATGCACTTTTAGCTATTGTTTTACCTGATTCTGATGGGAATTATACATATTACATAGACAATAAGAATTGTTGTCCTTCAAACTGTCGGATTCTTAAAATCGATCAACTTTTCACAATTCTAAAGAAAAATATGTTTAATATTAAAGAACCCGACAGCTACAACTGTAATGGCCTCATTATCTATCATGGCGAATCAAGTTATATTTATTCTGTAACATGGGATGACTTCATCGCAAATCCCGAAAAATATATTACCAAAGCATACGCTATACAAAGCGCAAAAGAAAAATATAATATCAAATATGAAATAAACTAAATAAGAAACCAAATATTAGCTGTAAACTTAGAAGTGATCCAGATCTTGGATATTTCTCCGTAGATAAATCTTGGTTTTAAAACGGTAAACAGGGATTGATTCTAATCTATATTTAGATTATCATATAAAAACATTTCTGAATTTAAAAAATCACTCGCTGTTATTCCAAATCCATCGGAAATCGCAATTATTGTTTTTAAATTTACACCTTTAGCTTTTCCCTTCATGATACTTTTTATGGTATCATGTGCTATGCCTGCATTTTGTTCCAACCGATATTGAGTTAAGTTTTTTTCTTTTAGTAATTCCTTTATTCTCAATGCAACAGCTTGACTAATATTCATTACAAACTCCAAGGGTTAAACTTCACCTTGAAGTGTATTATTTTTTCTAAAATTTATACGGGTTAAAATTCACCCAAACGCTTGACTTATTATTTCATAAACAGTATAATACAGGTGAAATTTAACCCATAAGGAGAAAAAAATGAAAAAATTCAAAGTTTGCCTTTTGTGTACGATCAGCATCATGTGTTTCGCAATGCTTTCCGCTTGCGGAGATGGTTGGTTCAATTCAAGTGAGGATGAAGACCAAAAGGAAGATTACAGCCAATATTTTAGCATAGATTGTCCTATAAGTTTGACTGAAAAATCATACATTTGGTCTATTTCTCCCGATTCTGTAGCCATGCAATTGTATTTTAAGAATGATTCAGAGAAAAAAATAATTGCGTATGAAGCGGTTTGTATTTTATACAATATTTACGGAGAACAACTAATCTATAGCGGGCATATCTCACCCTATAATCAAATCACTGAAACTCCCGTGAATTTTGAAAATGGAATTACTGATAGGCTAGAGTATTCTTTTAGTTCTAAAGTTTATTATGCAGAGGTTTATATATACTTTGCCCTTTTCGATGATCAAACAAACTGGGGTTGCAGAACTGGCATCTTGACAGAAACGATACTTGAGTTGGGCACAAAATACAAAATTGAAAGAAAAACTCTTTAAGATGTGAGGGGAAATAACATGTCAAAGATCAATATCGTAATTGCGGGTGACTACGATTAAGTGCAAAAAATAAAGGGCACATACCCTACTAATCAATTTTAAGGACGGCAAGAAAAGTCTTGTATTGGTAGATGATAAAATCAACGTAGCTTTGATTAAAACACTTTTTTAAGATGTTAACTTAGCTTGCCTCAACCAAAACAAGACACGGGGTTTACCGTAATTCCCATAGGGAATTTAGGTAGTCGCCGCTCAAAGAGAATTAGGCGTGGCGTGAAGCCACGCCTTTTCTCATATCTTGTTTTAGATGTTTGTGTCAG
>CANQFB010000010.1 GCA_947598205.1 uncultured Clostridia bacterium
CTCCCCAATTACTCCCCAATCGCAAAAAATTGAAGGAGAAAAATATAAAAATATGCACGGTTTTGGCGTTTTATACGTCAGAATCGTGCATAAATGGCTGGGGTAGCTGGATTCGAACCAACGAATGACGGAGTCAGAGTCCGTTGCCTTACCGCTTGGCGACACCCCAATGTCTCTATCATTTTATCAAACCTCGTCCGATTTATCAAGCATTTTTCAAACCTTTTTCAAAATTTCTGCCAAAGTTTTTCCCGCCCTTTTGAAACCTTTCCTATAGGGGAGATTTCATGGAATAAGTTCCGTTCGCCCGCCTTGCGGCCTCGGGATGATGTGAAGAATAGACCGCTCCGTGGGAGGGGGAGTAAAGGGGCGGGGCGGCATCTCTAAAATCGTCATGCTGAACTTGCTGAAGCATCACCGCATTATAATAAGGTGATTCCTCAACTACGTTCGGAATGACGTAATCAGAATGGCTTGAACGTTCGGAATGACGGAATCAGAATGGCTTGGGCCTCGGAATGACGCGAGTTAGAATGCGCGCGGGGCGGTCGGGTACTTTCCATAAAAGGGACAGCGAGAAATAAGGTGATGTTTCGACGAGCTCAACATGACGAATTAGAGCGCTCCCCCACCCGTCGCCAAGGCGACACCCTCCCCCTCAAGGAGGGGGAGGGCTTGGACTTCGCACGCGGGATTCTCTCGGCCCTTACAGGGCCTCGAAATGACGCGAGTTGGAATGGCTTGGGTCTTTAGCCGAGGCGGGATTTGAAATCGGAGTAACCGAAGCGGGTCAGGCGGGTGAGCGCGCCGCCCTTTTCACGCTTCCATATGTCGGGCAGGGGCATGCCGTTGAAGGTGTTGGTCTTGCACGTCGTGTAAATCGCCATGTCACCGAAGATGAGCAGATCGCCGGCCTTCAAAGCATCCGCAAACCGATAGTCGCCGATGACGTCGCCCGCGAGGCAGGTGGGGCCCGCCAGACGGTAGCGGAACTTTCCTTCACCGTCCGCCCCGAAGAGCGGGGGCGTGTAGGGCATTTCGATGACGTCGGGCATGTGGCAGGCGGCGCTCGCATCGAGAATTGCGATCCTGTCCTCGCCGTTTTGCACGATGTCGAGGACGCGGGTGAGGAGCAGTCCCGCGTTGAGGGCGACGGCCTCGCCCGGTTCGAGATAGACCTCGAGGCCGTATTTTTCGCGTGTCCTCTTCACGGTATTTATGAGGCGGGGAAGGTCGTAACCATCCCTTGTAATATGGTGTCCGCCCCCCATATTGAGCCACTTCATGCGGGGTAGAATATCCGAAAATTTGCCCTCGACCGCGGACATGGTACTATCCAATGCGTCCGAATCCTGTTCGCAGAGGGTGTGGAAATGCAGCCCGTCGAGCAGGGATATAAGTTCCTCCGTCATCTCCCTATCAAAGACGGCGCGCGTCGTGCCGAGGCGGGAGAGGGGCGCGCAGGGATCGTAGATCGCATGGCCTTCCTGCGTGGAATACTCGGGATTGATGCGGAGGCCCACCTCTTTTCCGGCTTCTTTCGCCCTTTTTCCAAACTTTTTGAGTTGGGCGGGGGAATTGAAGACGATATGGTCGGCATAATTTAACAGCTCTTCAAACTCCTCTTCGCGGTAGGCGCAGGAGAAGACGTGCACCTCGCTCTCCGGCATCTCCTCGCGGCCGAGGCGGGCTTCAAAGAGACCGCTCGCCTCCGTTCCCGCGAGATAATTTTTAAGAAGGGGATAGAAGGCGAAGTTGGAAAAAGCCTTCTGCGCGAGCAAGATTTTGCACCCTGCTTCGCGTGCGACGGATGCCAAAATTTCTCCGTTTTTTATGAGACTTTTTTCGTCGATGACAAAAGACGGGGTGGGCATGTCCGAAAAGAGGACGTTCGGATCGCATCCTCCGAGCATCGAAAAGGGCGAGCGGAGATCGGGCTTCATCACTTCACCAAGACGGGATCATAGCTCTCCTTTTTGGGGAGGCCGTATTTTTCGAGCGCATCGAGGAAGGGATCGGGGTCGAACTCTTCCACGGTATGGACGCCCTTTTGCGTCCATTTGCCCGTGAGGAGCATGAGCGCGCCGCACATGGCGGGGACGCCCGTCGTATAGCTGATCGCCTGGCTTTTGACCTCGCGGTAGCATTCCTGATGGTCGCAGATATTGTAGATATAATATGTCTTATCCTTCCCGTCCTTTTTGCCCGTGAAAATACAGCCGATGTTGGTCTTCCCGTGCGTGCGCGGGCCGAGGCTCGCGGGATCGGGCAGAAGGGCCTTCAAAAATTTGATGGGAACGATCTCCTTCCCCTCGAATAAGATGGGAGCGGTGGAGAGCATGCCGACGTTTTCGAGGCACTTCATGTGGGTAAGATAGCTTTGCCCGAAGGTCATGAAGAAGCGGATGCGCCTTGCCTCGGGGATATTTTCGGCGAGCGATTCGATCTCCTCGTGGTGGAGAAGGTACATATCCTTCATGCCGACGCCGTCGAAGTCGTATTCGCGCTTCACACTCATCGCGGGGATCTCCACCCAATGCCCGTCCTCAAAATAGCTCCCCGGGGCGGAGACTTCGCGGAGGTTCACCTCGGGGTTGAAGTTGGTGGCGAAGGGATAGCCGTGGTCGCCGCCGTTGCAGTCGAGGATGTCGATGGTGTCGATCGTATCGAATTCGTGCTTTTTCGCATAGGCGCAATAGGCCTGCGTGACGCCGGGATCGAACCCGCAACCGAGGAGGGCGGTAAGGCCCGCCTTTTCAAATCTTTCGCGGTAGGCCCATTGCCAGCTGTAGTCGAAATAGGCCGAAAAGCCCTTCTCCCTGCACCGCTTTTCGTAGATCTTCCGCCATGCGGGATCGTCGGTATCCTCGGGCTCGTAGTTGGCAGTATCCATGTAGTTGACGCCCGAGGCGAGGCAGGCCTCCATGATCGTGAGGTCCTGATAGGGCAGGGCGATGTTCATCACGAGGTCGGGTTTGTACGACTTGATGAGGGCGACGAGCTCCCCGACGCTGTCCGCATCCACCTTCGCCGTCGTGATCTTCGTCGAAGTCGTGGGGGCGAGTTCTGCGGCGAGGGCGTCGCATTTGGCCTTCGTCCTGCTCGCGATGCAGATCTCCGAGAAGACCTCGGGAAGGGTGCAACATTTTCTGATGGCGACGGAAGCGACCCCGCCGCAACCGATGATAAGAACTCTGCTCATAATATCTCCTCTTTCAGAGCGCGAGGATGAGCTCGCGCAGTGTTTTACAAGCCGCCGCCGTCGAGACGCCGCTCGCATCGAGCGCGGGGGCAAGTTCGTTGAGATCTGCCCCGACGAGGCGGGTATTTTTGCACACGGTAAAGATGGCGGAAAGGAGCTCCGAAAAGCTCACGCCGCCCGCCTCGGGGGTACCCGTGCCCGAGAACAGGGCGGGGTCGAGGCAGTCGAGGTCGATGGTGAGATAGACGGGCGCGTTATCCCTTTGAAGAGCTTTTGTAAGCGCTTCGAGGCCGTCGAAGCCGAAGGGGCAAAGGTCGGTATGCGCCCTTGCGAATTCAAATTCCGCTCTATCCCCGCTTCGGATGCAGAACTGATGGATCTTGCCGTCGCCCGTAAGATCGTGACAGCGGCGCATCACGCAGGCGTGGGAGAGCTTCGCCCCGAGATAGTCGTCTCTCAGGTCGCAATGCGCGTCGAACTGGATGACGTGCACCTCGGGATACTTTTTGAAGACGGCGCGGAACGCGCCGAGCGTGACGAGGTGTTCCCCGCCGAGAAGAAGGGGGAATTTCCCGCTGCTTAAAATTTCCTCCGTCCGCGCTTCGATAGCGGAAAGGGCCAAAGCGGCGTCGCCGATGCAGAGCTCCAAGTCCCCGCTGTCGAAGACCTTCTTCTCCGAAAGATCTTTATTTTGATAGGGGCTGAAGGTCTCCAGCCCGAAGCTCTCATGGCGCATGGCGGAAGGGCCGAAGCGCGCCCCCGGGCGGAAGCTCGTCGTCGAATCGAAGGGGGCGCCGAAGAGGACGATGTCCGCCTCTTCAAAGGCGGCGTCGCACCCGAGAAAGTTTTCAATGTTGGGCTTCATCACTCCACCTCCTCGAGCATCTTTTCAAGATATGCGGGAAGGTAGAAGGAGCCGATATGCAGTTTGGTCGTGTAATATTTGGTCTCGAGGCCGAGTTTTTTCCACCGCACGGGGTCGAAGTCCTCGATGGGGTGGTAGCGCTTGCTCGCAAAGCCGAAAAGCCAATATCCCGCCGCATAGGTGGGGATGTGGGCCTGATAGACGCGGCTTATCGGGAAGGTGTTCACGATGTGCTTATGGCTGCGTTTCATCGCGTCGGCGTCGTGTTTATAGAAGGGGCTTCCCTGCTGGTTGACCATGATCCCGTCTTCGTGCAGGGCGTTATAACAGATCCCGTAGAATTCGCGGGAGAAGTATCCCTCGGAGGGACCGAACGGGTCGTTGGAGTCCACGATGATGAGGTCGTATTGGTCGGTACAACGGCGGATAAAGCGCAGGGCGTTATCGAAGAAGATGTGCACGCGGGGATCGTCGAGACGGGAGGCGTTCTCGGGAAGATAGATGCGGCAGGCGTTGACGACCTGCGGGTCCATCTCCACGAGATCGATGCGGCGGATGCAATCGTAGCGGGTGAGTTCCTTCAATACGCCGCCGTCGCCCGCGCCGATGACGAGCACGTCGCGGATATGGGGATGCACGGACATGGGTACGTGCGTGATCATCTCATCGTAGATAAATTCATCCCGTTCGGTGAGCATGACGTTGCCGTTCAGGGCGAGCACGCGGCCGAATTCGGGGGTATCGAAGATGTCGATCTGCTGGAAGTCGCTCCTCTCGGAGAAGAGATGGCGGTCCACCCTGATCGAGTGTTTCACGTCGGGTGCGTGAAATTCGCTGAACCATAGCTCCATGGCCTTCCTCCTTTATGCGAGAACGTTGATGTTGCGCACGCTCAGATCTTCCGAGCCCGTGAGCGAGCACCCCTTGACGCGCGCATATTCGATATAGTCGAGAATGTCCTTCGTGATGCGCTCGCCGGGCGCGAGGATGGGGATCCCCGGGGGATAGCACATGACGAATTCGCACGA
The DNA here is from genome assembly GCA_947598205.1 of uncultured Clostridia bacterium. Lineage (GTDB taxonomy): Bacteria > Bacillota > Clostridia > Christensenellales > Borkfalkiaceae > Gallimonas. Next base: position 5,096 of record CANQFB010000010.1, read on the forward strand.
GATACAGCCGATGCTCTTCTCGAGGGGGACGCTCTTCTTGTTTGCATAGAAGGCCTCCTGCGGGCTCATGACGACGACGGGGTCGATATATTCCTGGCTCAACAGGCCCTTGCTGTCCTTCTGGTAGCGGCGGCGGATCTCGGCGAGGGCGCTCACGAGACGTTCGAGCTCCTGCGGACGGTCGCCCATCGAAAGATATGCGAGGATATTGCCGATGTCGCCGAATTCTATCTGGATGCCGTATTCGTCGCGCAAAATATCGTAGACCTCGATGCCCGCGAGGCCGATGTCGCGGGTGTGCACCGAGAGTTTCGTAGGGTCGAAATCGAAGATGGAATTGCCGTTTTTGAGTTCCTTCCCGAAGGCGTAATACCCGCCGATGGCGTTGATCTCCTCGCGCGCATAGTTGGCCATGGCGACGACGCGGGCGAACACCTGCTTGCCGCGGAGGGCGAGATTCCTTCGCGAAATATCGAGGCTCGACATGAGGAGATAGCTCCCCGAAGTCGTCTGCGTGAGGTTGATGATCTGGCGCACATAGCCCGCGTTGACGTTGGGACCCGTGAGAAGGAGGCTGGATTGCGTGAGGCTCCCGCCGCTCTTATGCATGGAGACGGCGGCCATGTCTGCACCCGCGGCCATCGCGGAGACGGGCATGTTCTCCCCGAAATAGAAGTGGGTGCCGTGCGCCTCGTCGGCAAGGCAATACATGCCCGCCGCATGCGCCATCTGCACGATGGCGGAAAGATCGCTGCACACGCCGTAGTAGGTGGGGTTATTGACGAGGACGGCGACGGCGTCGGGATGGGCTTTGATGGCCGCCTCGACGCTCTCGCGCCGCATGCCGAGGGAGATGCCGAGGCCGCTCTCCACTTCGGGGTTGACGTAGATGGGCACCGCGCCGCAGAGGACGAGGGCGTTGATGACGCTCTTATGCACGTTGCGGGGCATGATGATCTTATCCCCGCGCTTGCAGACGGTGAGCACCATCGTCTGGACGGAACTCGTCGTCCCGCCCACCATGAGGAAGGCATGCGCCGCGCCGAAGGCCTCGGCCGCGAGCTCTTCCGCCTCGCCGATGACCGAGACGGGATGGCAGAGATTATCGAGGGGCTTCATGCTGTTCACGTCGATGGAGACGCACTTCTCGCCGAGGAAGGCGGTAAGTTCGGGATTGCCCTTCCCGTGCTTGTGGCCGGGCACGTCGAAGGGGACGACGCGCATCTCGCGGAAAGTGTTGAGCGCCTCATAGATGGGGGCCCTCGTCTGATCTCTTGTTTTCTTTTGTTCGCCCACGGCATTCCCTCCGATAAAAAACAAGCTGTGCCCGCGCACAGCTTGGTATCCGATAGAGCATGGGAAACGGGTATCGCCCGCTTTGCATACGGATAGGGGTTTTTTAGAGTCGAAAGCAACAATACTTTTACACTCTTATTGACCGTTTCACAAGTCTGCACACAGGATGCGCATTCGGTTATAAAGTAACCAACTTATAAAATTCGAGCTTTTAACTCGATCAATAAGGCGAAAGATCCGCCGATCGGCAGTGGACCCGGCTGTCCGTATGGCCTTTCCTCCCCGAAGGGAGTGGTCCGAAGTACTCGCTCGGAAAGACTCTAAACGATTCTATCCGTCTATTATCTTAAAACAATTCGCACGCCTTGTCAATCGTTTTTAAGATTTATTTTGAAAAGGAGGAACAACTCTTGTCTGCCCCTTGAGGGGCGGGTGTCACGCCATAGGCGTGACGGAAGGGGTGTATGCAATCAAAGCCCTCTCCGTCTCGGCCGCGCTTCGACAAGGCGGCGGCATGGAAAAAGCCGCTTGACAGGCGCGTATCTTTATGATAGAATATCAAAAGATAAACCTTTTCGGGGCAAAATGAAGGTCTTTCTTCAGACATGGGTGCCTCGGAAGACGCCGAAGCGGACCAATTCAAGAATAAAAGGAGGGGAACATGAACCGCTATCCCAATATTTTCATCTTCGATCACCCGCTCATCAAACATAAAGTCTCCATTCTCCGCGATAAAAATACGGGCATGAAGGAGTTCCGCGAACTCATCGAGGAGATCACCACCATGATGACCTACGAGAGCATGCGCGACGTGGAGCTGATGCCCGTCGAAGTGGAGACCCCCCTCGAAAAGACGGTGCAATGGCGAATTCCCGAGGAGAGCATCGCCATCGTGCCCATTTTGCGGGCGGGGCTGGGGATGGTGAACGGCGTGCACAGGGTGTTTCCGACGGCGCGCGTGGGCCATATCGGCATGTATCGCGACGAGAAGACCCTTCAACCCTGCGAATACTACCTGAAACTTCCCGACGGGATCGAGGATAAGACCGTCTTCTTGGTAGACCCCATGCTCGCGACGGGGGGCTCTGCCTGCGACGCGCTCACCGCCCTCAAAAAGCGCGGGGCAAAACATATCAAATTCATGGCGATCATCGCCGCGCCCGAGGGGATCGAGGCCGTCGCCAAGGCGCACCCCGACGTCCCCGTCTACGTCTCCACCCTCGACCGCGAGCTCAATGCGCAGGGCTATATCCTTCCGGGGTTGGGAGATGCGGGAGACAGACTCTTCGGTACAAAATAAAAATACTTTGAAACATGAAAAAGAGACGGGCGTGTGGCCCGTCTCTTTTCATAGCGTGCCTTCCCCCATCCATGGGGGAAGGTGTCGCCTCCGGCGACAGATGAGGGAATAAAGCTGCCCCCTTTGAAGGGGGCGGCTCCGCCGTTAGGCGGTGGTGGGGGTTGAATAGGGGAAGCCCCCACTCGGCTCACTTCGTTCGCCACCCCCTCAGTCTCGGCTTTGCCTCAACAGCTCCCCCTCAAGGGGGCGCCAAGGGTCTTACACCCTGTTCACAATGCCCGAAAACAAAGTGGTATCGTAGCGGTCGGTGAGGATGAAGACGAACGCGCGGTCAACGAGGAAATCTTCATACACATCGTTGTATATAGGGGGCGTGGCGGTCGCCTCATTCATCATGATGGTGACGGCGGCGCCCTCGACGCCCGTCTTATCCACGTTGAGTTGCGTGACATGCGTCACATCACTGCAATAGGCGTCTTCGTCCGTCATCGCCGAAAGATCGCATTCAGAGGGGGAGAAGAGGGCTTCGATCCCGAAGGTCTCCTTGAGAATGGGAATGACGCTCCCGCTGTAAGCGGCGGTAAATTCGGGGAAGAGACAGCGCGTATGATAGCGGGTGTTGGCCGCCTCGTCGATCCCGTTGTACTCGGAGATGGCGTTGACCTCGGCAAGCACTTCCGCCGTGCACAGCTCTTTCGCGGTGCATCCGTCCTTGGGAAGGATGAACTTGAGCTTATAGTCGTTCGCCGTACGGATATAAAAATGGGTATAGCGGTCTGTTTCGACCTTCTGCCCGACGCTGTACTGCCCCATGAGAAGTTTTTCGTCCGTCTTCGTGCCGTCGGCATTCGCAAAGGGAATATTTTCTTTTGTGAAAGGCAGATCGAAGCCGCTTGTATTCCACACGTCTTTCAGGTAGAGGGTGTTGATGAGGGCGAAGACTGTCCTCTCGGAAAGGGAGAAATCCCGATCGATGAGGCCGCGCGTCTGCTCCTTCACGAAGGCGCGCACCGCCCTGTTCGCGCTCGCATTGTCGAAGGTGAAATCGGCGGAATAGCTCGAGCAATAGAAGTCGTTTGCGAGGACGTCGAGGCACTCCTTCTTGGCGGGGACGCCGTCGTTCACCCATACGGAATTGGAGAGATCGACGCACCCAATGAGTTTGTTCCCTTCGTACTCGCTCGTGCGGTATTCCGCCTCGAGGGAGCGATAGAGGGCGGAATAGTCGCGGCGGAGGGAATCGGCGTCCGTCCCGAGGGCGGCGAGAAGCTCTTCCTTCGTATCGCCCGCGGCCGTCTGGGCGGCGAGGGAGAGGGCCATGTAGACGGAAAGGGGGGCGACGGCGAAGTTTTCATCCTGCGTATAGGCCGCGTTTGCAGCCCCCGTAAACGTCGCGGCGAAGCTCTCCGCGCTTTCATGGAGGGAGATAAATTCCTCGGATTTCCGCTCCGCATAGGTAAGGGGAGAAATTTTCCCGCGGAAACTTGCAAGCATGTTTGCGCCATCTACCTCTTGCCCGCCGATATCGCCGCTATTTTCGTTGGGGGTCTTGGGCGAGACGCCGCATGCGGAAGCACAGAGGAGCAATCCGGCAAGACAGGCTGAAGTGAGTGCGAGAAAAGATTTTTTCATGATTTCCTCCGAAAAGATATTCTGCTTTATAGACGTTTCGGGCGGGAAAATTACTCATCTTCAGCCCGATCTTTTTTCTTTCCGTTTCTTTTTTTTCGCAAGATGACAAAAGAGGCGATACCCATGCCCGCGATTGCCCCGCCGATGACCCCTCCGCAGATGACTCCGATCTTCCATGCTGGAAGGCCCTTTTTCTCCGCGGCGGGCTCTTCGGGATTTCCGCCCTCGCCGCCTTCGCCCGGCGTTTCTCCTTCGCTCGGATTTTCTCCCCCGCCCGGGCCTTCGCCCTCGGGCAGGGCCGTCCATTTCGCATAGAGTGAAGTATCGCCCGTTGCTGTCCCTTCCGCCCTTTGCGTGCAGTCTGCGTCGAGGAACCACCCCTCGAAGAGGAAGCCCTCGCGCGCATCGGGGGCGGAGAGGGGAAGGGGTGCGCCGTCGAAGGCGAACGTTTTGGTCTCCCTTCCGTCTTCGCCGCAGAAGGTCACGGTGTGAAGGACGTCTTTCTCCGAGAGAAGCCCACTCGCGCAGAGTTCTTCGCGGATGGCGGTCTGCGTTCCGAAATCGAGGCGGAGGTTGATCGCCGCCTGCATGAATTCCCGCCCGAAGTCCAAAAAGGAGGCGTCGGAGGGGAGCATACAGAGCGTGGCATACCAAAGTTTGCCGATATTTTCCCGCGTGAAGGAGGCGGGCATCCTCTTATAGAGGCGGTATTGCATGTTGGTCGCGATGATGCTGTTGAAGTGCACGCCGCCCGCATCGCAGTTCCCGTGTTCCGAATGGCTTCCCTCGCGGTGACATTCGGGATAGGCGTCTTCCACCGCGACGGGATATTCCGAAGAGGGGGAACGGATGGAGCGGACGCAAGGGACGCCCGCTGGAACGCCCCGCTCACCCATGTCCCAAAAGGCGTCTTCCGAGGGATCGTGCCCCTCGATGAGCGCGCCGAAGATGTCGGAGATCGATTCGTTGAGCGCGCCCGCCTGGTTCTCATGCCCGAGTTCGGCGGTGAACATCGTAACGCCGTGCTGGTATTCGTGTGCGAGAATATCGAGGGCCTTCCACTGTTCGAGAAGGGGGCCCGTCTCGTCGCCGTCGCCGACGACGATATTGGCGACGTTCTCCTCCTCATTGAAGCCGAAGGAGGCGTTCTGGCGGTTTCCGTACGCATTGTAATGGGGGTAGAGGTAGATAGGGATCTCCCCGCGCTCGTCTGCGTTCCCCCAGACCTCGTCGTTTGCACCGTCGATTCCGCGCCTGTCCGCCCCGATATTTTCGGCTGTGTAGAAGTCGTAGGCCTTCGTGACGCCGCAAAAGAGGGCGGCGGCCGCCTCGTCGAAGCCGTCGGCGAGGGCGGAACTGTAGAGGCGGCGTGCGGTGCTGTCACGGTAGACGAAGAGGTTGCGCCCGTAGTCCGCGAGATAGTAGGTGCCCGTCTCGGGGCGCGCCTCGTTGGGAACGTAGTCGAGGTCGGCCTTCATCATCTCGCCTTGGATGTCCATCTCGGCGGGGAAGCAGAAGAGGTCGCGCCCTTCCTCTGCGGAGGCCCCGCTTTCCGCGCGGTATTCCCCGCGATAGGAGAGGATCTCGCCCTCCTTCCCAATGGCGATGGCGACGTCGCTCCCCGCCACGTCGTTGCCGCCAGATACGCGGCGGAAGCGGTAGACCTTCCCGTAGGCGACGCCGAGCTCCCTGACGAAGCGGTATTCCTCCGCCACGTTTACATCCTTAAAGGAGGGAAGGCTTTGGAGAAGGGAGAGGGGATCTTGGGCCGAAGTGGCCGCCGCGGCGGGAAGAGGGGCCGAAAAGGCGGCAAAAAGGAGAAAAGCGCCCGCAAGAAGAAGCGTTTTTCCTCCCCGCAAGATGGGTTTCTGCATGGTCGCTCCTGTATATAAAATGAATTTATTCGTCGCTTTGCCCCAATATTATACCATAAGCGGAGCGCGCCTGTCCATTCTTTCCCGAAAAAAGAGGAAAAACCTTCCACGAACTTTTCTTAAATTTCCCCAAAATCCGAAAAAATTCGACAAATTTCGCAAAATTTCCCCCCGAACGGTTGCGATTTTTCGCGCCCGCGTTTATAATAGGACATAAAAAAAGAAGGGCGCGGGGTGCGAAAGGGCGCGGCCCGCGGCGCAAAAGAGGTCGGGCATGAAGGCAGAAGAGGAAAAGAGGCGGCGTCTGCCGCGCGTCAATTTTCGGCTCCTTGTCTTCTGTGCGTTCGGGCTCATCTTCGGGATCTTTCTCTATGCGCGCATACGGTTCGGGGGGCTGAAACCCGCCGATTTTTTATTTTGTGCCGTTTTTTTGGGGCTCTCCCTCTTCCCGCTCTCGTGGAAGCGGACGGCGGCGCTCGTGCTCTGCGTGGCGATCTTCGGCGGCGCGGGCGCGGGGCTCATGCACCTTTATACCCAACGCTACCTCGGCGGACCGCAGGACGGCGCATACGCCGTGGCGGGCGTCGTGACCTCCTTCACGGTGGAAAGCGGCCGTTGCGACGTCGTTCTGGAAGATCTCACCTTCGACGGCGCGCCCGTCGGCGGCAAGATGACCGCGGTGATAAGTTCGGAGGACGTCCGCGCGGGCGACATCCTCTTTTTTGAAGCGGAGGTGACAAAAAACGACGTACCCATGTCGGAAGATGACGCTTCATTTTACTATTTTTATAGTGATATTCGCTATCTTTGCCCGAGCGTTTCCTATCAGAAGACGGGGACGAGCAAGAACTTCCTCTATAAGCTCTCCACCGCCCTCTACGATCGGTTGAACGGCCACATGGACGCCGCAGAGGCAGAGGTCGCCTACGCCCTTCTCACGGGAAATTCGCGGGGCATGGACGAGGGACTTCTTGAGGAGGTGCGTACGGGCGGCGTCGCGCACATCTTCGCCGTCTCTGGCCTGCATATCGGCATCTTGTTCGGCGCCGTCTTATTGCTCTTCCGGAAGAAGCGGTGGGGCGTCTTTCCCGCCATCGCCGTCATCCTCATCTACAGCGCCTTCTGCGCCTTCACCGTCTCCTCCGTCCGCGCCGTCATCATGTGCGCCGTCGTGGGGATCTACCGTGCATACGGGCGGAAATACGATTTCTTGCAGTCCATCTCCCTTGCGGCTCTCATCGTGCTCCTGATCTCTCCTGCCGATTTTCTCTCGACGGGTTTCCGCCTCTCCTTCGGGGCGTGTCTCGGCCTCGCCCTCTTTTCGGGAAGCCTCTCCCGCCTCTTCGGAAAGATCCCGCGCTTTCCGCGCTTTCTATCCTCCTATCTCGCCGCCAATCTCTCCGTCCAGCTCTTCACCTTTCCCATCCTTTTGGAGGCGTTCGGGTATTTTTCGGTATGGGGATTTTTGCTGAACCTCGTCCTCATTCCCGTTCTGCCCGTCTTCTTTCTCACGGTGCTCCTCTTCTCCCTCTTATCTCTCGCCATTCCGCCGGGAGCGGGCGTCCTTCTCGCCGTGCCGCGGGGGCTTTTATCCCTCTTTTTGCTCGTCGTCTCGGCGGGAGATTTCAGCTATGCGCTCACGGGATTTTCGCTGGGCGCGGGCGGGGCGGTGTGGCTCGTCTCCTCCCTCATCCTCTCCGAGCGCGTGCGGCTGAAGATCGTGCCGCGGCTTGCGGCGGCGGTGGGGCTCGCCCTCCTCTTTGGGGTGGCGCTCATCTTTGAGAACGCCGTCTTTGCGGGGGTGAGGATCGACGTCTTCCGATGCCGCACGGGATCTGCCGCCCTCGTGCGGACGGAGAGTTCCGCCGTCCTCCTGATCGACGGAGGCATCGCCTCGTACGATGCAAAGGATTTTCTCGGAAGGAGATATTCGGGCAAGCTCGACGGCGTGTTCGTCCTCTCGGAGAGCGAACTTGGCGGCATCAACCACGCAGTCTTCCTCGGCGCAGAGAATGTGTATGCCTGCGACAAGATCGCCACGGGGCTGCGGAACACGGAGGTGATCTTCGGCGAAGAGGCCGAGATCGGCGGCCTGTCCTTTTGCTATGAGGCGCGCTCCAAGCTCGTCCTTACGGCGTGCGGCGTCGTCGTGGAGTTCGATTTTGAAGGGGCGGAAGCCCTCGGGGCCGATCTTTATATCGGAGGCGCGGGCGGGGGCTTGAAATATTTCTTGAACGGTGGTATAATCAAGACGCTATGAAATTTGTCCAGCTTGCAAAGACGCTCAAAGAGGAAGGGCCCGCCCCCGTCTATCTCATCGAAGGGGATGAGGCGTACTTCCGCGACCATGCCGTGGAGGCCGTCCGTGCGGCGTGCGCCATCACCCAGCCCGCCTTGAACGACGTGCGCCTCGAGGGCGACAGCCTGAAGGGGGAGGAACTTTCCAAACTTCCCGCCCTCCTTCTCACACTTCCCTTTTTCGACGAAAAGCGGCTCGTGCGCATCTATGAATTCTACCCCTCCGAGCGCGATTGGGAGAGCTATCTCAAGCCTTACTGCGCTTCCCCTTGCCCGACGACGGTGCTCCTCATCGTGAATACGGGAGGGAAGAAGGGGGCGGACCTCAAGCGGAAGGGGGGCGTGACCTTCGTCGATTGCGGCAAGGAGACGGAGGAGACGCTTGGCCGCTGGCTGTTCGGCGTCGTCTCGCGGGCGGGGCTCTCCATCGACGGCGACGCGGCCTCTCTCATGGTGCGCTATTGCAACCAAGACGCCGCGCGCATGAAGCTCGAAGTGGAGAAATTGAGCCTTCTTCTCGGACATGGTGGCCGCATTTCGCGTGAAGCGGTGGAAAATTACGTCGCAAAAGACGTGGAATACAAAATCTACGAACTCACGCAGGCGGCCTCCCGCAAAGACAGCGGGGCCTTCTTCGGGATTTTGAACGATCTCATGGAGAAGGGCTTCGACGAGACGGCCGCCCTCTCCGCCCTCTGTTCCCACTTCCGCACCCTGATGGAGATCTCGGATATGAAGGGATCGGATGCGGAGATCGGCGAAGTTTTGAAGATCAAGCCCTATGCCGTCCAGAAAAACCGCGAGACGGCCCGCCGTCTCGGGCGGGAGCGGGTGCGCGAGCTCTACCTCGCCCTCTACAGCCTATCCGCCGACATGCGGAGCGGGGTGTGCGCGAAATCGGGCGCGCTCTCTGCGGCCGTTGCAAAAATATTTTTCGGATGACGCAAAATAGGGGAAAACCCTTTGCATTTCCGCGAAAATTCCGTTATAATGGTATATGCACGCGCGGGCCGCGCCCGCGCAAGGAGGCAACATGAAGTCGCCACAGGAAGTTTGGAGCACGATCAAGGGGCTTTTCGTCCCCTTCCCCGGAGCAGTCGGGGTGGTGATGTACGTCATCGAGGCGCTCTTTTTTGCAGTCATCGTCTACATGGTTCTCCGCACGCTCTGGGAAAACAACGCGCGGCGGTTCATCTTTGTCTATCTCATCCTGCTTGCGGTGGCGGCGGTGATCACCCTCTTTGCGAAGCCCATCAACGCCACGGCCTTCATCGTGTTCTTCCTCATCCTCTCCCTCTTCTTCTTGTTCCTCTTCAACGTGGAACTCAAGCGGAGCATCTGGAACACGGGGAAGCATAAGCCCGCAACAGCCTCTTCCGCGGCGGCGATGCGTTCGGCCTCGAGCGTCACGGCCCGCGCCGACGAATATATCGGCGCCATCGTCAAAGCGGTGCAAAATCTCTCCAAAAACGACATCGGCGCGCTCATCGTGTTATCCAACGGCAACCTCCCCAAGGCCATCATCGAGAGCGGCGTCACGCTCAATGCGCGGATCTCCAGCCAGCTCATCGAGGGCATCTTTATTCCCAAAGCCCCCTTGCACGACGGGGCGATGGTCATCTTCGGCGACGTCATCGAGGCGGCGGGGTGCTTCTTGCCCCTCACGCAGAAGGACTTCCCCAAGGAATACGGCACGCGGCACCGCGCGGGCATCGGCGTCACGGAGGTGGCGGACGTATCAACCATCATCGTCTCCGAGGAGACGGGCATCGTCTCCTTCGTGAAGCGGGGCGAGATCACGCGGTTCGTCGATTCCGAGGGGCTTAAGCGGTTTTTGAAGGAATATTATTGGAAGGAATTCAACGGGGAGGGGAAGAAGCAGTGAAGTTTTTCGAGACGCTCAAGAAGCTGTTTACGCGCAATATCCCCTTAAAACTCCTTGCGATCGCAGTCGCGGCGGGCGTCGTGCTCATCATTCACGCTACGGGACTTTGAGATGAAGAGCGTTTTGCGCAGTCCGCGGGTGTATATCCCGCGGAAGGAATTTGAAAAATGGGCGGTCCCCGTCCCCGAACGAACGGGGCGGGCATTGGAAGATGAGATCGTCCGCGTCGTCTCCGACGCGCCTTCGGCGCGCCGTTTTGTATTCGGCGCAGGGGCGGGCAAGGAGGAGGCGGAGGCCGTCTCCGCCACCATGTTCTATGCCCTTGAGGACGAGTGGATGGAGAAACTCCAGCGGGGGCCCATCCTCGTCGAAAGGAGCACGAAAGGGGGCGTCCGTTACGGCATTTTGGCCGCGATCGACCTCGAAGCCTATACCCATGTCCGAGGAATGACCGCTCCGATCATGCCCGCGCAGGAGGGCGACGGGGCGTTATGCAACGCGCTTTCGGCCCTGCGGGAGAAGGCGCCGCTCGAGTTTTCTTCGGCCGTCATCTTATACCGCGGAAAGAGGCGGAAGATTTCCTCGCGCCTCCTCGAGGAGGACCTTGAAGTATTGTATGATTTCGACCTCACGGGCGGCGGCCATGTGAAGGGATATTATATTCCCGAGCCCTTCGCCTCGTGGGCGCTCGACGAGATGCACTCCCGCGGGGAGCCCGCGTTCGCCGTCGCAGACGGCGTGGAGGAGATCGAAGCCGCCAAAGCCCGTTGGGAGAGCTTGAAGCCCACCCTCGAGAGGGCGGAGCTCGCCAACCATCCGGCACGGTTTGCGCTCGCGGAGATGTGCGATATTTCCGATGAAGGGGTGGAGATCTTCCCCGTGCACCGCATCGTACACGATGTGGACGAGGAGACGCTCATCGACTATTTTTCGCGCAAAATGAAGTGCCGCCGGGATGGGAACGTGCTCACCGTATCGGCCAAGGGCGCGGAGGCCGTGGCGGCCGCCGACCGCATTTTAGAGGAATATGTCCGCCAAAACGGCGGAAGGATCGGCTTTTGCTTCGGGGCTTCGGAACTGAAGGAGGCCGCAAAGGAGGGGGACACCGTCGCCGTCCTTATGAATACGATAGAAAAAGAGGATATTTTCCCTGCGCTGAAGGGGGGCAAGACGCTCCCGAAGCGCACATTCTGCGTCGGAAGGGCGCATGAGGGACGTTATCTTTTGGAGGGACGGGAGATCGCCTATGATTAAGGTGTGCAAATTCGGCGGCACTTCGATGGCGGACGGCATCACCGCGCTTCGCGTGAAGCGCATCCTCGATGCCGACCCCGCGAGAAGATATGTCGTCGTCTCCGCACCGGGCAAACGCTACAGCGGGGATGTAAAGGTCACCGATCTTCTGTATGAGACGGCGCGAGAGGTGAAAGAAGGGGGGCATGTCGGCGATGCGTATGCCCGCGTCGCGGCGCGCTACCGCTCCATTGTGAAGGAACTTTCCATCGGCCTCGATATAGACGCCCTTCTCGAAGAGACGGCGCGGGCCATCGAAGAAGAGGGCGACGCCGACTTTGCCGCCTCCCGCGGGGAGTACCTTTCGGGGCGCATCATGGCCGCCCTTCTGGAAGTTCCCTTTATCGACGCGAAGGACGTCGTGAAATTCAAAGGGGGAAACCTCAACGGGAAGTTGAGCTATTCCCTCGTGCGTAAGGCGCTCAAGGGCAAGCCGAGGGCGGTCGTCGCGGGGTTTTACGGCGAAGACGAGAATGGCCGCGTGAAGACCTTCCCGCGCGGCGGGAGCGACATCACGGGCGCGATCGTCGCCCGTGCGGTTGGGGCGGACGAGTACGAGAATTGGACGGACGTAAGCGGATTTCTCGCCTGCGATCCCCGCATCGTGCCGAGCCCCGTCGGAATCGGGACGCTCTCCTATAAGGAGCTCCGCGAGCTCTCCTATATGGGGGCCGACGTCCTCCATTCCGACGCCGTCTATCCCGTCCGCGAGGCCAATATCCCCATCCGTATTCTAAACACCTTCCGCCCCGAAGATGCCGGCACGCGCATCGTATCCACCGAACATTTCCATCCCGACGGGCGCACCGTCACGGGGATTGCGGGGAAGAAGAATTTCACCGTCATCTTCCTTGAGAAGGCGCGCATGAACGAGATGAGCGGCTTCGCCCTCCTGCCCCTCAAGGTGTTGAAGCGGCATAATATCTCCTTTGAACACATGCCCTCGGGCATCGATACGCTCTCCTTCGTCATCGACAGCAGCGGACTGAAGAACGGCGTTCTGCAAGAGGTCATCGGCGAGATCGGAAAGGCCGTCTCGCCCGATAAGATCAGCGTCATCGAGAATGTCGCCCTGATCGCCGTCGTCGGCCACGGCATGAACCGCAAGGTGGGGACGGCGGCGCGGCTCTTCGGGGCTATCGCGCGGGCGGGCGTGAACGTGCGCATGATCGACCAAGGCTCTTCCGAGCTCAATATCATTGTGGGCGTAGACAATGAGAACTACGAGCGGAGTATCAAGGCCGTATACGACGAATTCTTTCTGCGCGACGATCCCGCCTTTTGAAGGATCTTTGCAAAAGAGGAGGAAGCATGTTCAACAAGAAGAATATCAAATATATCGTCATTCTCTGCGTGTGTTTTGTTTGCACGCTCGTCTTGCTCATTCTTTCCTTCATGCTCGGCAAGTTCTTCCATGTGACGACGGTGGGATCTTGCACCGAGGGGGAGGCCGTCATTTCCGCGCCCTATTCGATGGACGAGCAGTACTGCTTTGTCGCGGTGCGCGACGCAAAGAAATATGTGGAAGAGGAGGAAGAGGGGGAAGAGGAGACGCAACCCAAGGAGCAAGAGGAACCCGTTCCCGCCGTCGCATGCACCCTCCGTATCGAGCGGGACGATCTCCTCGACGGGAAGGAGACGGAGCTCAAAGAGGGGACCCGTATCCTGTTCTTGTCTACCGCGCCCGAGAGTGCGCTCACAGAAGGGGCCGTCCTCGAAGTCGCCGCGCTCCGCATCTTTGTGGACGGCGGGGAGAAGGATGTGCACGTCGCGACCCTCGATCTCTTCAATAAGGAGAAGAACAAAAAGGTCAGGAATACGCAGATCGGCATGCTCTGCGGCGTGGTCGTCTTCTTTTTCGGCGGCGGTTTTTGTATGCTCAAGCTCTGCGGGATCGGCCCGCAGAGGGTCCGCTGGTAATTTGCGCGAAATGGAGCGCCCCCGCTTTCAAAGGGAAAGCGGGGCGCGTTTTTTTTATCTGGGTCACGCCTTGGGCATGAGGTCTGAAAGAGTATAGCGGGATAGGAAGTCGCAGACGGTCTCGTCGAGGGCGCGCCATACGGGAAGGGAAGGGCATGTCGCGGCGCGGGGGCAATCGCGCTCCTTCCTGCCCGTGCAGTCGGTGGCGGCAAGCGAGGTCTCCGTCTCGCCCAGGATCTCGGCGAGGGTATAGCTCTCGGGCGCGCGGGTGAGACGGTAGCCGCCCTTCTTTCCACGCGTGCTCTCCACGAAGCCCGCCTTCACGAGCGATCGCATGATACTTTCCGCATATTTATAGGGCACGTTCTGCGCGGCGGCAAGGGCGCGGAGGGAGGAACTCCCGCATTCCGCGAGCTCCGCCATCATGCGGAGGGCATAGCGGCCGCGCGTCGAGACGATCATGTCTCGTCCCCGTCGTCGGCCGTATGATCGTGTTCGTGGGCGCAGAGGGCGCACTTGAACTCCTCGGGGTCGTAGGGGATGTTGTTGCGCTTATAGTAGTCGAGAATGGCCGCCTGAACCGCCTGTTCGGCGAGCACCGAGCAGTGGAGCTTATAGGCGGGAAGGCCGCCGAGGGCCTCGGTCACGGCCTTGTTGGTGAGCTTTAAGGCCTCGGAGAGGGGTTGCCCCTTGATCATCTCCGTCGCCATCGAGCTCGAGGCGATGGCGCTTCCGCAACCGAAGGTCTCGAACTTGACGTCTGTGAGAATGCCGTCCTTCACCTTGATATACATCTTCATGATGTCGCCGCATTTGGCGTTGCCCACTTCGCCCACGCCGTCGGCGTCTTCGATGATCCCGACGTTGCGGGGGTGGCGGAAGTGGTCCATAACTTTTTCGCTGTATAATGACATATAATACCTCTGATTTCGCAAATTTTTTTATTGTCACAAAATGTACTGCCGTCTGCCTTCCTTGAGGTCGCGCCAGACGGGGGAGAATGAGCGCACCTTTTCGACGACCTCGGGGATCTTTTCGAGCAGATAATCGACGTCCGCCTCGGTATTTTCGGGGCCGAGCGTGAGGCGAAGAGAACCGTGTGCGACGTCGTGCACCCGCCCGATCGCGAGAAGCACGTGCGAAGGGTCCAAAGAGCCCGAAGTGCAAGCCGAGCCCGAGGAGGCGCAGATGCCCTCGTCGTCGAGATACAAAAGGAGCGCCTCGCCCTCACAGCCCTCGAAGCAGAAGCTCACATTTCCAAAAAGCCGCCTTGTCCGATCCCCGTTGAGGCTGGAGTGGGGAATGCGTTCAAGTCCGTCGATGAGTTTGGCCTGCAACCGCTTGAGGAGCGCAGACGTGGCACCCATGTCCGCGATAGAGGCCTTCAAAGCGGCCGACATTGCGGCGATAGCGGGCAGATCTTCCGTGCCCGCGCGTTTGCCCTTCTCCTGCGCTCCGCCCTCGATGAGGGGCGAAAGCGGCGCGCCTTTTCTCGCATAGATCACGCCCACGCCCTTCGGTCCGCCAAACTTGTGCGCGGAGAGGGCGAGATAGTCGCATTTGATCTTTTGAACGTCTACGGGGATATGCCCCACGGCTTGCACGGCGTCGGTATGGAACAAAACGCCCTTTTCGCGGCAAATTTCGCCGATCTCCTCCACGGGCTGGAGGGTCCCGATCTCGTTGTTGGCGAGCATGACGGAGACGAGGGCGGTCTCATCGTCGATGGCATTTTTCACGTCCTCCGCCTTCACGATGCCCTCATGCCCCACGGGCAGAAGGACGATCTCGAAGCCCTCTCTTTTGAGCTTATCAAGGGTATGCAAAACGGCATGGTGTTCGATGGCGGTGGAGAGGATCTTCTTCTTTCCCTTCTTCGCGCCCGCATAGGCGGCGGAGAGGATGGCTTGGTTATCCGCTTCGCTCCCGCCCGAGGTGAAATAGATCTCGCGGGGGGCGGCGTTGAGGATCGATGCGATTTCTTCGCGGCTCTTTTCGAGAATTTCCTTGGCGCGCTGGCCCGCGGTGTGCAGGCTGGAAGGGTTGCCGTAGAACTCTTCGCAGGTTTTGTTGTAAACCTCGAGCGCACAGGGTAAAATCTTCGTCGTCGCCGCATGATCTGCATATATAAACATGGTGTGATACTCCGCAAAAATAAATTCCTATCTTTTCGATAGGAATTATAACATGAGGGAAGGGTTATGTCAAGCGATTTCAAAGGGGAAAATAAAGCCATGCCTTTATAAAGCGGAATGGCAGTCGGAATTCCCCACCTCAGTCACGGCAAAGTCGGCCGTGACAGCTCCTCCCCGGGGAGGAGCTTTTTCCTAAACCTCTCTGCGATACGCAAGCTCGCGAAATCTCCCCTATAAGGGGCGACAAGTTATGCTTCGACAGGCTCACCATGACGATTTGAAAGCCTCGGACTTCGTATCGGGGGATACACTCGCCCCTGTGCGGCTCGGTATGACGCGCGCGCCATGCCCCCACCCGTCACGGCTATACCGTGCCGCCTTCCCCCTCATAGAGGGGGAGGGCTTCCCCATCCATGGGGGAAGGCTCAAAAGCACACAAAAAAAGACCTTGCGGATAAAGCAAGGTCTTTTTTGCAACAAAATTTATTCTGCCCTGAAGGGAATGAGGGCGGCGATGCGGGCGCGCTTGATGGCCGTCGCGAGCTCTCTCTGGTGCTTCGCGCAGGTGCCCGTCATGCGGCGGGGCAAGATCTTACCGCCTTCGGCGATAAACTTCTTGAGCTTGGCCGTATCCTTATAGTTGATCGTGGATTTCTCCTGGCAGAAGAGGCAGACCTTTTTGAAGTTCTGCTTTTTGTAGCTCTTCTTGGGAGCACGGTCGCCCTTATCCTTGTCTTCTTTGGGAGTTGCGGGCGCTGCGGGAGCGGGAGCCGCCTCTTCCTCGACGACGGGAACAACAACTTCTTCTTCTTCCATATTTTACTCCTTATAAATTTGATGATAGCCGCTTTTGCGGGGCAAAAGGGCCTTTCCCCTTTTAGAAGGGGATGTCGCCGTCGTCGTCGAAGGATTCGAGTTGCGGCTTTTTCTTGGCGGGGGCGCTTGTCCCCGAAGGGGCGGGGGTGTCGTAGAAATCGTCGCCGCCCTGCGTCTTGGTCGTGAGGAATTCCACATCCTGCGCGATCACGTCAACGGCCGTGCGGCGGTTGCCTTGGTTATCCTCGTAGTTGCGGATCTGGACGCTCCCCGAAACGGCGACCTTCGAGCCCTTCTTCACATACCGCGCGATGGTATCGGCGAGGCCGCGCCATGCGGTGACGTTGAAGAAGTCGGTCTGCCGCTCGCCGTCGGAAGACGTGTAGGAGCGGTTGACGGCGATCGCGAAATGGCATACGCTCACGCCGCCCGAGGTCTCCGAAAGTTCGGGATCGCGGGTGAGATTTCCAATCAAAAACACCTTATTCATCTTATTTTTCCTCTACTTTTGTGATCATACGTCTGAGCACGTCTTGCGAGATGCCCGCAATGCGGTCAAGCTCTTTAAGCGCTTCTGCTTTTGCCGTAAACGTCATGAGAACATAGAAAGCGTCCGTCTTGTAGTCGATGGGGTAGGCCGTCTTTTTGACGCCCCACTTATCGAGCGCTTCTACGTTTCCGCCGAAGGAAGCAACGATGTCGGTATATTTTTTGAGTTCCGCATCGAGGGCCTCCTCGCTCATGTCGCTTTTGAGCAAAATCAGCATTTCGTACTTTTGCATTCTCTTTTACCTCCCGGTCTTGATCGGCATGCCTTTGCGCCTTTTGGGCGCGGCATGCAAGGCTATGCGACTTTTGTTCCTTAATTATACTTGACTTTCCAAAAAAAGTCAACGCGTTTTGGGGGCGTTTTCGCTATCTTCCGAAAAACGTGCTTCAGCCCCCTAATCCTCCGATTTTATTTGTGAGCGCCTTGACGAGGCCGAGCGTCTCGTTCAAAGAAACCTCGATGAGATTTTTGACGACGCGCCCTTCTTCTTTGCCGTCGGAGGTAAATTCAAGTCCGTTCGGGTAGATCTTGCTGAAATCGGTGTAGGGGTTCTCGTCGATGAGGCCGTGGAACCAAAGCTCTGCAAGAAGGGTGTTCTGCATGCTCCCTGATACGCCCGTGACCAGACTGTCCACATTGAGGATGGGCGTTTCCGTCTTGAAGGAGATCGTACCGTCGTGCTCGTTCTTTTGCCCGAGGAGGAGGTACCAAACGCCCGAGACGTAGCGGTCGTACTGCTCGCCGCCGACGAAGTAGAGCACCTTTGTTGCATCTTCTTCGTAGGTAGCGCTCTTGTCGGCATTCGTGAATTTCTTATCGACGCCGATCTTCTCCAGAATGTAGTAGTAGCCGTCGGCGCCCGCCTTGTGGTGGATGAGGAGGGATTGATCCTTATAGGAGATCCGCGACTGATCGTCGGTTGCGAATTCCATCTTTTCGCCGTTTGTATCGTAATATCCGATGAGGACTTCTTCGAGGTCGACGCGCTCGGGGTCGGGCGTGTACTCGGAGCCCTCCTTGGGCGCAACCTCTACGAGGATATAGCGATCGCCGAATTCGTCGGTGAGCACCTCATATTCCTTGCCGTCGGTATACGTGAAGTAAGATTTGCCCGTGCCCGCATCGTTCCTCAACGTCTGCGCGGGATACACGGTGTCATTCTCGTAATTAAAGACGCGGTACTCATAGGAGGGCACGATCTTGATCTCGTTCTCATAGTAGTAGACGGGCTTTCTCGTCGCGGCGGGATCTTCCAACCCCGCATTATAGCTTGCGGCCGCGGCGTCGTAGAGCACCGCCTTATCCGCCTCGACAGGGGTGCTTGTGCCGTGCAGGAAGTAGCCCTCCGTGATCTCGGTCACCCCGTCCGAAACGAGCACGCGCTTTTCGGTGAGCTGTGAAAGATCGATCCGAGCCGCCTGCGGGCGGAAGATGAAGGCGGACGGATCTTTGCTCACTCCGTTATCCTGCAACCCGTTGAATTGCGCATAGTTGTAGTTATAGAGCGTAACATTTATTTTCTTTTCCTTGTCCGGGCCTTGGCCTTGATTTAATGTGCGTTCCTCACTGCCTGCCTCGCCGAAGTAGGTCTTGTAAAGCCAATCATAGGTGATATGATAGGTCTGCGGAGCTCCCACTTTACCTTCCTTGGGATCGTAAAGAGAGAGTTCCTTATCTTCGATCTTCATGTAGGAATACATCTCTTCGCCGAAGACTTCGCCTATGGAGAGATTGGCAATATCGTCGGGCAAGGTCTCGATGGTGCTGTCTTTGAGGTGCTTCAAGATCTTGTTGCCCTCGAGTTGCTCTTCGCCCATGATCTCGGAGAGGCGGAGGGTATCCACGCGTTCGCCGAGTTCGCCGATCTGGCACGAGGCGAGCGTCTTGAGAAGGGCGGGGGTATCCGCGGCGTTGAGGTCGAGCACGTCGCCGAGCAGGAGGGAGTCGATCTTCCCTTGGTCGGTCAATTCGCCGATGCGCCAATCCTTCATCGCGTTCATGATGTTGGAACTGCCGTCTGTAATGTCGAGCACCTGCGAGAGCTTGAGCCGTTCGATGCGCTTCTGGTTCTGGAGATCGGAGATCTTCCACGAGGCGATGGCCGCCATGAGTTTGGAAGAGCTTCCTTTGGTATCGAAGATCTCTTCGATGCGGAGATCTTCGATGGTCTCCTGCTTTTTGAGGTCGCCGAGCGTCGTTCCGCGCTTTGCGAAGGCGTTCATGATCATCGAGTCGGATTCGCCGCCGAAGAGGTCGGAGATCTTGAGGCTGTCCGTCTTCTCCTCATTTTGCAAATCTCCGATGGTGAAGTCGGCGATGGACTTGACGAGGGGAGATACGTCGTCCCCTTCGGTATCGATGATGTCCTTGATCTTCACGTCGCCGAAATCGTCGTTTTTAAGGCTCTCGACGGTGCGCTTCTTGTTGGGCGCGATCATCTCGACGCCGATGACGTGTCCGCTCTCGTCGTACACCTTCGTGTAGTTCTCGGACGCGCCGTACATGACGTAATACATGAGATCCGACGTTTTGTCATCGGGTTTGCCGAGAAGGGCCTCCACCTCGAGACCGGAGATGAGGCCGTTCGCGCCCTCGCTCAGATCCTTGACCGTGGTGGGCTTGCGCTCGGAAGTTTCGAGCATGACGACCCTGCCCTCTTCGTCGATCTCATAGTCTGTGCCGCGGCTGCCGTAGCAGATGGCATAGGTCGCGGTGTTCGCCTCGTAGCTTTCCTCCGTCACGTCGAAGTCGAGGGCGAGCATGGAGCCGAGCTCGACCCCGTTGATGACTTCGCCCGAATTTTCGATGAGATCGCCCACAGAGGTGGTCTTCTCGGGGTTGAGGATATGCACGCGGCCCTCTGCGTCGATGTCGTAATCCTGTTTGAATTTCCCGTATGCGATGGCATACATGACGGCGTTATCCTTGATGCCCTCGACGCTGGCGTTCTTATGAAGGCCGAGCATCGTGCCGAGGTTGATGCGGTTGAGCGTATTCTCCATGCCGTCTTTTTCGGTGAGAACGCCCACGGTCGTCTCCGCCTCCTCGTTGAGGATCTTGATGGAATTATCGGGCAGGATCTCGTAATCCACGCCCTCTTCGCCGTAGCAAAGGGCGAGGAGCAACTCGTGGGAGTTGCCGTCCACATTGAGTACTCTCCCGAGGCGGATGCCGGGGATCACTTCGTCCTGCACATAGCTGTCGAGCTTGGTGAAGGGCGTAGACATGAGCGTGGTCTTATCCAGGGTCACGCCGAGGCCGTCGAGTTTCTCGATGAGGGTATCCACCGTCTTTTCGACGAAGGGGGAATATTCCGCGAGATCGTCGATACTCTCGAACTTCTGGTGGAGAAGATCGTTCACGAGGCCGAGAACGGTGAGCTTGGAATATTCGTCGTAGATATATTGGCTGTAGGTGGCGTGCTTGAGGCCGAAGAGTTCGAGAATTTGGCCTGTGGTACGGCTGGTGCCCAGCCAAACGCCCGCGCCGATGAGCCCGCCGAGGGCGATGAAGATGCCGAGGAAGAGGGCGAGCGCGACCGCGAGGATGGCGCGGAATGTGCCGCGGGGCCTGTAGTGGGCGCGCGGATAGATCTTGCCCTCCCTTACGAGGCGAACCTCGAGGGCGAGCTTCTCGCGGTCTGTGAGTCTGGCGACCCTGCGGGCCTCCTTTTCACGGGCAATTTGAGCTTTGGAAGGAGCCATTGAAACACCTCTCGATTTGAGATTGGGATAAGATCCACGGAAAGCGGACGTACGCCGCCTGTTCTTACACGTAGACCATTATAATACACGCGCGCGTAAAAAGCAAGCATTTCTCGAAAATAAAACTTACCAAAATTGGGAAACTGCATGCAATTCTGATTTCGTCATGCTGAACGCAGTTGAAGCATCACCTTATTTCTTGCTGTCCCCGAAAGGGGGGAAACAGTGTGCCATTCTAATTGCGTCATTCCGAGCTTTGTCGAGGAATCACCTTATTTTATAATGCGGTGATGTTTCGACTGCGGCTTCGCCTTCGCTCAACATGACGTTATTAAAACCCATCTGTCGCTCGCATTCTAATTGCGTCATTCCGAGCTTTGTCGAGGAATCACCTTATTTTATACTGCGGTGATGTTTCGACAGGCTCAACATGACGTTATTAAAACCCCTCTGTCACTCGCATTCTGATTTCGTCATGCTGAACGCAGTTGAAGCATCACCTTATTTTATACTGCGGTGATGTTTCGACAAGCTCAACATGACGTTATTAAAACCCCTCTGTCACTCGCGAGGCTCGCGGCATCTCCTTTATTAGGGGCGACAAGACCTTTGTCATGAACCGCTCTTCATCATGTTGGCGGCATGGCGGAGGAGAAGGGACTTTTCGTTGCGGCTGCCGTCTTCCGAGCAGAAGAGTAGGAGCTCATGCAGGATAGATGCGGTCTTCCTCTCGGGGACGCCTGCGGCCTTGAGGTCGCGCCCGTTCACGGCGAGCTCGCGCAGGGTGAAGGGTACGCCTTCTTCCCGCATTTTATCGAGGATATTCTGCCATTTCACGACGGTCGGAGCGGGGGAGAGATCGCCCTTGCACGCCGTGAAATCGGCCTGTTTGAGCGCGAAGAGGGCGGGGAGGGCGGGCCCGATCCGCAAGATCTCGCGGCGGACTTTGTTTGTGCGCATCTCGCAATTATAGTCGCGCATGTGGTTTGCAACGAGGAAGACGGTCTCCGCGATGAGTTTTTTGGGCGCTTTGAGGCGGGAGAGAATGGCTTCCGCGATGCGCGCGCCTACAGGAGCGTGGGCGTGGAAGTTGCCGTCGCGAAGCATGCAGTAGGGTTTCCCCACGTCGTGCAGAAGGGCGGCGAAACGGATTTCGGGGGGAGCATGTCGCACACACAGGAAGCTATGCGTGAGCACGTCGTGGGCATGGTATGGGTTGTTTTGCTCCATGCCGTCGCCCAAGGCAAGCTCGGGCATGGTATGGCCGAGCACGCCCGTATCGCGCAAAATGTCGAGGCCGCAAAGGGGCGCTTCCCCGTCGCCGTGCTTTTGGTCGGCGAGGAGCAGGAGTTTTAGTTCTGTAAAGATGCGCTCGGGCGCAATATCGGCGATGAGCGCGGCGTTGCGCTTCGCCCCCGCGAGGCATTCCCCGTCGGGCCGCAATCCCGTCTCGGCGGAGATGCGGGCAAGGCGCATGAGGCGGAGGCCGTCTTCCCCGAACACCTTTTCCGCCTCGCGCACCGTGCGCAAGGTCTTGTTGCGAATATCCTCCATGCCGCCGAGGGGATCGGCGAAGGCCTCGCCCGCGACATCGTAATAGACGGCGTTTGCGCAGAAGTCGCGGCGTCGGGCGTCGAGCGTCATATCGTCCGTAAAGAAGATCTCCGCGGGGGTATGTTCTCCGCGGACATATCTGTCGGAACGGAAGCGGGTGAATTCGTAGCCGCGGCCCTCCCCATCTTCGAGCTTGACCGTCCCCGTATGGCGGTAGAGGGCGCGGACGGTAAATCCGCACGCCGAGGCCGCCGCAATGAGTTCTTCCTCGCGCATGGGGGAGGAGATGTCCCAATCGGTCTTATCCCCGACGGGGTAGCCGAGGAGAAAATCGCGCACGCTCCCCCCCACGGCGTAGAGGGGAAGGGGGCATGCCGCCGCCAATTTTTTGAGGGGAGCGGGAAGTACGTCTTTCATGGTGCACCTTGAATTTTTCTCGAAAACAGTATAGCAAATTCAGAAAAAAATTGCAATTCCCGAAAAGATATTGTATAATACAGACGGAAATTCAAACGAAGGGATGAACGCCATGCTGCATTTGATCGTCAATCCCCGCGCAAAAAACATCAAGAAAGCGCTCAAAGGCGTGAAGGAACGTCTCGAAGGCGCACACGAGGCATACGAGATCTTCGAGGGCAAGAGCCGCGAGGAGATGACGGCATATGTGCGCGGGCTCTCCGAGGCGGGGGAACGGCGCTTTGTCGCCGTGGGCGGCGACGGGACGCTCAACGTCGTCGTGAACGCCCTCTCCACGCTCGACGGGGTGGAGCTCGGTCTCATCCCCGCGGGCACGGGGAACGACTTCGCCGAGGCCGCCAAGATCCCCTTCGGCGCAAAGGCGCTCGACCTCATTCTCGGCGGCGAGCCCAAGGCGACCGACTATCTCGACTGCGGCGGGAAGCGCAGTATCAACATCGCGGGGCTGGGCATCGACGTCGATGTGCTCACGCGCTGTTATAAGATGAAGCACGGCTCCGACAGGGGAAAATATTTCCGCGCCCTGCTTGCAGCCGTCTTCCGCTATAAGGGCCAGAAGGTGAAGGTCACGGCAGACGGGCAGGTGCGGGAGTTTACGGCCTTTATCGCCGTCGCCTGCAACGGAAAACAATTCGGCGGGGGCATTCCCATCAACCCCCTCGCGAGCATGGACGACGGCAAGATCGACCTTCTGCTCATCTCCCTTCCCAAGCGGTGGAAGATCCCCTTCTACCTTCTGCGGCTCATGCGCGGCAAGGCGCCCGCTCTCCCCATCACCGAACGCATTTTATGCGAAGAGGCCGTCATCGAGCAGACGGACGGCGAATATATCCAGCTCGACGGCGAACTCTTCCCTTCCAAAACTTTATCCTGCAAGATCGTGCACGGGAAACTCAAGGTCTATCGAGGGTGAAATGACAAATCTCTACAGGGACGTACTCAACAGTATCCCGACGGCGGCCATCGTCGTCGATAAAAACTTAAAGGTGCGGTATATGAACCGCGCCTTTTGGGAGTACTTCCGCTCGGGAAAGACCAAGGGCACTTTGCGCGACGTGACCGCCTGCGGAGAGGAAGAGGGGGAGTGCGGCAAGGGCGTCCGTTGCGCCTATTGCCCCCTGCGCAATATCTTTTCGGAGGTGGCCGCCACGGGCAGGACGGCCTTCCGCAAGATCATTTTGGGAAGCGGCGGGGAAGGGCTCGCCCTCCGCATGAAGGTAGAACCCCTCGGCAAGTTCATGCTCGGCATCGTCGATAACGCCTATGAGACGGAGATCGCGCGCGAGCTCCATTCGGCGCAGAATATCCAACAGCGTCTCCTTCCTCCCGCCTCGGGAAGGGGGGGAACGCCCTATTCCTTCACCTATATCCCCTGCCGCGAGATCGGCGGAGACCTTCCCGACGTGTACGAGGTGGACGGCGGGACGATGGGGGTGCTCGCCGACGTCTCGGGCAAGGGCGTGGCGGCGGGCATGCTCTCGGCCTTCGTCCGCGCGGGGTGGGACCGCTCCGAACCTTCCCCCGCGAACGCCATCCGCGGGCTCAACGCAAAGTTTCAGGAGATGAATTTAGACGAGCGCTCCTATATCACGGCGGCGGCCGTCCATATCGAGCGGGAAAACCGCCTCGTCCGTTACTGCATCGCGGGGCACAACGCGCCCATCCTTCTGAAGGGGAGGGAGGGCATCGCCGAGATTGACATGAGTTCGCCCCCCGTCTCGACATGGATACCCGATTTTTGCTATGAAGACCGCACCATCGGGTACGAGAAGGGGGATATTCTCGCGCTCATCACCGACGGCGTTACGGAGAGCAGGAACGGCGAGGGCGAACAATTTTCCCTCGAGCGCGTCGAGGCCATTCTGCAACGCTCCGAAAACGCCGAACGCTTCATCGAACGGCTCAAATCGGCGCTCAAAGATTTTTGCGGAAGTTTCAACGACGACATCACGGCCATCGCCTTCGACCTGTAAAAACATGCCCCCTACCCTTGCCTCCCCTTGAGGGGAGGGTGTCGGGCGCAGCGAGACGGGAGGGGTGTGATTTCCCGGTCCAACGCATAAAAAAACCGCTTCCCGTGCGGGGAAGCGGCTTTGTTTTTCATATTTAGTCTTCGAGGAGAAGCTTGTTGTTGAGCGCAACGTAGATACCATCGATGAGGGTGGGGATATAAGCCCAACCAAAGATGGTGAACAAAAGCGCAACCACGATGCTTACGCCGTCCTTCTTTTTAAGGGCAAGCGGCCATCTGATCAACATTTCAATGATCCATCCAATGAAATGAAGGAAGGGGAGCACCAACAAGAGAACTTGAAGGATTTTATTTTGTTTGTGGAACCAAGTGCTGAAGTCCATAGTTTTGTTTATCTCCTTTCGGTTTTTTTATACTTTCATTCTACACACTTCAACATTTATTGTCAAGTGTTTTACGAAAGTTTTTCCCCAAAAATATATTTTTCACAGTCCCGCCATGGGGGCGTCAGATTTGTCTTGAAAGGAAGGTTTCCCCCGTTTCCAACTTCTTCCAAAGTATTGTATTCCCTTCGAGGACGCAATATGACCGCGGGGAGTTTTCTTTGGGAATGGAGACCGAGCCGCAGTTGCAATAGAGGTAGCCCTCGCGCTCCTCGCAGGCGGGGACGTGAAAGTGCCCGCAAAAAAGAACATCCCCCTTCCCCGGAAGGGCGGGCGTCTTGTGGCCGTGGGTGAAGAGGATGTTCCGCCCCGCGGCGGGAAAAAGAATAAGGTCGGCCGCGACGGGAAATTCCAACACGAGGGAATCCACTTCGCTATCGCAGTTGCCCTTCACGCAGACGACGGTTTCCTTTAACGAATTGAGGATCGCGGCAGTCTCAAGGGTGGAGTATCCCTCGGGAAGGGGGTTGCGCGCGCCGTGGTAGAGAAGATCCCCGAGGAGGATGAGCTTTTCCGCCCCCTCCTTCAGGAAGTGCTCCTTCAGAAGCCCGCAATAGAGGGCCGAGCCGTGAATGTCCGATGCGATCATGTATTTCATATAAAAATCTCCCTTGGATGGATTTCTTTCAGGTGAGCGGGGCGAAGAGCGTCATGAGCCGCCCCAAAAGCCGCATGAAGGGGCCCGCCCGCTTTACGGGGCTTCCCTCCTCGTAACATGCGAGAAAGTCGCGCTCGAGGGCGGCGGCGAGGGCGGGATCTTCCGCAAAGAGGCCGCATTCCGCCTGCACGTACAAACTGCGGTAGTCGAGATTATAGCTCGAGACGAGGGCGTATTCTCCGTCGATGGAGATGCTCTTCGCGTGCAGGAAGCCGGGGGTGTATTCGCGCACCTTCACGCCCATGCGGAGAAGTTCCCGCGCATACGTCCTCGTGAGGAAAAAGACGATCTTCTTATCGGGGATATGGGGGATCATGAGGCGCACGTCCACCCCCGAAGCGGCGGCCGCACCGAGAAGTTCGACCATTCCGTGCGGCAGGGAGAGATAGGGCGAGAAGAGAAAGACCGACTTCTTCGCGGAGGCAATGAGGATGGGCAGGAGACGGGAAAAGAGCCTCTCTCCGCGCTCCGTCCCGTCCGAGAGGACGCAAAACGGAATACCTTCCTCAAAATTTTTTGCGCGCGCAAGTTGTTCCTTCGAGCGCGTCAAGGCATACCATGTCTTGAGGAAGACCCTTTCAAAGCCCGTCATGTCCCCCTCGGCGCGCACGGCGCTGTCCTTCCAGTGCCCGAAACGGATGCGCTCGCCCACATATTCGTCGGCAAGGTTGATGCCGCCCGTGTAACATACGTCGTCGATGAGGAAGAGCTTCCTGTGATCCCGCCGCGTGAGCCCCCGCCGCGGCCGCAGACGGGAGAAGACGGCAGTCTTGATCCCGCGCGAGGAGAGCTCTTTCGCATAGCGGCGCGGGAGGGTGAGACTGCAACCGAAATCATCGAAGATGACGCGCACGTCCACCCCTTTTTTCACCTTTTCTTCGAGGAGGCGGAGGATCTCGCCCCAGAACTTCCCCGGCGCGATGATGTAATATTCGAGAAAGATCCGCCGCTTGGCCCCTTCGAGGTCGGCGCGGAGGGCGCGGCGCATCTCCTCCCCCGAGGGGAAATAGGAGAGCGTACCCTTCGCAGGGCCTGCGCCCGACCGCTCTTTCGCGAGGGCCGCGACGCGCGCAAACAGTGTGCCGCCTTCCCCCTTTTTTTCAAAGGGACGGGCGGGGGGATCGGTCTCGGCGAAACAGAGGACGAGGATGAACCCCATCCACGGCAGAAAGCATAGAAGGACGAGCTTCGCGATCTTCCGTTCGGGAAGGTCGCGGAGGGCGAGGAGCACCCCTGCGGCGATAAAGGAAAGCGCCCGTTCCAAGAGGGCGGCGGGCGCGAGCAGGCGGGGAAGACGGATCGCAAGCACGACGCCCGCAAAGACGGCCAAGGCCAAAAGGAGCGCGCACGGAAAGAGCCTTCCGCGCAAAAAACAGCGCAGTCTACGCATATGTACGGGGGCTTGGCTTTTCTTGGCTCCCCCTTGAGGGGGAGCTGTCGAGCGGAGCGAGACGGAAGGGGTGTCGCTTTGGATGAACACCCCTTCCGTCACGCCTCTGGCGTGACACCCACCCCTCAAGGGGTGGGCAAGATCTCCAAGTGACGTCTTACATAAGATCGAGGAAGTTCACGATATCCGAGCCGCGGTCGGCGCGGGAGGGATAGTCGGCGAGGAGGGCGGCGGCCTTGGCGGCCTTCACGACGTTCGCCTGATAGGGGGAGATGTCTACGGCCCTGTTGGCCATGAGGTTGATCGCCGTCTCCAAATACCCGTAGCCGTTTTCCACGCAGAAGATGGTCAGGTGCTTGCGGACGGCTTGGTCGAGGCGGACCTTGAGCCCGCCCGCGGGCTGGCCGTAGATGACGACGTTGCTGTTTCTCGCCGCAAGGCGGAAGGGGAGCTCGGGCGCGTTGCCGATGGCCGAGGAGATATATACGGCGCCGTCGGCCAGCCTTCCCCCCGTGACGGAGGCGACGTTTTCGACCGCCTTATTGTCGGCGAGAACGGTATAATAGACGCCGCATTTCTTGGCAAAATCGAGATGATGTTGGACGGTATCCACGAGAATGGGCGCCGCCTGTTGGTAGATGAGGAGCTGGCAGACGAGGATGCCGACGAGGTTTGCCCCGACGACGGCGATGTGCTGCCCCTTTTTGGAACCCAACCCGTCGCACACGGCCTTCGCGATGGCCACATGGTGCAGAAGGAGCGCCCTTTCATCGGATACGGAGGGAGGAAGGGCGGTGAGCTCTTGGGGGGAGACGTTCACGAAGTCGGTCAAAAACCCGTCGCGCGTCCTTCCGCAGATCTCGTATTCCGGGGCGGAGAAGTCGCGTTTTTCCGTCCCGCCGGGGGCGATGGGGCGGAAGGTATGCAGAAGCACCCTCGTCCCGCGGGGGAGATATGTCCCCGCCCCGTCCTCTGCGATGACGCCCACGGCATACCGCCCGGGGATGAGGGGATATTTGCAGGCCGCCGTGCCGTCGAAGAGGTCGGCGTCGAGGCTGTTCACGAGGACCTTCGTCACGCGGACGCGGATCTTGCCCTCCTCATGCTCGGGAAGGGGTTCCTCCGTATGTACGAGTTTTTTGGGCCCCGTGAGTTTCCACACGTTCATGGTTTGCTCCTCCATCTGCAATTTCTGCGATATTCTTCCATATTATACCGCAAAACCCCGCCGTTTGCAAGGCTTTTTATAAGATTTCGGCGGCCGTTGTGCCCGCTGTAAAAAATCCCCGCTTTTTTCTGTGTTTTTTCGATTGTCTTTCAAAATCAGTTGACGAACACAAAAAAATCGGATATAATAGACCCGTTCAATATCAAAGAAAACGGAGCGAGGTGAACGATATGCGCGAGAACATTCATCCGAAATATCACGAGGTCACGGTCGTCTGCGCCTGCGGCGAGACCTTCAAAACGGGCACGACCAAAGACGTCGAGACGCTTAAAGTGGATATTTGCAGTAAATGCCATCCCTTCTTTACGGGGCGGCAGAAGCTCGTCGATACCGGCGGACGCGTCGATAAGTTCAAGAAAAGATACGGAATTTAAGTTACGCGGCAGCCTCTTTGAAAGAGGCTGTTTTGCTATTTATTTCACACTTTCCGAGAGGGGAATGGTATGAAGAAAAAATGCAACCGTACCTACATCGGCGGGCAGGCCGTGATACAGGGCGTGATGATGCGCTCAAAGCACGGCATGGCGACCGTCGTCCGCAACGATCAGGGCGAAATGGTCATGGAGGCCGTCAAGATCAAGGCCCCGGAGGATAGGCCGCGCTGGCAGCGTATCCCCTTTATCCGCGGCGTCGTCAACTTTGTCTCCTCCCTCGTGGGTGGAATGAAGGTGCTTACGCGCAGTTCCGAGGCCGCCCTCACCGACGAAGAGAGCGAAGAGGGCGGGCAGAGCAAGTTTGCGAAGTGGCTCGCGGAGAAGCACAAGATGAGCGTGGGGGACATTATCAGCGTCGTCTCCGTCATCCTCGGCGTCATCCTCGCCGTCGGGCTCTTTATCTTTTTGCCCCTTCTCTTTACCCGTCTCATCGCCGCGGCCGCTCCCGCCGTCGCAAAGGATAAGATGTACGGCCTTTGGTACTACCTCATCGAGGGGGGCTTCCGCCTCGTCATCTTCCTTTTGTACATCCTCTTTACCCTCGTCTTCAAGTCTCTCCGTGAGACATACATGTATCACGGCGCCGAACACAAGACGATCAACTGCTTTGAATACGGCCTGCCGCTCACCGTGGAGAACGTGAAAAAATGCACCCGCCTCCACGACCGTTGCGGCACGACCTTCCTCTTCATCGTACTCTTCATCTCCATCATCGTGTTCGCCCTCGTGGGCATCCCGCTCGATATGCTCTATAGCTATGCGCACATCACGGGAATTTGGGAGACCCTTCTCTCCATCGTCTTCCGCCTATTGCTTCTGCCCCTCGTGGCGGGCGTCTCGTATGAAGTCCTGAAGCTCCTCGCAAAAACGGACAGCGTGCTCGTCCTACCCCTGAAGGCGCCCGGCTTCCTCCTGCAAAAACTCACGACGCGCGAGCCGACCGACGATATGATCGAATGTGCCATCCGCGCCTTCGAGACCGCCCTCGAGATGGATAAAGATCCCGATTTCAACGAGAAATTCTTCGCGACGGAGACCAAACTTTCCAAGCTCATGGCGACCATGAAGCGGTGCTTCGCCGATAAAAATATCGACGGGTCGGACGCGGAGTGGATCCTCTCCATGACCCTCGGCATCAAGCGGAGCGCCCTCTCCGAGGAGCGCGTCGTCTCTCGCGCCGAGTGCAAGAAGGTGTTTGCGATCTTCGACGAGCGCATGAAGGGCAGGCCGCTCTGGTATATCTATGGCGATACCGAGTTCTACGGCTATCCCTTCAAAGTGGACGAACGCGTGCTCATTCCCCGCCCCGAGACGGAGATCCTCGTGCGGCAGGCCGTGCTCACCTTAAACGACGGCGACAGCATGCTCGATCTCTGCACGGGAAGCGGCGCGGTCGCCATCGCAACCTACTGCGAGGCCTCCAAAGACAGGCGCGTAACGGTCACCGCCTCGGATATTTCGGAAGACGCGCTCGAAGTTGCGCGGGAGAACGCGCGGCTCAACAAGGCGGCCGTCAACTTTGTGAAAAGCGACCTCTTCGCGGGCATCCGCGGGAGGTTCAACCTCATTACCGCCAATCCGCCCTACGTCCGCCGCGGGGAGATCGACCTGCTTCCCGCCGACGTGAAGGATCACGAGCCCCGCATCGCCCTCGACGGCGGGGAAGACGGCCTCGACTTCTATCGCGCCATCGCGGCCAAAGTCCCGCGCTATATCGTCCGCGGCGGCATGCTCATCGTCGAATGCGGCGAGGGGCAGGCGCAGGAGATCATCAAAATTTTCCAGACGGCGGCACACTGCGATTTCGCCATGGTCGTGAAGGACCTTGCGGGCGTGGAGCGCGTCGTAAAGTTGGGGTTCTGATGCTGAAGAAACTTGCCGCGATCGCCGCCCGATACGAAGAACTCTCCGCCCGTCTCGCCGCCCCCGATGCCTATCTCGGCGAAGATTTCGTCCGATTGAGCAGGGAGCGCGCAGAGCTCGAAGAGATCGTCGGGGCATACCATGCCTTCAACGAGACCCAAAGAGAGATGGAGGCCACCTTCGCCGAGGCCGAACACGAGACGGAGGAGATGCGCGATCTCCTTCTCGAGGAGGGCTATGCCCTCAAGGAAAAACTCAAAAAGCAGGAGGAGGAGATCAAGATCCTCCTTCTCCCCAAAGATAAAAACGACGGGCGCGGATGCACATTGGAGATCCGCGCGGGAGCGGGCGGCGAGGAGGCCGCCCTCTTTGCGTACGAGCTCTACCGCATGTATATGGGGTATTGCGAGAAGAAGTGTTTTACATGGGAAGTGGCCTCCCTCAACGAGACGGAACTCGGCGGCATCAAGGAGGCCGTCGTCCTCGTGGGCGGAAAGGACGCCTATAAACGCCTCAAATACGAGAGCGGCGTCCACCGCGTCCAGCGCGTTCCCGAGACGGAATCGCAGGGCCGCATCCACACTTCCACCTGCACCGTCGCCGTCCTCCCCGAGGCCGAAGAGGTCGAGGTGGAGATCAAGGATGAGGATGTGCGCGTCGATCTCTTCCGCTCCTCGGGCGCGGGCGGGCAGAAGGTCAACAAGACGGAGACGGCCATCCGCCTCACCCACTTTCCCACGGGCATCGTCGTCACCTGCCAGGACGAGAGGAGCCAGCTCAAGAACAAGGAGAAGGCCTACCGCGTCTTGAAATCCCGCCTGTACGACTATTATCAGAGCCGCGCGGCGGGCGCGGAGGCGGCCAACAGGAAGAGCCTCGTCGGCACGGGGGACAGGAGCGAGCGCATCCGCACCTACAACTTCCCCCAGAGCCGCATCACCGACCATAGGATCGGGCTCTCCCTGCACGATATGGAGGCGTTTTTATCGGGCGATCTCGACGAAATGATCGACGCCCTCGCCCGCGCCGACGTGGAGAGGAAACTCGCCTCTCCGCAGGAATGAGAAGGGAAGGGCGGGCAAAAAAAATTTTTGCAAACCCCTTGAATGTTGACATAAAGTTTGATAAAATAGTATTAAGGAACATAGCGCATGGCTATGAATGAAGGAGGAATACATGATCAAAATCATTTGCGGGCCGAAAGGCAGCGGCAAGACCAAGCGCATTATCGAGGTGGCAAACGAAGCGGTCGCAACCGCCAAGGGGCATCTGATTTTCATTACCGATACAAAGCGCTATATGTACGATCTCAAGCGCGACGTCCGCTTCATCGATGTGAGCGATTACAAGGTCGCGGGGGAAGAGGCGCTGTGCGGGTTCATCAAGGGCGTGGCCGCGGGCAACTACGATAACGAATCCATCTATTTGGACGGGATCGCGCGCATCGCGGGCAAGGACCTGAAAGATATGGCGCAGAGCTTCTATATGCTCGAGAAACTTGCCGAGATGCGCGGCCTCGGGATCTGGATCACATGCAGTTGTTCGGAGGAAGAACTCCCCGAATTCGCAAGGAAGTACCTCTGAAAAGCGGGCGAAGGGCTCATCGCCCCGCAAGGCCCGTATGAGAAAGTCTCGCACGTTGCGGGACTTTCCCCTATCATCAAGGAAGGCATTTTATGAATTTTGTGAGCACGAGAGGGGAGGAAAGGGTCTCTGCGCCCGAGGCAATCGTCCGCGGCATGGCGGGCGGCGGCGGGCTGTTCGTTCCCAAGCGTTTCCCCGAGGTCTCGAAGGAGGAGCTTGCGGACATGCTCCCCCTCGATTATCCCGAGCGGGCCGCCCGTATCCTCGGAAAATATTTCGATGAGTACGACGGAGAGGGACTTGCGGCCGCCCTCCGCGCGGCATATGCGAAGTTTGAAGGGAACGACCCCGCGCCGCTTGTGCGCATGGAGAGCGGCGTGTATATGCTCGAGCTCTTCCACGGCCCCACCTGCGCCTTTAAGGATATGGCGCTCTCCGTCTTTCCCTATCTCCTCAAAGAGGGGTGCAAGCTCCTCGGCGTCAAGGAGAAGATCCTCGTCGCCGCCGCGACGAGCGGGGACACGGGCAAGGCGGCTTTGGAGGCGTTCGCGGGCAAGGAAGGCGTGAAGGTCATCGTCTTCTATCCCGAAGAGGGCGTCTCCAAGATGCAAAAACTCCAGATGTGCACGCAAGACGGCGAAAATGTGAACGTCGTCGCCGTGCGGGGGAACTTCGACGAGTGCCAAAACGGCGTGAAGAAGATCTTCCGTTCCGAAAAGTGCAATGCCTATATCAAGGAAAAGGGGTATCTGCTCACCTCCGCAAATTCCATCAACGTCGGAAGACTTCTTCCGCAGGTGTGCTATTATTTCTCGGCCTACCTCGACCTCGTTTCTGCCGACCAGATCAAGATGGGGGAGAAGGTGGATTTCTGCGTGCCGACGGGCAACTTCGGCAATATCCTCGCGGGATATTACGCAAAGCGCATGGGGCTTCCCGTCGGAACGCTCCTTTGCGCTTCCAATAAAAATTGCGTCCTCACCGACTTTTTCCGCACGGGGATCTACGATGCGAAACGCCCCTTCTACCGCACGATGTCCCCCTCTATGGACATTCTCATCTCCTCCAACCTCGAGCGGCTCGTCTTCGAGGCTTCGGGGAGGAATACTGCGCTCACCGCCGAGCGCATGAAACAGCTCGCCTCCACGTGCAGGTTCTCCCTTCCCTCCGAGGAGATCTCGGGCCTGCAAGAGAGTTTCTATGCGGCGACGGCCTCCGAGGACGATACGGTGGAGTGCATCTATGAGTTCTTCGAGGAGTACGGCTACCCCATGGACACGCACACGGGCGTCGCCATGGACGTCGCGCAAAAGTACCTCGAGAAGATCGAGGACGATACCATGTCCGAGAAGCGCCCCATGATCGTCGTCTCCACGGCCAGCCCCTACAAGTGCCCGCAGGATGTTTTGTATGCCCTCACAGGCAACGACGTGAAGGATAGTTTCAAGGGCGTAAAACGCATCCACCTTCTCACGGCGATGAAAGTTCCCGAGGCCATCAAGTCGGTGCGCTACAAACCCATCCGCTTCAAGACGGCCGTCTCCCCAGATAAGATGTTCTCCGCTCTCCAAACATTCTTGGGTTAAAGAGTAACTGCGTCATCCCGAGCCGCGGGGTAAACCGCGTCATCCCGCCTGTTCACGCCGTCATCCCGAGCCGCGGGGTAAACCGTGTCATCCCGAGCCGAAGGGCAAACCGTGTCATCCCGAGCCGAAGGCGAGAGGATCCTTTGATACGAAGTCCGAAAAAAGCTCCTCCCCAAGGAGGAACTGTCGCGCGCAAGCGTAACAGAGGCGGGGCATTCTAAATCACGTCATTCCGAGCTTTGTCGAGGAATCACCTTATTTATACTGCGGTGATGTTTCGACTGCGGCTTCGCCTCCGCTCAACATGACGAATTCAGAAACACCTTGTCGCCCTTTATAGGGGAGATGTCACGAGCCCCGCGAGTGACAGAGGGGTTTTTAACCCTTTCCCCCGCTTCGCGGGTACTTTCCCTTTCATGGACAGCAAGCAGACGGGGCGGCCGTTTTTTTCTTTCAGGAGTTTTTTCACGTAATACGGAAGATGGGAAATACCCTTCAGATAGCGATCGAACGGAATTTGATCGCTCTTTCTAACATTTTGTAAAAATTAAAAGCGCGCCCGAAGGCGCGCCCCTCTTGCCGCCCCCGAAAGTTTGCGACAACTTCTTACGATATTGGGTATGCCAATGGTAAGGGCAGGGTGCAGCGAAAAGGCTGTATTGACAGCCCCAACCATGTGCATACCTGTTAAGTTAAAAAACTCCTTTTTCGTAAATAAGTTGTCGCAACTTTATTCTAACAAAAAGGGATTTAATTGTCAATGATTTTTCAGAAAGCCACTCGTGCCTTTCATTCTTCTTCCGAACATGGAGCGCATGCTATTCTAATTTCGTCATGCTGAACGTAGTTGAAGCATCACCTTATTATATATTGCGGTGATGTTTCGGCAGGCTCAACATGACGTATTTGGAAACACCTTGTCGCCCCTTATAGGGGAGATGTCGCGAGCCCCGCGAGTGACAGAGGGGTTTTTAACCCTTTCCCCCTCTT
This sequence comes from uncultured Clostridia bacterium, assembly GCA_947598205.1. GTDB lineage: Bacteria > Bacillota > Clostridia > Christensenellales > Borkfalkiaceae > Gallimonas. Next base: position 39,978 of record CANQFB010000010.1, read on the forward strand.
CGCGGGTACTTTCCCTTTCAGGGACAGCGAGTGGAGGGGAGTTCGGGTACCTTTCCTTTCAGGGACAGCGAGAAATAAGGTGATGTTTCGGCAGGCTCAACATGACGTAATTGGAAACACACCCCCATCCGCCTCACTTCGTTCGCCACCTTCCCCCTTAAAAAGGGGGAAGGCTTTTGCGCCCTTTGTCCGTTTTCCTCATCGCATTTTCACAAAGTGAACGCGGGAAAAGTTGCAATTTGCCGCAAGGTATGGTATAATGTTCCAAAATAGGGGGATTTTCAGCAATGGAAGAGAGCATGAGCGAAATGAAAAAGATCGTCTATTCCGCCGTCCAGCCGACGGGGAGTCTCACCATCGGCAACTTTGTGGGTGCGATCAGGAATTGGCTTCGCCTGCAAGACGAATACGATTGCTTTTTCGCCATCGCAGATCTTCATGCCATCACCGTGCGGCAGGAACCCGCAGAGCTTCGCCGCCGCACCTTGGATCTCGCCGCGCTCTATCTCGCCTGCGGCATCGATCCCGCAAAATGTGCGCTCTATGTGCAATCGCACGTCCCGGCGCATGCGGAACTCTGCTGGATCCTCAATACCCTGACCTATGTGGGCGAAGCCTCCCGCATGACGCAGTTCAAGGATAAATCGCAAAAGCACGCCGATAATATCAACATGGGGCTCATGGATTATCCCGTCCTCATGGCGGCGGACATCCTTCTCTATCAGACGGACTTCGTCCCCGTCGGCGCAGACCAAAAACAGCATGTCGAACTTTCGCGCGATCTCGCCGAGCGGTTCAACAGCCGCTATGGGGCGACCTTCAAAGTTCCCGAGCCCCTCATCGTAAAGGGGGAAGCGCGCATCTCCTCGCTTCAGGACCCCGCAAAGAAGATGTCGAAGTCGGATGAAAACCCGAACGCCTCCGTCTTCCTCTCCGATGATCGCGATACCGTCATCCGCAAGTTCAAACGGGCCGTGACGGACAGCGATAGCCGCATCGTCTCCTCCGAAGAAAAGCCCGGGATCTCCAACCTTCTCAATATCTACTGCGCCTTCTCGGGGCATACCATGTCCGAGGCAGAAGCCTCATTTGCGGGCATGGGGTACGGCGATTTTAAGCTCGCCGTGGGGGAGACCGTCGCCGACGTCCTCGCGCCCATTCAAGCGGAGCAAAAGCGGCTTCTTGCCGATAAGAAATATGTGCAGGAAGTGCTTTCCGCGGGCGCAGAGCGGGCCTTTAAGGCGGCGCGGAAGACCCTCTCCAAGGTCTGCCGTAAAGTGGGCTTCTATAAGGAGTGATATGTTCGGCTACGTTCGCTACGATCTTCCCAATCTTCATGTGAAGGACGTGATGCTCTACAAGGCGCTCTACTGCGGGCTGTGCAGGAGTATCGGCGCATCCTGCGGGCAGATGGCGCGCTCGGGGCTCACCTACGATACGACCTTCCTTTCCGCCCTCCTTCACAACATGACGGGGACGGACGTCGTGGTGGAAAGGCGGGGGTGCTTCGGGCATACCGTCCGCAAAAAGCCGATGGCGAAGATAGACCCCCTCTCCGAGGAGCTGGGCGCGCTCAACACCATTCTCATCTACTATAAGCTGACCGACGACATTGCGGACGGCGGCAGGGGAAAGGCGAAGCGCATCTGGTTCAGGAAGGGCTTCAAGCGGGCAAAGAAGCGCTATCCCGCCCTTGCGGAGCTTGTAGAGCGCTATCTCATCGAACAGGAGAAGACGGAAAAGGGCCTCGCCGCCTCGCCCGATATGGCGGCCGAACCCTCCGCGTGCATGATGCAGGCCGTCTCCGACCATTTTCTCGGGGAAAAGGCTTCCCCCGCCACGCAGGGCCTCTTTTACTGCCTCGGCAAGTGGATCTATCTCATCGACGCGCTCGACGACTTCGAGAAGGACATCAAAAAGAAGAACTACAATCCCTTCGTCCTATCTTACGGGCCGGCGACGCGCGAGACGCTCATAAAGGAGCACGGCGAAGAGATCGGGTTTCTCTTCGACACCCTCTTCTATTCCATGCGGGAAAACCTTGCAAAGATCGAATTCCCCTTCAACCGCGACCTCACGGATAACGTCATCCTCCGCGGGATCCCCTTGGAGACGGAGCGTGTCTTCCGCGGCGAGCCGCGGCGGGAGATGAGCGTCAAGATTTGAAATCATAAGGAGTATATATAGAAGCATGAGCAAGGAAAACTACGACATTCTGGGGCTCGACGAAAATGCGACGGACGAGGAGATCGACCGCCGCTACGAAGAGCTCAAGAAGAAATATAACGAGGAAAAGTGGCAGGACGGCGAGGCGGGGAACGCGGCCGCGCGCATGCTCACGCGGCTCGAGGCCGCCTACGAGGAGATCAAGGACGAGCGCAGGGAGGCGCATAAGGAGGAGGATAAGGCCTCTTCCAACGGGTTCGAGGAAGTCGCTTCCGCCATCCGCAGCGGCGATCTCGTGCGCGCCCAGCAGCTCCTCGACGCCTTCAACGAACGCAACGCCGAATGGCACTATTTGCAATCGGTCGTCTTTTATAAGAAGAATTGGATGAACGAGAGCAAGAAACAGCTCGAGATCGCCCTGCAAATGGACGGGGAGAACGAGAAATACCGCACCGCCTATGAGAAACTGAAGGCGCGGGCGGAATATAAGAACGAGACGGGCGGCGCGCCCAACACCAACCCCAACCCCGCCCCGCAGGGGAACGAGATGGGAGGGGGGAATTGGTGCTCGACCTGCGCCACGATGTGCTATACCTACATGTGCGTGAATTGTCTCTTCAATATGTGTTGCAACTGCAGATAAGGTGAAACCGTGAAGCGTCCTTCAAGATCTTTCGAGATCGTACTATCCGCCATCGCGTGCGCGGTGGTATCCCTTGCGCTCACCCTCGCCTCCTATGTGAATTTTCTCATGGCGGCGGGATACCTCCTCGCAATCTTCGCGCTCATGGTGCCCCTTTCCAAAGATTTCATATGGGGGGAAGTGCTCGCCTTTCTCGGGGGCGTCCTCCTCGCCTTTTTCTTCGGCGCGCTCGCCTTTTTCTGGGAGATCCTGCCGTTTGCGGTCTTCTTCGGCCTGCACCCCCTGATCAACTATCTGCAACTGCGTTTTACGAAGAAAAAGCCCCTGCACGCGCTCTGGTTTGTGCTGAAGGCCGCATGGTTCGACGGGGCGATGCTCCTGATGTGGTTCACCCTCGCGGGCGTGCTCGGCATCACGGAGGCCGTCTGGTATGAATGGGTGTCGAAATATCTCTATCTCGTCGTCTTTCTGGGCGGAACGATCTTTTTTGCGGTTTACGACGTCCTCATGTTTCTTTGCCAGAAATCGGTGAATGCGATCGTAAAACGCATCAAGAGGTGAATATGGAAAAAAATGATATTGCCGTCGTCACGGCCGAAGGGCTCGGCACACATGGCGAAGGCGTCGCGAAGTGCAACGGCCTTACCATCTTTGTACCTTATGTTTTGAAGGGGGAGAGGGCGCGCATCAAGCTCATGAAGATCAGAGGGGAGATGGGCTTTGCGAAGGCGGAGGAGATCCTTACGCCCGCCGAAGAGCGCGTCCGCCCCAAATGCCCCGTCTTCTACCGTTGCGGGGGATGCCAGCTCCAGCACCTCCGCTACCGCGACCAGCTCAAATTCAAACAGGAACTCATCCGCGATACCCTCAAAAAGCTCGCGGGGATCGAGACGGAAGTTTCGCCCTGCGTGAAGAGCGACAAGGAGTACGGCTACCGCAACAAATTACAGCTCCCCGTCGGCAGCGACGGATGGGATGTGCGCGTGGGCTTTTATGCCGAACGTTCGCACCGCATCGTCGAAACGGACGAATGCCCCCTTCACCCCGCATGGGTGAATAAGCTCATCGCCGCCCTCAAAGATTTTATGGAAAAATGCGGGCTCGACGGCTATGATGAGGAAAGAGGACGGGGGCATGTCCGCCACTTGGTTGTAAGAGAGATCAAAAACCGCTTTCTCGTCACCCTCGTTACGACGGTGCGGAAGATCGCGGGCATCGACTATTTCTGCTACCTTCTCGATGAGATCTTTCCCGAATACAGCCTCTACCTCAACATCAACAAGGAGGATACCAACGCCATTTTGGGCGAGGAATTTATCCTCGTCAAAGGCCCCGGGTTTTACGGCGGCACGGAGTGCGGCATCCAATACGAAGTCGGGCCCAACACCTTTTTGCAGGTCAACGACGGAGTGCGGGCCAAGCTCTATGAGCGCGCCGTCTCCCTCGTCGGGGAGGATGAGACGGTCGTCGATTGCTATGCGGGTTGCGGGCTTATGACCGCCATGTTCGCAAAAAAATGCCGCTATGTTTACGGGATCGAGCTCATTCCCGAGGCCAGCCGCTGTGCCGACGCCCTCAAGGAGCGAAACGGCCTCGGGGAGAAGATGACAAATCTCTGCGGAAAGGTGGAGGACCGCCTCAAGGAGGTGGGCTCCCTCGAGGGGGCGACCGTCGTTTTGGATCCGCCCCGCGCGGGCGTTGCGAAGAGCGTGCTCGATGAGATCATACGCGGCGGCGCGAAGAAGATCGTCATGATCTCCTGCGACGGGGCGACGCTCGCCCGCGACCTCGGCTATCTCACGGGGACGCTCGCCGTAAACGAGGCAGGAGAACTCGTCAAGACGGGAAACGGGCCTACCATGTACGCGATCGAGCTTGTAGAACCCTTCGATATGTTCCCCCAGACCCGCCATGTCGAGACGCTCGTTCTGCTTTCCCGCATCGAGCGGTAAAGGAATTTGATCTTGATGTGCGCCCCGCGGGATTTTTCTCTGCCCGCGCGGCGTTTTTTTATCGGTTTGAAAACTATGTGATAATTGCATAAACGTTAGATTTTTTCTTGACAATTTTGTATTTTTCGCGTATAATGATAAAAAAATCGTATAAATTCGTGCTCCGTCCCATTTTATGAACGGGCGGAAGGAGGACGGTATGAAAAAATTCATCGCGCGCAGTGCGCTCTTTGCGGCGTCTCTTTGCCTCGCCCTGTGCGGCGCGGGGCTCTCCGCATGCGGGAAGAAGGAGGAACCCGATCCTCCCAAGGCGGAGACGCATGTCCATAACTATACGGCGTGGACGACCAAGGAGAAGGCGACCTGCACCGAGCCCGGCCTTCAGGAGAGAACTTGCCAGAACCCCGGTTGCCCCGAGGACGAGCGCGTCGTCACGCGCGAGATCCCCGCGCTCGGCCACGATTGGGACGAGGGCGTCCCCGTCGCGGGGAAGACGGCTTCGTGCACAGAACCCGGGGAGATGCTCTACACCTGCAACGCCTGCGGCGATCATGAGACGCGTAAGATCCCCGCATTCGGCCACACATGGCGGCTTCTGGAGCGCACGAAGGAGCCCACTTGCACCCAGCCCGGCGAGGAATCGCACATGTGCACCGTCTGCAAGACGGTGGAGGAGGGGGCCGTTGTGCCCGCCCTCGGCCATGCGTGGGAGACGGTGAACTTCACCCCCGCGACCTGCACCGAGCCCGGCACCCGCACGCGCACATGTACCCGTTGCGGCGAGCGGAGCGAGACGGATACCGATCCCCTCGGCCATAATTGGGAGGCATATTACACCGTCGACGTGCCCGCCACCTTCGACCATGCGGGGGAGAAATCGTATCACTGCGCCCGTTGCGGCGAGCGGGACGAGGCGCGCGCCGTCGTCATTCCGCAACTCAACGAGAACACGCCCATCGAGTATGAATTCCGCCTTCTGCGCAACAACGGCGCGGCCGTCACCGACCGTTCCATCACCGTGAGCGTCTTCGGCGAAGATGGCGAAGAGGTGGCGAGAAGCCGCAGTTCCACCTTGAAAGACGGCGTCTTCAAGGCAGAGCTCCTGCCGCGGAAATACACGGTGAAGATCGATCCCGAGACCCTTCCCGCGGGCTATACCGCCGATGCGGTCTATGAAGTGGACTACGAAGATCCTGTATGCAAGCTGTGGCTCACCGCATCGCCCATCGAGGGGGAGGCGGGCAGTTCCGTCCGCTACAGCGTGGGCTCGGTCATGCACGATTTCTCCTATGAGACGCTGAACGGCGACACCATCGTCCTTTCGGAGCTCCTGCAAGAATATAAGCTCGTCGTTCTGAACTTCTTCTACACGGGCTGTACATGGTGCCGCACCGAGTTCCCGGGGCTCGTGAATGCCTATGAGGCCTACCGCGAGGACGTCTGCGTCATCGCCATCGACCCCGATCCCTACGGCGGGGACGGCGAGGCGGCTATCCGCGCCTTTGCCTCCTCCTTCAACATGACCTTCTTCGTCGTGCGGGATACCACCGTGCGCCTCCATGCCCGCTTCGGCATCTCGAGCTATCCGCAGACGGCCTTCATCGACCGCGAGGGCGTGGTGGCGGAATTCCACACCGAGGCCATCGGCACCTCCGCAGAGACCTCCGAGCGGCTGTTTTCCTCCATCTTTGAGAAATATACGGCCGACGGATATTGGCAGAGGGGGAGCGAAGAGAGACCCGCCCTTTCCCAAGCGGCCCTGCCCGCAAGACGCAGAGAAGAGTTTTGAGCATACCATGTCTGCGATACGGCCCGCAAAAACGCGCGGGCCGTTTTTATTTTTTGGAAAATCCTTTCCGCAGGGAGACGGGGTAAAATGTATTCTTAAAAGTTTATTTGCATAAATCTTGAAAATGTTAAAAATAATGTGACAATTTGCATAATCGCGCCCGATTTGTTTGACAAAACCGCCCGTTGCGTGTAATATGATAGTAATGCGAACAAATTAAACATGCGGAAAGGATCTATGTTTTCGGCGCATTTTCCCCGCGAGGGGGAGAGGAGGAAAGAATGAAATCATTGAGAAGATCGATCATCGTCATGCTTGGTGCGGCGCTCGCCATCTTTGCGCTCGCCCTCTTCGGGGCGTGCGGAGGGAAGGGGCAGAAGGAAGTCACCCTCACCTTCTATGCGAACGGCGGAACGGCCGTCGAGGCCGTCACCGCAAAGCCGGGCGATGAGGTGGATCTCCCCGTCACGGAGCGGGAACACCACACCTTTACGGGCTGGTATTTGGAGGAAGATCTGAGCGGCGAACCGCTCACGGGTTCCATCTCCGCGCCCAAGAAGGATACTTCTTACTATGCGGGCTGGAAGGAGGATGCGAAGGTCTCCTATACCGTCTACGTCTATTTCCAGAACGTGGCGGCGACGGCCTACACCCGTCCGCGCGACGAGGCGCCCATCGAGGGGGAGGGATATGTCGGCGAGACCGTCACGCCCGATTCCACCTTCGATCACTTCACCTTTGAACCCGATCCCGTCCTCGGCGCATCCAACCCCGCGCCCGTGACCACGCTCACCCTCTCCGAGGACAGCGAAGAGAACGTCTTCTATCTCTATTTCTCCCGCATGACCTATACCGTCGCTTACGACGCCAACCTCCCCGCATCGCTCGTCAGCGGGAGCGTGCCTTCGCAGAGCGTCCGCTATGAGGGCAGGACGGCGACGATGGAGAACGGCTTTTCGGCCGAGGGATACCGCTTTGTGGGCTGGAGCCTCAAGCGGAGCGACGTTCCAAACGATGAGATCATTTTCGCGGGCGATCGCGAAGATCTCCTCACCGTGCTCGGCCCTACGACGCTCTATGCCGTCTGGGACGAGAGCTATCACGACCGTGCGGGAAGTTCCGATCTCGTCTTCTTCCCCCGCCTCGAGGAGGGCGTCGCCTACATGCTCCGCGGCGGCCACGAATTTACGGGCGAAAGGGAGGGGGACAGCTTCACCTTCAAAAAGGAGAGCGGCGAGGTCATGCTCGAGGGCAGGGCGGCAGACGGCTTCTTCTCCTACAAAAACCATGACGTCGCGGCGACCTATGTGCTCTACGATACCTATTCCGATCCCAAATATCAAAGCGTCACCGATCCCGCCCGCTACGATGCGAGCGTGACGCTTGAACTCGACGAATATCTCAATGCCACATATACCGATAAGGCGGGCAAGACGCACACGGGCGCGCTCCTCTTCGATGCGACCCGCGGCGACTATCTTCTCTCTGCGGAGGACGGGGAGAAGCTCCATGTGCAATTCCGCCACACCGATGCGGGCAGCCATCCCTATATCTTCTCGATCGGAGGGCCCGAGGCGGGCTACTACGCCGAAATGCTCTCCATCGAATTCCCCTATCCCACGGGCGAGATGCTCGTGCTCGACGGATACGGCCTCGCCACCCTCTACCTCAATACCGCCGAAGGCGTGTTCTTGGGCTTCGACGGCACCTATTATATCCCCGCGACCGTCGGCGATCCCCATTCGGGCGAAGCGATGTATAAGGTCTTCGTGGACATCGTCGACGAGCTCGGCATGCTCCAATCTGAACCGGGCGAATATGCGAGCTATGTGATGACCATTCCGCTCGATACGCAGGAGCTCGAAGAGGACTTCGACGGATATATCATCTCCAACGGCCTCTATCTCGGCTTCGGGCAGGACGATCGGGAACTTACCTATGCGGGGAAGGACGGGGAGACGCTCTTCCTCGACGGCCTCGGATATTTTGCCGACAGCGCCGTCTACAAGGATAAGGCGGGCAACACGCACAAGGGGAGCTATGTCTATAAGGACGATACCTATTCGGGCTTCATCGTCACCCTTACGGAAGAGACGGGCGATACGTTCACTTTCAAGCTCGCCTTCGACCGCGGCGGCTATACCTTCGAGACCTTCGATCCCGATGAGGAGAGTTCCTATCGCGAATTCCGCCACATGACGGACGTGCTCGACTATCCCGTCCTCATCCTCTTTGAGGACACGGTGGAAGTGAACGGCGCGCAAAAGCCTCGCGCGGAGATCTGGATCACTCTCGACGGCGGCAACACCGTCTTCAAGGGGGGCGAAGGCTGGTACGAGACGGACGGCTCCATCGGCAGGGATATTTATACCTTCCACCTCACGCAGGCGGTGGAGGGATATGCCGCGCTCGTGCCCGAAGAGATGAAATTTTACACGACGCAGGTGAACCGCAGCGACAACAACAGGCCCATCGACGTCTACTTCCTCCTCGAGGAGAACGGCGAGAAGCATTATACCGAATATTCGCTTGCAGACGGGAGTACGATCTGGGGGAACAACGATCCCACCGTCCTCGGCGCAGGATCTCTGTGGCTGAGAGAGGGCGGCGAGCCCGTGGAGGGGAGCTTCTCGCTGGGCGTAAATACCTACTTCAACTATTCCTACATCCAATTTGTCTATGGCGATGAGACGGGCGCCGCCGTCAGGGCCCGCTATATCGCCGGTGAAGACGATCTCTGGACGCCCATCCAAGGCGTGGAAGTCGAACTTCAGATCTATATCTACACCGAAGGGACGGACGGCATGCCCGATACGGCCGGCTTCTATACCAACCTCGTCCTCGACCGCTTCCTCATCGGCGATACCCTTGCAGAGCGGGGGAACGCCGTCTACGACTACCGTAATGCCGATCAGCCCGATTGGCAGAGCGCGACCTATGAGGTCGTGGATACGACCGTCTTCGGCGAAGACATCTATTCGCTCAAGATCAACGGGACGGAGATCTTCAGGTTCGTCGTCACCTACTTCTCGGATGTGAACGGCAACGGCGACTATGTCTACTTCACCGAAGATGAGACGCTTGCGGGCGAATATTCCTCCCCCGAGGGCGGCTCTCTCCGCCTCGACGGCTTCTATTGGGCGGAATATCTCGACGGCGAAGGCAACCGCTTTGAGGGGACGTATTCCGTCGATCCCGACGGCGACGAGCTCTATTTCACCCCGAGCGAAGGGTTGGATTTCTACATCTCCATCGATAAGGAGGAGGGGGCTTTCTATCCCCTCGACGGGGCTTACGGCGAATGGATCGTCGTCGACAGGAACATGAATCCCGTCGGCGAAGGGGTGGAAAACGGCGACTATCTCGCCTTTACCTTCGATGGCCGCGGCAACGCGACGGTCTCCTTCATCGGGAGCGCTTCGGGGGCGAGGACGGGCATCTATGAGGCCGTGGACGCCTCCAACTATGAGTACCGCGTCTATATCAATCTTCCGGGCCTCGGCACCAACGAGGGGAACGGCTGGTATATCCAGCTCTATCCCTACGATGAGAACCTTGCCATCCTCTTCGATGTGGATACTTCGGGCACGTTCATCAACGAGAATTGGGATGTTTTGTGGCTCGACGGCTTCGGCGGCGGCGTCTTGCGGGCGGCGGACGGCAGCATCTCGGCGACGGGCATGTACACCGTTCTCGACGAGCAAAACGGCTTCATGATGTTCACCTACGGCGAGAACGAGAACGCATTCTTCCTCTTCGACAGGGTGAAGCGCTCCTTCCGCATCATCGACTACAGCGAGGCGAGCGGCGTATGGTTCTCGCAGGATCTCGATTATGTCGCCTTCGGGGAAGACGGGTTCTTCCAAATCGGCGCACGCGGAGAGGATGCGGAGAGGACGAGCGGCGCATACTACTTCGACGAAGACAATTTGTATCTCGTCTTCTACACCTTCGAGGTGCTTTCCGTCCCGCGCCCGCAGACGGCGGAAACGCCCTCCCTCACGATCAGGGAGAAGGTCTATTACCGCGCCGCGCTCGAGGAGGGCGTGCTCACCATGAAGGGCGTTCTGAACTTCTATGAGCGCGACGGCGAGACCCCGCTTGGAGAGCTTCCCTCCCTCAACGTGACCCTCGCGATCTCGGTCAATATCGGCCCGAACTACAACAATGCGGCGACCGTGACCGTAGAAGCAGGGCAGAAGCATGCAGGCGCATATGAGGGCTTCCTCTTCAATATCTACACCAATGGGGAAGTACGGCCGCGCATCTCCTATCAGGATTTCACCTACTTTGTGACCTTCCGATTCGACGGGACGAGCGCAAGCACATTCAATATCTCCGCGGGCTATACCTCCATCAGGATGCTCGACTTCTACAACGGCCTGCAAGAGGGCGGCGAAGAGGGCAATGGCAACTATACGGGCGGCGAGATCACCAAGGAGATCTTGGGCTTCGGGCCCATCATGCTCGATCAGGCCTTCTACAGCGGCAGATTCCTCTATGAGAACAAGAACCCTTCCGCGAAGGCCGATCCCGTCGTCTTTGAAGACGTCGCACAAGATGCGGTGCGCGTGCTCGGGCACAGATCCGATCTCAACGGCGACCTTCTCGAGATCTTGTTCGATGTGAGCGGCAAGCATTACGCCGTCGATTTCGTCGAGAGCTATGCGGAAGAAGTTGGCGCATGCTATATCCTCTGGGGCTTCTATGAATATGAGGAGCGGGAACTCGTGAGCGGCGGGAAGACGTACACCTTGGGCCTCAAGCATCTCATCCGCGCCACGGCGGCGGGCACTCCGGGCTATGGACGCGACGGGTACAATCTCAATCCCTCCGATCTCGTGGGCGAAGTCGTCTACGTCACCCTCATCGACGGGGAGAACATCATCGAGGCCGTCGATTCGGGCGTCACGCTCTCGAAGGACGGAGTATGGCTGGCCGTGGCCAAGCAAGGGGGCGGCTTCTCGGGGTACCTGTTCACCTTCCGCAAAGATGCGCAGGGTGCGATCGAAGAGGTCACTCTCGAAATCAGGAACTTCACTTCCGCGGAGGCGGTGGGCGGCTTCCTCGTCTACTTCCTCTGCGACGATCAAGGCGATCCCGTCAACGTGCTCGCGATCTACAGCAAGAACGAGAGCGGCCTCTACTCCGCCATGGAGGACGTATCCGACTTCACCGAAGGAGAGGACGAGGGCACTTGGCTTCTCAACGGGAAGACTTCGGGCGGCATGTCGCAACGCTACATGGTGCGCATCGTCCGCGATGCGGCGGGCAAGTATGTCGTCACCGTAACCGTCGTGAGGTGATACGCAAACAGTATCAAAAAAACGGCTCGCCTTTGAGCCGTTTTTTCATGCCTTGTTTCGCTTATACCTTGGTGAAGACGAAGGTATTGGTAGCGCCGAGATTGCCGATGCCGCCGATCTCCATGCTCCCGTAACTGTAGGAGATGACGAAGTAGCCCAAAGAGATGCCCGTCGAGGGATCGACCTGTACCCAAATTCCCGAGCTGTTCTCCTCGAGGAAGAAGGCCTCCTGCGTGTTGCCCTCGCCGTCTTCCCAGAAGATGCGGCCACCTTCAAACCAGAGGGAGCGGATATAGAGCGCGCCGTCCTCGTCGGCGCAGACCCACTTCGTTCCCTCGAGTTCGGCGGGATAGGGGAGCGGCTTTTCTTCCTCTGTCTCCTGTTTGAGGGAGACGGTCTTGTCCGAATAGAGGGCGGTCAGCGATTTCGCGGCCGCGTCGTAGCGCAGAAGTATGGTGTAGATCACGTTAGAACCCGCTCCGGGGAGGAAGGTGAACTGATAAACTTCCCCCTCCTTGCGGACGGCGCCCTCTTCGAGAAGGGCGCTCACCCGTCCGCCCTTGCCGTCCTTCATCAGAATATAGATGCCGATGCCGTAGGAGGCGTTGAATTTCTCAAAAGTGACCCGCGCGACGATCTCGTCGTCAGAGACCCAGGGGGCGGCGGCGAGGGCGGAGGCCACTTCGTCGGGAACGGAAGAGGCTACCGTGCCGAACGATTCGGGCGAGACCGCCTTCTGTTTGATGAAGGAGACCGCCGAGCTATCGTAGCGGTTGACGGCGGAGAGGGTGTCGGCGGCCGCGTCGTAGGTGAAGGAGAGGGTGTTCTCGACGACGTTCGTTCGGAAGGTGACGTCGAAGGTGTAGAGATCGCCGATGCGGGTGAGGTCGGAAGGGGTGTAGAACGCCCCGTCGATATTCACCTGCGCCGCCGTAAAGGCGACTTGGCTCACCCCCGCGATGCCGTGCGAGGGCGTCCAGAGCGTGCCCGTGAGAGAGGCGGGGAAGGCATCGGCGCGCTCGGGATCGGGAAGTTTTTCAAAGGGGAACGTCCCGCCCGCATATTCCACAGAGAGAACGCCCCTGTTCGCGTCCAATGTGAAGTCGGCGATGAAGCGGCTTCCTTCATCGGAGGTCGCCTCAAAACGGAAGGTCCATACGCCGCCTTGGTATTCGATCCCGCCCGCTTCGGCCGTCGCGGCGCCTAAATCTCCGCTCACGGTGAGGGTATCGCCCGCAAAGACCACCTCCCGATAGGTGTTGCTCTCCGAGCCCCATCTGCCGTTCAGAGCGTCGGGCAGGTGGGTGTATTCGGCCTCTGGATCGTATTTCATCGTAAGGGAAATTGTGGCGGAAGGGTGTTCTTCGCTCAAGAGGGCGGGCTCCCAAAGATAGGTGAAGGGGACGCCCGTGAGCGCCACGCCGTAGGTGGCGGGCAGAGCGGAGAAGCGGGCCGTGCCGTCCGTGAGAGGGCGCGCCTTTCCGCCCTCTGCAACGCTCCCATCCGAGGCGTTCGTGAGATAGACTTGCACCCCTTCGAGCACGCTCTCGACGCCGCAAACGACGGTCACCGTGTATTCGATGGGCTCGGGTTCGGGGTCGGGGTCAGGATCAGGGTCAGGATCGGGGTCAGGATCGGGCTCTTCGGAGCTTTTGGTGAGCGTGATCTGGGCGGAAGGGGCGGTTTCGGAGAGGGTGACTTCCTCCCAAGCGTAGTCCTCGGGCACGCCCGATAACACGACGGTATATTCGCCCGGAAGCACGGTGAAGACGGCCAGACCCGCGGAGAGGGGCTTCGCCTCGCCCCCTTCGACGGTGACGCCCGACGCGGTGAGCGAGACGGTGACGCCCATAAGGACGTCCGTCTCCTCGCAGACGACGGCCACCGTATATTCGACGGTAAGGGGCTCGGGCGGGACGATGGGGTCATGGTTTTTTTCGCCGCACGCGGCCGTGCCGAAGAGGCATGCCCCGAGCAGGATCGCGGTTACCGCCGCTGTGATTTTAGGATAAGTTTTCATCAGTTGCCTCCCGAAGAGGTATTTTTGGGAAAAGGAAAGATCCTTTCCTCACTTATAGTTTAGCATAAACGGCCCGTCAATGCAAATTCTTTTCCGATTTTTTCTCCACATTTCACATTTCCTTCCCGCTTCGGGCAGTTTGAAAAAAGCGCCTCCTCGGGGAGGAGCTGTCACGGCTGTTTTTGCCGTGACTGAGGTGGGGGAATTGCAAATTTGTCATTCCGCTTTACGGAATATGGTGGGGCATATCAGAACCCCACCCCCTTTCATTCCCCCTCCCAAGGGAGGAGGTTTCGGACTTTGTCCCCCCCCCTTGTCGCCCCTGAAAGGGGAGATGTCACGAGCTCTGCGAGCGACAGAGGGGTTTCTAATAACGTCATGTTGAGCCTGTCGAAACATCACCGCAATATAAAATAAGGTGATGCTTCAACTGCGTTCAGCATGACGAAATCAGAATGCGAGTGACAGAGGGGTTTCCAATTACGTCATGTTGAGCCTGTCGAAACATCACCGCAGTATAAAACAAGGTGATGCTTCAACTACGTTCAGCATGACGAAATTAGAAAGCGAGCGACAGAGGGGTTTCCAATAACGTCATGTTGAGCCTGTCGAAACATCACCGCAGTATAAAATAAGGTGATGCTTCAACTGCGTTCAGCATGACGAAATCAGAATGCGAGTGACAGAGGGGTTTTAATAACGTCATGTTGAGCCTGTCGAAACATCACCGCAGTATAAAATAAGGTGATGCTTCAACTGCGTTCAGCATGACGAAATCAGAATGCGAGCGACAGAGGGGTTTTTTAATAACGTCATGTTGAGCCTGTCGAAACATCACCGCAGTATAAAACAAGGTGATGCTTCAACTACGTTCAGCATGACGAAATCAGAATGCGAGCGACAGAGGGGTTTTTTAATAACGTCATGTTGAGCCTGTCGAAACATC
>CANQFB010000011.1 GCA_947598205.1 uncultured Clostridia bacterium
GGTCAAAAAAGTTGCTTTTCAAAAAAAAGGGACTATAATAAGGAAAGGATTTTCTTCTAAAGATGCGGCAAAGTGTGAGAATATGGAAGCATTTGAAATTTTACTCCCCTTGGCGTTCATTCTGCTCCTCTCCAAACTTATGGGGCTGGGGGCGCATAAGATCGGCATGCCCGCCGTCATCGGAATGCTCGTCGCGGGCGTCCTCATCGGATGCCTCAACTACATTCCGTGGCAACCCTTAAAAGAGGCCTTCTTCGGCTCTGATGTGAAGAAGGGCATCGATATTATCTCCAAGATCGGCGTCGTGCTCATCATGTTTTCGACGGGCCTCGGGACCGACCTTAAAAAACTCAAACAGACTGGCGGCGCGGCCGTCGTCATCACCGTGCTCGGCGTCGTCGTCCCCATGGGGATGGGAACGCTCGTCGCCTTCCTCTTTCATCTTCCCGGCGGTTCGCTCGCATGGCTCTTCTACGGGGCGATCCTCACGGCGACCTCCGTCTCCGTCACCGTCGCCGTATTGAAAGAGCTCGGCAAGCTCGATACGAAACTGGGAACTTCCATCGTCGCGGCCGCCGTCATCGACGACGTGATCGGCATCATCGTCCTCTCCGTCCTCACGGGCTTTTCTTCGGGCGGCGAAGGTGCGGGCTGGGACTGGTTCAACCCCAACGCCGCCCTCGTCACCATCAAGATCGTCGTGTTCTTTATCGTTGCGATCGCGCTCGGCGTGGGCTTGAGGAAGATCTTCGACATCATGGAACGCAAGGCCCCGCACAACAGGCGCGTGCCCATCATTTCGCTCGCGGCCTGCTTCCTCTATGCTTATACGGCGGAAAAGTTCTTCGGCGTCGCCGACATCACGGGGGCTTACATCGCGGGCATCCTTCTCGGCGGTACCCTCTCCGAGACGCCCTACGTCGAGAACAAGGTGGATATGATGGGCTATCTCTTCTTCTCCCCCGTCTTCTTCGCCTCCATCGGCATGAACCTCGATTTTTCGGGCATCACGCCCGCCTTTCTCGCCTTCGGAGCGGTGTATGTGCTCGTCGCGCTCGCAGGAAAGTTCATCGGGTGCGGGCTCGGGGCGAAGATCTGCAAGTTTTCGTGGATGGACAGCGTGCGGGCGGGGCTCGGCATGATGGTCCGCGCCGAAGTCATCCTGATCTGTGCGGAAAGGGGCGTCGCGGCGGGGCTCGTATCGGGCGCCATCTACCCCTTCATCTTCCTGATCATCCTCATCTCCTCCGTGCTCACCCCCGTGTTCCTGAAACTTTCCTACCGCAAAGAGAAGGTCCGCCCGAAGCGCAGTAACCTTCCCGCGAATTGGGGAGAGAGCGGAACCTGAAGGCATATCTATGAAAACTGCCGCCCGTGCTTTTGATCGCGCGGGCGGCTTATTTTATTCCACGGTGACGGATTTTGCGAGATTGCGCGGTTTATCGGGGTCGTTCCCGCGGGCGACGGCGACATAATAGGCGAGCGCCTGCAAGGGAATGACGGAGAGGACGGGCGAATACGTTTCCCCGATGTCGGGGATGAGGACGGAGGAGAGGATCTCCCCCCTCTTCCTGTATTCTGGAAGCGACGTGACGAGGAACACCTTTGCGCCGCGGGCATATGTCTCGTGGACGGCGTTCATCGTCTTCTCGGCGAGACGGGAAGAGGTGAGGATGGCGACGACGGGCGTCCCCTTCTCGATGAGCGCAAGGGTGCCGTGCTTGAGCTCGCCCGCGGGATAACCCTCGCTCGGAAGATAGCTGATCTCCTTCAGTTTCAGGCTTCCCTCGAGGGCGGCGCAGTGATCGGCCCCCCTGCCGAGGAAGAAGACGGATTTCGCCCCGAGGAAATGCGGCGTCCATGCGCGCACCTCCTCCGAAGCCGCGAGCGCATCCTTCGCAAGCAACGGAAGGGATAGAAGTTCCGCCCCGCACGCTCCCCGTCCCTTCGCACTCGCAAGCTCCTCGGCGAGGGCATACAGAAGGACGAGCTGGGCGTTGAAGCTCTTGGTCGCGGCGACGGCGATCTCCCTGCCCGCCGCGGTGAAGAGCACGAAATCGGCCAGCCGCGCAAGGGAGGAATAGCGCACATTCGTGACGGCGAGAAGGGTCGCCCCGCTCCTTTTTGCAAGTTCGGCCGCCGCGAGGGTATCGGCCGTCTCCCCGCTCTGCGAGACGGCGATGACGACCGTGTTCCTTTGAATGACGGGATCGCGGTAGCGGTATTCGCTCGCGACGGCCACCTCCACGGGGATGCGGGCGCGCGCCTCGATGGCGATCTTCGCGCAAAGTCCGCTATGATATGCCGTTCCGCAGGCCACGATATGGATATACTCTGCGTGGCATAGTACTTCGCGAAGTTCAAAAATTTTGGGATAAGACTGTATAATTTGTTGAGTATTTGCAATGGAGAGCGGAATTTCCGACATTTCTTTGCGCATGAAGTGGCGGAAGCCCTTCTTTTCGGGAACGTCCTCTTCGAGGGAATATTCGAGGGGCTTTTTTTCGATCTCGCGCCCGTCTTCGGCATAAAAATGCGCGCTCTTTCCATCGAGAAGGGCAAACTCATTCTCGCCGAGGGCATAGATCTCCATCCCCTCGGCGGCGATCGCGGGAATGTCGCTCGCGAGATACGTCCCGTCCTCTCCCCGTCCCACGACGAGGGGGGAAGCCCTCCTTGCGAGGGCGATCTTTCCGGGCTCTTCCAAAGAGAGCGCGGCGAGGGCGAAAGAGCCCACAAGGCGCGCCGCCGTCTTTTGGAGGGCGGCGAGAAGATCCCCCTCGTAGTAGCCGTCGAGCAGGTGGGCGACGATCTCCGTATCCGTCTCGGAGGTGAAGCTCTCCCCCCTTTTCAGGCACTCCTCTTTGAGCGGCTTCATGTTCTCGATGATGCCGTTGTGCACGAGCGCGATACGCCCATAGATGTGCGGGTGCGCGTTCTCCTCGGTGGGCGTGCCGTGGGTGGCCCATCGGGTGTGGCCGATGCCCGTTCGGCCGAGAAAGTTCTTTGCGGCCGAGAGGCCCTCCACGCTCCCCGCCCGCTTCATGACCTCAAATGAATGTTTCTCGATCACGGCAATGCCCGCCGAATCGTAGCCGCGGTATTCGAGTTTTTTCAGGCCCTCGAGGAGAATGGGCGCGGCCTGCCTTCTCCCCACATAGCCGACGATGCCGCACATCAGGCGAGGTCCTCCGCCGCAGAAACGGCTTTTTCCATGAGGTCGGCCGCGGCGCGGCAGACCTCTGCCTCTTCCCCCTCGGCGAGGATGCGGATGACAGGTTCCGTCCCCGAGGCGCGAAGGACGATCCTTCCCCCTTGAAGAAGCCCCTCCGCCTTCGCTTTGGCGCAAAGGACGCTCTCCGAAGTCGCCACCGCCTTATCGCGCACCCGCACGCTCCTTTTCTCCTGCGGGAGAGGATGATACCCCTCGACAAGGAGGGAGAGCGGACACTTGCTCTCGACGACCGTCTCCATGACTTTGAGGGCGGTAAGCACTCCGTCGCCCGTCGTGGCATGTTTGCGGAAGATGATGTGCCCAGAGCTCTCCCCGCCCAAAAGATAGCCCGACTTTAGCATTTCTTCATAGACGAAGCGGTCGCCCACGTCGGAATAGGCGAGCGCGATGTTCTCGCGGGAAAGGCTTCTTTCGAGGCCGCCGTTGCTCATCTGCGTGGCGACGATCCCCCCGCCGTCGAGCTTGCCCCGTGCCTTCAGACTGCGGGCGGCGAGATACAAAATGGCGTCTCCGTCCAGAATATTCCCCCGCTCATCGGCGGCAATGCAACGGTCGGCGTCGCCGTCAAAGGCAAAGCCGATGTCCAGCCCCTCCGTCTTGACGAGCGCGGCAATGCGCTCGGGGTGGGTAGACCCCACGCCCGCGTTGATATTGACGCCGTCGGGAGATGCGCCGATGCAGAGAACGGTCGCACCCAGCGCATCGAAGACGGCCTTTGCGATCATGAACGCGCTTCCGTTGGCGCAGTCGAGCCCCACCCGCATGCCGCGGAATCCCACGCGGGGCAGGGAGAGAAGATAGGCGAGATAGCGGTTCCTCCCCGCCACGAAATCGACGGTACGGCCGATGTCCGCCCCCGTCGCAAGGGGCAGACTTCCGCCGTCAAGATAGTCCTCGATGAGGCGCAAGGTCTCATCTTCGAGCTTCTCCCCCTTGGCGTTGAAGAGCTTGATTCCGTTGTCCTCGTAGGGGTTGTGGCTCGCAGAGATCATCACGCCGCAATCGAAATGCTCCGTGCGGGTGAGATAGGCGACGGAGGGCGTCGTCGTCACGTGCAGAAGATAGACGTCCGCGCCCGAGGCGGCCGCCCCCGCCGCAATCGAATATTCGAGCGTGTAGGAGGAGCGGCGCGTATCCTTGCCGATGACGATGCGCGCCCGATCGTAACTCCCGCGGGCAAAATACCGACCCAAGAACCTGCCCACGCGGAATGCGTGAATGGCGGTGAGCGTCTCATTCGCCCGCCCGCGAAAACCGTCCGTTCCGAAATATTTCCCCACCTCTGCCCTCCTTTACGCTGTCCATCGTATGCAAAAGGGCGATTTTGGGTGAAAAAGAAAAGCCTTCCCCCCTCGGGAGGAAGGTGTCGCCCTCGGCGACGGATGAAAGGAACGTTCTAATTACGTCATGCTGCCCGTGCGTTATTATTACGTCATCCTGTCCCGCCCGTGCGTTCCATCCGTCATGTTGAGCGGAGGCGAAGCCGCAGTCGAAACATCACCGCATTATAATAAGGTGATACTTCGACACGCCTCGTCCCTCGGCGGCTCAGTATGACGAGTTTAGAAGAACCGCCGAGGCGGACATGGTACCCGCCTCGGCGGTCTTACTGCAATTTTGATTATTTTTTATTCATTCACTTCGGGCAAATCTTTGGGCAGGGTCACCGTTTGGCCGCCATATGTATAATCAAGGTCATAGCGGTATTCTACCACAGCTCCCTCGAACCTTTCATCGTTGGGAAATCTTTCGATCCGGTCATGCAAAAAGTGCGCGATCTTGCCGTCCTTGAAGGAGAAGCCAATCGTTACGGTGCAACTGGACTCATCATCCAAGTCGAGGTTCTGCACCCAGACATACAGTCCTTTTTCTTCGTCAAACGTAAAGTCTGCGGCATGATCTTTGGCGCCGAAATAGAGTTCTTCCATCATTACGAGGAGATAGTTTTCGCTTCTGTACCCACGCCATACTTCGCTTTCTATGTTCTCTTGGTCGAATTCTCGCGTATAAAGAACTTCACCATCATAATAAAGCTCGGTGGATGTTTCGGGGTCACTGTTAAGCTGGGAATAATGTTCACACCCGTTGGCGCGGATGCCCGTTACATCCCAACTATCTTCCTCCGGCTCAACCGTATTTACATCGGTAAAGTGATAATACAGCGTGCCTTCTATTTTGAAATTGTCGAAGTTTGTTTCGTCAAACGCCGCCGCCCAAGCCGCCTCGAAATTTTCCTCGGGAAGTTTGCCCGTCTGCGTTTCCTTGCCGCCCTCTTGCGCGCCGCAGACGCAGTCGCCATTGGTGAAGTCGTGATCGGCTTTGGTACTCTCGTCGATGTTGCTCTTGTCCTCGCCGTGCTCGTCGCAATACTTCCAGTGCTGGGTCTCGTTAAAGTCCCACGTGTCGTATTTGTGCTTGTGTTCCTTTTCGCCGCCGCACGCCGAAATGCCGACGCCGAGGGTTGCGGCCATTGCAAGTGCAACAGCCATTTTCAAAAGTTTTTTCATAATGGACCTCCATTGGTATTTGATAGCATATTGCTATATCTTGTCTAAAGTATATAGCAAACAGCTATAATTGTCAATGAAATTTATGAAAATCTTTCAAGAAAGATTAAAAGAGTTGCGTAAGCAGGCGGGATTGACGCAACGGGAGATGGCGGAAAAGTTATTCGTCGCACAACCATCGTATATCCGCTACGAGAACGGTTCCTCGGAGCCCTCGCAAGAAAATCTCGTTCGCATCGCCGATCTCTTTGATGTTTCCGTCGATTATCTGCTCGGTAGAGATGACTATTGACAAAATGTGGCGATGCTTCGACAGGCTCATCATGACTAATATGAAGCAACCCCACCTCCGTCACGCAGAACGCAAAAGCTCCTCCCCAAGGAGGAGCTTTTATCATATTTCAAATTTTTACGCCGACTTCCATTACTTCTTGGCGACGCCCGTTCTGCGTGCGGCGGAAGATACGGCCACGGCGACGGCTTTGTGGGCGGTAAGATCGTAGGCGTAAGGTAAAATATGATCGGGGGAAAGCTCCCCTTCGGGCACACAGGATGCGATTGCCTGCGACGCCGCAAACATCATCTCGAAATTGATCTTCCTCGCCCGCACGTCGAGCGCGCCGCGGAAGAGCCCGGGGAAGACGAGCACGTTGTTGATCTGGTTGGGCTTCTCGGAAGAGCCCGTTCCGACGACGGCCGCCCCCGCTTCCAAGGCGTCCTCTCTTGAAATTTCGGGCGTGGGATTGGCGCATGCGAACACCACTGCCTCCTTCGCCATTGCGCGGATCATCTCCTTCGTCACGCAGTTGGGGCCCGAGACGCCGATGAAGACGTCCGCCCCCTTCATGGCGTTCATGAGCGGGCCTTTGAGCTTGCGGCGGTTGGTGAGGCGCGCAATCTCGGCCTTCGCCTCCGTGAGGGAACGATCCCCCTCGCAGAGAATGCCCTGACGGTCGCAGAGGACGACCTCCCCCGCTCCCATCTTCATGAGGAACTTCGCGATGGCGATCCCCGCCGCACCCGCGCCGTTGATGACGATGTGCACCTGATCAATCTTCTTCCCCACGAGTTTTAAGGCGTTGAGAAGGGCGGCCGCGGTGACGACGGCGGTGCCGTGCTGGTCGTCGTGAAAGACGGGGATATCGAGGTCCTCGATGAGCCTCCTTTCGATCTCGAAACAGCGGGGCGCGGCGATGTCTTCCAAATTGATCCCGCCAAAAGAGCCCGCCAAAAGTTCGATGGTGCGGATGATCTCCTCCGTATCCTTTGAACGGATGCAGAGCGGAATGGCGTCTACCCCGCCGAACGCCTTGAAGAGGGCGCACTTGCCCTCCATCACGGGCATGCCCGCCTCGGGACCGATGTCCCCCAGCCCCAAAACGGCCGTGCCGTCGGTAATGACGGGCACGGTGTTCCAGCGGCGGGTGAGGTCGAAACTTCTCTCCACGTCCTCGTGGATGGCGAGGCAGGGCTCGGCGACGCCGGGCGTATAGGCGAGGGAGAGCTTTTCGCGGCTGTCCACTTCCACGCGGGGGATAACTTCGATCTTCCCCCGCCACTCTCCGTGTTTTTTAAGCGATTCTTCCCGATAATTCATGAGATCCTCTATTTTATGTACCTTTCGAGCCGCGATGCAAGCAGCGCCGCGACAAAGAGTTTGATGGCGTCGGGGATGAGGAAGGGCGTCACGCACAGGGCGATCGCGCTCCCCACCGAGGCGCTGTTCATAATGATGAACCACACCGTCCCGAAGAGGTAGCACAGGGCGAGCCCGAGAATATTCGCCGCATAAAAGATGCCGAAGCGCGCCCACTTATTCTTAACGGGAATCAGTTTGAAGAGGGCGGGGACGAGCACGGCGAAGAAAAAGCCGAAGATATAGCCGCCCGTCGGCCCGAGGAGCGCGGCCGTTCCCGCCTTAAAGCCCGAAAACACGGGAATGCCGACAAGGCCCATTAAGATGTAGACGGCAACGGTCGCGAGCGAGCGCTTCCACCCGAGGAGTGCGCCCAAAAAGCAGACGGCGAAGGTTTGCAGGGTGAAGGGAACGGGCCCGAACGGAATGGTTACCCAAGCGCAGACGGCAAGGATGGCGACGGAGAGCGCAATGTAGGCGATCTCCCGCGCTACGCTCTTCACCCTCTTTGTGGGTGTAGTATTTTTCATAGATAACAGTATATCATAATTTTTCTGTTTTGTCAAACATGTCATCCCGCCCCGCGTGGCATTTATCGCGTCACATTGCCCCGCCCGCACGTTCTCATTTCGTCACCCTGAGCGAAGTCGAAGGGTCACCGCATTATAATAAGGTGATGTTTCGACTACGCTCAACATGACGATTGATACCAACCCTCATCAGTCACCTGCGGTGACAGCTTCCCCCTTCATAAGGGGGAAATAGCACGCGCCCTTGTCGCCCCTGTAAGGGGAGATGTCACGAGCTTGCGAGGGACAGAAGGGTTAACCCTTTCCCCCGCTTCGCGGGTACTTTCCCTAAAAGGGACAGCAAGAAATAAGGTGATGTTTCGACTACGCTCAACATGACGATTTAGAAGTTCACCCCACCCCCTTTATTCCCCCTCCCATGGAGGGGGGCAACGGACTGCGTATTAGGGGATCCTCTCGTCCCCTGCGGGGCTCGGAATGACATGCTTGCCCTGCTCCCTCCTCATCTCGACGCGCCGTAGGCGCGGAGGAGATCCCCCTTTGGAAACACGGCAAATCTTACGAAAAAGTCTTGCATCTGCCCTTGAATTGTGCTATACTGAACCTACCACACAAATTGAATAATTATGAAGTATAAAGATCACAATACCTCGGCATTGTGTATCTCTTTTCCTTTATGCTTCAATAATTGCATATTTCAATTTGTGTGGTAACAAATTCGGAGATACCATGCAAGTGTGTTTCCGAGTTTGGGAACACACTTTTTATTTTATAAGGAGAACATTATGAAAAAGAAACAAATGGAAAACAGTGCAAAAAGGGCTTCTTCCTTTATTCGTGGCAGACTTGCCCAAAAGATCGCCGCCCTTTCTTTGGCGGGCGCGATGGCGTTTCCCCTCGCCCTTTCGCTCGGCGCATGCGGCGGAAATGGCAACGGCAATACCACCAACCCAAACGGCAATCAAACGCAACAGGGCAACACAAATTACAGCCAATACAGCAAACTTTTGCAGGACGTTTTGAACAACCCAGAGTATGACGAACTTTATAGGCAATACGAGAGTGGGGAAATTGGGGAAAGTGGCACAACGCTTGATTCGGGTGTAAATATTATGGAAGCTATACCATACGATTTTTTAACCAACAAAGGCGAAGATATTGAAGGTATAAAAAGCGGCTCGGTTGCTGTTGCTGCGGACCTTTATGTTATGGATAACGATAAAAGCAACATTTATAGTAAATTGAAAATAATTTATAGAATGACTGATGGTGAAAAATACATCAATCAGTATCTTTTAAAATATAAAATTAAAGAAGATGAACTTAAAGATTTTACAATGCTCTACGAAGGCGGCTATTACCAAGGTCCAATTATGTTCCAATATCTTGCAAGCCAGAGAGAGCCGGAAGTTGTTGCAGAATTTAGCATATACGAAGACACCTACAAAAGTTTTATAAAAAGTTTAAACGGTTATGATAAAGTAACCTCTCTTTTTAAAAATAAAATTGAAGGTTTTAGTGTAACAGGGTTTAAACCAAATGCCGACAAAGAAGATTACTATGATTTATATTTAAACGTTATATCTGAAGACCCTAAAAATAGTCATGTTTCAAAAAAAGAGATTGCCCCAATTTATTTAAGGTTGACTTCCAGTTGTGGTATAGATTATAGCAACCAAATTTTACATTGCAAATATACCGGTTTCTTTAGTTCAGAGGTGACACAGGCTTCTCCAATTACATATTTCCAATTATATCACGCCTTCAAAAATTTTAAGGCACAGCGATAAGACTACGCCGAACTTTGCATGGCTCCTCCGTGGGAGGAGCTGTCGCGCGAGAGCGCGACTGAGGTGGAGCGTATTTTGAACGTCACCCCACCCCCTATATTCCCCCTCCCATGGAGGGGGCAACGGACTGCGTATTAGGGGATTCTTCGCTTCGCTCAGAATGACGCTTGATACACCATGCGCACAAGGCAGAATGACGCTTACCACCACTCCCCCACTCGTCACGGCAAAGCCGTGACACCCGCCCCCGTAAACGGGGGCAGGTCACATTAGAAAAGGCGCGCCGAGAACGGCGCGCCGATATTTTTGTGACCCTTCGACAAGCGCAGGGTGACGGGATTACAAATACTTTTTTAGGTCCTCGACGCGATCGACGACCTCCCAGGGGAAGGCGTCGCGGCCGAAGTGGCCGTAGGAGGAGGTCGCCGCATAGATGGGCGCGCGGAGGCCGAGTTTCTTGATGATCGCCGCGGGGCGAAGGTCGAACTCCTTTTTCACGATCTCCGCCATCTTGTCGTCGGAGAACTTGCCCGTGCCGAAGGTGTCCACAAAAACGGACACGGGGCGGGCGACGCCGATCGCATAGGCTACTTGCAATTCCATCTCGTCCGCGAGCCCCGCCGCGACCATGTTCTTGCAGATATAGCGCGCCATGTACGTTGCGCTCCTGTCCACCTTCGTCGCATCTTTCCCCGAGAAAGAACCGCCCCCGTGCGGCGCCCTGCCGCCATAGGTATCGACGATGATCTTCCTGCCCGTGAGGCCGGAATCGCCCTCGGGCCCGCCGATCTCGAACCTGCCCGTCGGGTTGATGAAATACTTGGTGTTATCGTCGAGAAGCTCCGCGGGAATGACCGCCTTTACGACGAGTTCCTTCATATCCCGCTCGATCTCTTCGTGCGAGACGTGGGTATTGTGCTGGGCGGAGATGACGACGGTATCCACGCGCACGGGCTTCTTCCCGTCGTACTCGACGGTGACCTGCGTCTTTCCGTCGGGGCGAAGGTAGTCGACGAGCTTTTCCTTTCTGATTTGTGCCAAACGGTATGCGAGCTTGTGTGCAAGCACGATGGGAAGGGGCATGAGCTCCTCCGTCTCGCGGCAGGCATAGCCGAACATCATGCCCTGATCGCCCGCGCCGATGAGGTCGCTCTCCTCGCCGCCCGCCTTCTTCTCCTGCGATTCGTCGACGCCGAGCGCAATGTCCGCACTCTGGCCGTGGACGAGCTCGATTACGCGGCAGGCGTCGTATGCAAAACTGCCGTGGAGATAGCCGATCTCCTTGATCGCACGGCGGGCGACCGCCTCGTAGTCCACCTTTGCGTTGGCCGTCACTTCCCCCGTGATGAAGAGGGTGTTGTAGGCGGCACAGCACTCCACCGCCGCGCGGGCATAAGGATCTTGCCGCAAAAGTTCATCGAGAATGCTATCCGAAATGCGATCGCACACCTTATCGGGGTGGCCTTCCGTCACGCTTTCGCTCGTAAAAAATCTTCTCATAAAATTCATCCTTTTCGTTAGCTTTATCATTATAAACGGATCGCATGGAAATGTCAAACAAATCGGGTTGCAATTCTTCCCGATCCATGGTATAATTTTTGCATGTGTTGTACCCTTTGCCCCCTCAAATGCGGGGTGGACAGAGAAAAAGCGGCGGGGCGTTGCGGCGTGAAGGGGCTTTCTATCGCGAAGTACTACCTGCACCCCTATGAAGAGCCCCCCATTTGCCACACAAACGGCGCGGGGGCGGTCTTCTTTTGCGGCTGCTCGCTGCGGTGCGTCTTCTGCCAAAACTTTGAGGTCTCGCGCGCAGAGCGCGGGAAGGCGGTCTTGCCCCGTGAACTTGCGCAAATTTTTCGCGAGCTCGAAGAGGCGGGCGCAGACTGCATTGACCTCGTTACGGGGGACCATGTCGCGGATCGGCTTGCAGAAACGCTCTCTTTGTATAAACCGAAGATCCCCGTCGTGTTCAATTCGGGCGGGTATATCTCCATGCGGGCGCTCGAGCTTTTAGAGCCCTTTGTGGATATTTGGATGCCCGATTGCAAGTTTGTCTCAAGGGAGCTATCCAAGCGATATACGGGGCGGGAAGATTATTTTGAAGTTGCCTCTGCGGCAATACAGCGTATGGCAAATAAGCCCCTCTTATGGGACGGAAACAGGTTGCTTTCGGGGATCATGGTACGGCATCTGGTCCTTCCCGGATGCACGTCCGATTCCCTGAATGTACTCGCCTTTCTGAAGGGCGTTCTGCCCGATGGCGCGCCCCTCTCCCTCATGCGGCAATATACGCCCATGGGGAAGATCGAAGGATTTCCCGAACTGCAAAGAAGGGTCACCGCGCGGGAATACAGCCGCGTCTTAAATTGCGCCCTATCGCTCGGCTTTTCCAATCTCTTCACGCAGGGAAAGGAGAGCGCCGAAGCGAGCTTCGTCCCCCATTGGGACTACTGATCGATCCACGCATCTTTGAGTTTGATCAGCCGCTTCGTGAGCTTTGCCACGTCGGAAGGCTGTGCGCTCTTCAGCTCCTCCTCGAGGGCGCGGATGGCCTCTATTCTCTTCATATCCATAGTTTTTTTCGCGGAGGGTAAATTATGCTCGCAACCTTCCACAACGTCACATTCGGCTATGACGGCGTTCCCACGATCAAAAACGCCGATTTTTGCGTGAACGAAAACGAGCGGATCGGATTGATCGGCGGCAACGGCGAGGGGAAGACCACCCTTCTCCGCCTTCTTCTTCGGGAACTTGTCCCCGACGAGGGAGAGGTCCTCTTAAAAGGCGGCATCCGCATCGGCTACCTTCCGCAAGTGGGAGGCTTTGAATCGGACTCCACCGTATATGGCGCGATGAAGGAGGTATTCCGCGAAGACGACGAACTCATCTCCCGTCTGCGGGAAGCGGAACGCGCCCTTGAAGGAGCTTCTGAAGAGGAAGTGCGCATTCTCTCCGCCCGCATCGAGAGCCTTGAAAAACGCATCGCGGCAAGGGAGAGCTATTCCTATGAAGTTCGCATAAAAACCGTCCTCTGCGGCATGGGGTTTGAAGACGTCTTCACGCAAAAGGTGGCTACCATGTCCGGAGGAGAGCGCACAAAATTGAAACTTTGCCGCCTCCTTCTGGAAGAGCCTGAGCTCCTGATTTTAGATGAACCCACCAACCATCTCGACCTTAAGACGCTCTTCTGGCTCGAGGACTATCTCACCTCCTATAAGGGGGCGCTCCTCATCGTCTCGCACGATCGGTATTTTCTCGATAAACTTACGACGAAGACCTTGGAGCTCGACCGCGGGCGGCTCTCTTCCTACAAGGGGAACTACTCGAAGTATAAGATCTTGCGGGAGGAACGCTACAAGGAAGAGCTCGGCGCCTACGAGAGACAGCAGGAGGAGATCGCAAAACTGAAAGACTTCGTTGCCCGCAACATCGTCCGCGCGACGACGGCAAAGAGCGCGCTCTCGCGGGTGAACAAACTCGAACGCATGGAAATTCTCGAAAAGCCCCTTCCCCCCATCCGCCCGCCCCGCTTTCTCTTTGAAACGGAGGAAAAACCCTACGAAAAAATCATCTTCGCCGAAAAATTCGATTTGAAGGTCGAGGAAAAACTTCTTATCAAAGATGCGTCGCTCACACTCATGCGGGGAGAGAAATGCGCCCTCGTCGGCGAAAACGGCACGGGCAAGAGCACCCTCCTCAAATTCCTTTTATCGGGGGATAAACGCGTCCTCTTCGGGCGGTACGTGCGGCCCGCCTACTACGATCAGGAGATGGCCGACCTCGACGGGGAGGAGCGGACGCTCGAAGCCTTTTGGGGGCAGTGCCCGCGCCTGACGCAGACGGAAGCGAGGGCCATACTCGCCGAGGCGGGCCTCTTTGCAGACGACATCGAAAGGAAGGTCAAAGAGCTCTCGGGCGGCATGCGGGCAAAGTTGGAACTTGCGATCTTGGAGACCAAAAAAGGCAATCTCCTTATCTTGGACGAGCCCACAAACCACCTCGACCTCAATGCCCGCGAGGCGCTCGAAGATGCGCTCAAAACATATGACGGGACGCTTCTCTTCGTCTCGCACGACAGAAGATTTATCGAGGCGCTCGCCACGTCCACCCTCTCCATCGAGGACGGGAAACTTACCTACTTCAAGGGAAGCTATGCGGACTATCTGGCCGCAAAGCGAACTTCCTCCCCCGCTCTTTCAAGCGAGCCGACGCCCGAAAAGAAGAAGGCCGAGGGGTATCGGACAAAGGAAGAGCGGGCGAAAGAGGCGCAGACAAGGAACAGGATCAGGGAGATTGAGACGCGCCTCGAAGCCTTGGAAAAAGAGGAAGAAGCGCTCAATGCAAGTCTCGCCAAATGCGCTTCCGACTATGTAAAAGTTCGCGAAATTACCGGAAAGCTTGAAGCTCTTCGCGCCGAGACCGACGCGCTCTATGCAGAATACGAAATGCTCATTTAATACAATTTATAGCAAAAAAGAGGCGAAAATCCGCCTCTTTTTTCTTATTTCGATTTCTATCGAAATAAATTGTTTTTCCCATTATATAATAATATTTTACTGCTTTTTTACTGGAACGGAAAGTTTTGCCGCCTTCCCGTTTTGACTTCCAAAGTTAAAACGGGGCGCGATCTCGTCTGCGACCTTAAAGCCATGGGAGACGTAGTCAAAATTCTCTACCGCTTTGAAGAGCTCGCCGAGAAATGCGAAAAACTCTTCTTCGGAGTTCGGCTTTTCGCTCTCGAATTCGAGCATCGTGCAGGGCGGAAGTTCGCAGATGAACGCGTTCTCGGGAACGATCCCCTCGAAATCGGCGGGAACCTCCACCCCTGCCGCAACGCTTCCGTATCCTTCTAAAATGAGAGCGGGCGGAAGCGTCAGAATTGCTGCTGTACACATCTTTGAGGGAATGCTGTTCAAAAGCCCCTCCCAGTCGCAGCCGACCTCTTCGCAAAACGACCAATAGTCATTTGCGCTCTTCGCCGGAATATAGACGAGCTTCCGCTTTGGCTTTTCTACGGGGGCGATCATACACAGGCACGTCTTCGTTTCATTCATTTTGAGTTCTCCTTTTAAGTATTTTTGGAAGGTCAAGGGGGAATAGGGCACAAAAAGAGGAATAAATTTGTTGCCCTTTTTATACTCGCTCGGAAGCGCATGAAAGAGTTTTACAAAGGCGCGCGTGTATCCTTCGTGCGTATCGTGCGTAAGGAGCGCGACGTCCAAGATATCCTTCTTCCCCTTTGCGATAAGCGAGGCACTCTTCGTCATGCGGAGGCGGGTAAGAAAGGAATTGGGCGTCATCTTTGTTACGGCAGAGAATACCCTGTCGGCTTGGCGGCGGGAGTATCCGAATTCGGAATAAAATTCTTCGAGCGTAAAATTTTCGTCCTCTGCGTGCGCTATGAGATACTTTTGCATGCTATCTACGAGCTCTATTCTCTTGCGGTCCATGTTCCCCCTTCCACGAATAGTTTACCACCTCGAATTGTCTTTGTCTCGACAAATTCGGACATAATTTGAACTGCCGCGCAGCCCGATAGGGCTGCGCGGCAGAATATCATGGAGATATGTTTTTGGTTTTTTCGCGGGTGCGCATCTCGGAAAAGAAGGAAGTTAAGACCTCGGCGCACTCCCTTTCCATGACGCCCCCTTGAACTTCCACCGTGTGGTTGACAAGGTTGGCCGAGGCGAGCTCCCGCGTGAGGCTCCGACCCTTTCCTTCGTATGCGCCGAAATAAACTTTCTCGATGCGGGAGTTCAGGATCGCGCCCATGCACATCGGGCAGGGTTCCAAAGTCACATACATCTCCGCCCCCTCGAGCCGCCACGACTTGATCTTTTTGCACGCCCGATCGATCGCCCGCACCTCGGCGTGCTGGGTCGCCATCTGCAATTTTGTGCGAAGGTTGTAGCCGCGCCCGATCACCTTCCCGTCGAGAACGACGACTGCGCCGATGGGCACTTCCCCCTCCGCTTTGGCCTTTTTCGCAAGGCGCAACGCCTCGCGCATGAACTTTTCCTGCATGCTTTCCTCTTTTTTGTTTACAGCGCTCCCGAAAGGTCGTAGAGCGCCTCTCCCGTCCTGCTCAAAAGCGCGGGAAGGGTCTCCCTTCCCAAGGGGTGGGGAAGCGCATCAGAGCCCGCCTCGATGGTAAAGGCCGGGATCTTCAGCTTCTCGATGCACCAATCTTTGTAGCCGCCGGCGGAATTTCTGACGGTGACGAGCGGATAGCCCGTGCTCTTTGCAAGGACGGCCGCAAGCCTTTTGTCGCGCAATTTCGCCGCGGGGGATTGGTGGAATTCATAATAGATCTCTTCGCCCTTGGTGTGCCACGAGAGCGTCGCCGCGGGCCTGATTTTGAGGGTGAAGTCGCGAAGCGCGCGCGTCTCGGGTTCGGAGAAGGGAGCGGAGCCGATATAGTTCGCATATGAAGGGCGGCGTATGTTGCTCTTCCCCGTGCCCCAACGGGCGTCGAAATTGACGTTGAGATCGACAGCTTCCGCATTCGCCTTGAAGTGGCGGAAATCCTCTCCCCCGTTGAGCGCAAGGAGCTTTTCCCGCCGCGCAGGAGATAGGGAGGATGCCCCCTCTTCGCATAATACTGCGCCGTCGGGATTGATAAGGGGCAATATCCATGCGCCCCCCTTTTTCACGTCCCGCCCGATATGATGCAGGGCGATGAGCGCCGTGATCCATTCACGCGCATGGATGGCGTATTGCGAGAGGATCTGCGGCCCATCTTCGCTTCCCGTATGGAAGGCAAAGAGCTCCCTTCCCTCGCAACTCTTGCCGATCGTCCTCTTTCCGCCGCGATAGCTTTGGTAGAATGCGGCAATCTCTTCATACACATTCATTCTCCCAGCATATGCCGCAAAAAAACCATTCAGAACTTATTTGTGATATTCCGAGCCGCCCGAAATCATGAAGGCGCGGTAGATCTGCTCCAAAAGAAGGACGCGGAAGAGCTGGTGCGGAAAGGTCATCTTGGAGAACGAAAGCAGGAGGTCGGCACGGTCCTTCACGCTTTGGTCGAGGCCGCAGGAAGAGCCGATGACGAAGGTCATCTCCCCACCGCGGTCGAAGACGGCCTTCAGATCCACGGAAAATTCTTCCGAAGAGCGCATCTTTCCCTCGATGGCGAGCACGAC
Organism: uncultured Clostridia bacterium; assembly: GCA_947598205.1. GTDB lineage: Bacteria > Bacillota > Clostridia > Christensenellales > Borkfalkiaceae > Gallimonas. The sequence goes on from CANQFB010000011.1 coordinate 16,847, forward strand.
CGCGTAGCCGCGGAGTTCCCGCAAGATCTCCTCGGCCTCCTCCTTGAGACTATGCCGCTCGGGAAGTTCCTTGATCTCGAGCTTGCAAAACCTCGAAAGCCGCTTTATGTATTCCGCGCAGGCATCGCGAAGATATTGCTCTTTTAGTTTTCCCACGCAGACAATGTTGATCTTTATCATATAAGTCCGATCCCCTGCACGAGCGCGGCGACCCATTCCGCGATACAGACGACGATCCCGACGAGGGCCGCGAGGAAATATTTCGCCCCGCCCTTTGCGCCGCCGCGCCTGTTCCCGCGCTTTTCAAAGATGGCGAGATAGAGAATGACGGCGAGAAGGACGACGCCCGCGACGATGTAGAGCGGGAGCTTCACATGTTGGGGAATATCCGCATAACCCGCCGAATCCAAAGAGAGAATGACGGCATTGTTGGCGAAATGTGCGAGCATGGTGGGCAGGATGCTTCCGCTCCTCACGGCGAGGAGGGCATAGCACACGCCGCAGATGAATTGGTAGACGGTCTGCGTGGGATTGCCGTGGAAGAGCGCAAACAGCGCGCCCGAGGCAAAAATCGCGGCGGCCGTGCCATAGCCGCTCTCCCGCATGCTCCCGAGCTGTATCCCGCGGAAGATGGTCTCTTCAAACAGGGCGGGAAGCACGCCGATCACAAGAAGCGCGGGGATAAGATACCAGCCCGCAGTCGTCGGGATCGTCGGTTCGGGCTCCTTAAAGCCCACCTTCCCGAGAAGACCGATAAAGAGCCCGTTCAACTCGGAGAGGGCCATCAGCCCGAAGGAGAGCGCGATGGCGATAAGAAAATAATACCATTTGCAGGGGCGGTAGACGGTGCAGACGGGCAACCTTTGCCTGTTCTTGCGGAAGAAAAAGAGGGCAAGCCCCGCAAACGTGAGTTGCGGCAGGAGATATGTAACATATCGGTAGCTATCCGCCTGCGCATATCCTTCGCCCAGAGAAGCGGAAAAGATCCACACGGCGATAAAGGATAAGATGACGGGAATGACCGCCGCAAGGGTAAAATTCAACCCCGCATCGAGGAGCAGGGATCTTTCGTTGTTTTGCGAAGGTTTTTGGTTCTGCATACCGCTATTATAGCTTAAAACTTGAAAAACTCCAAATGAAATCCTTGCATTTTTGGGAAATACTTTCTATAATGAGGGTATGAAGATTGTCGAAACTTCAACGATCGGCGAAGCGGTGCGCCGCCTCGCCCTCAAGGCGTGTTCCCGCCTCACATGCGATTGCCGCGAGGCGCTCGCCGCCGCACGGAAACAGGAGGATGGAGCGGCGCGGTTTGCGCTCGATACCGTACTCGAAAACGAGGCGATCGCCCAAAGGATCGGCATGCCCGTCTGCCAGGATACGGGCATGGCATGCGTGCTGATCGAACTCGGACAAGAGGTATCGCTCTCGGGCATGCCCCTATCGGACGCCGTCAACGAGGGCGTTCGTCGGGCCTATGAGGAAGGGAACTTCCGAAAGAGCATCTGCGATCCTTTGACCCGCGTGAATACGGGCGATAATACCCCCGCGTATCTCCATGTGGAGCTCGTCGCGGGAGACGGGGTGAAGATCACCTTCCTGCCCAAGGGCTTCGGGAGCGAGAATATGTCGCGCATCGGAATGCTCACGCCCGCCGAGGGAAGGCAAGGCATCGTCGATTTCATCGTGGAGGCAGTGCAAAAGGCGGGCTCGCGGCCCTGCCCGCCCGTCGTCGTCGGCGTCGGCATCGGCGGGAGCTTCGATTCGTGCGCATACCTTGCAAAAAGGGCGCTCACGCGCCCCATCGAAAGCCATAACGGCCGAGAAGACGTCGCTTCCATTGAGCGGGAAGCCCTCGAAAAGATCAATGCGCTCGGCATCGGCGCACAGGGGTTCGGCGGGAAGATCAGCGCCCTCTCCGTCCTCGCCGAGGTCGCTCCCACGCACATTGCGGGGCTTCCCGTCGCCGTCAATATCCAATGCCATTGCGTGCGTTGCGAGAGGGAGACGCTATGAGAAAACTCTTCCTGCCCCTCACGAAAGAGGAAAAATTATCCCTCCGCGCGGGCGATTGCGTGCTCCTCTCGGGGACGGTCTACACCGCGCGCGATTGCGCCCACAGACGCATTTTTGAACTGCTCGACGCGGACATGCCCCTGCCATTTTCGCTCAAAGACGCCTATATCTACTACGCGGGGCCCTGCCCTGCGCCTGAAGGATTTGCCACGGGGAGTTGCGGGCCGACGACCTCGGCGCGCATGAACGTCTTCGCCCCCCGTCTTCTTGATTTGGGCCTCGGCGGCATGATCGGGAAGGGCGAGATGAGCGGGGAGGTCGTAGCCGCGCTCGTAAGAAACCATGCCGTTTATTTTGCCGCCGTCGGCGGCGCGGGCGCGCTCTATGCGAATGCCGTAAAAAAGAGCACGCTCGTCGCCTTTCCGGAGCTCTTGAGCGAGGCCGTCTACCGCTTCGAGGTGGAAGATTTCCCCGCCGTCGTCGCTGCCGACTGCCGCGGCGAAACCATCTATAAACGATAATATTCGTAAATTGAAAGCGGCGCGCAAGGAAACCCTTGCGCGCCGCCTATATTTTTGGGATCATTCGGGATAGGTAAACCTCTTCTTTTGGAGCTCCCCGAGGTAGCGCGAGACATAGAACTTCGCCATGTTCAGATTCTGCTCGGAGAAGTTGCCGCACTCCTTCGGGGTAGCCCCCGGAATGGGCCCTTCAAATGCGAGGATATACTTGCACATTTTTGAAACGAGGAGAAAGACATCCTCCGAGGAGAGCGCGCCGAACATTACGAGATAGAACCCCGTGCGGCATCCCATCGGGCCGAAGTAGATCACTTCGTCCTTCCTTTCGGAATTTCTCAAAAAGGTCGCGCCGAGGTGTTCGACGGTGTGCACGGCAGGCATGTCCATGACGGGCTCGCGGTTGGGGCGCGTAAAGCGCAGATCGAAGGTCGTCGCGCAGGCCTCTCCCCTCTTATCGATACGGGAGACGTAGAGCCCCGCTTCGAGCTTTTCGTGGTCGATGCGAAAACTTTCAATCCTCTCCATCTTTCTTCCTCTCTTCCGCTTTGGGGGGCGATATAAAGGCGTCATCCTCCCTATCTTCCTTCATGAGGAAATCCACCCCGTCGGAATGGAATCCGCGCCCGCGCACCTCGGAGACGATGGAGACCGTCATGAAGGCCTGCGGGTCGATCTTCTGCACTTCGGATTTGAGCTGGACGAGCTGGCGGTGCGAGATGATGGTTAGGAGCATGTGGCAATCTTCCTTGAGATAGCCCGTCTGCCCATAGAGCAGGGTGACGCCGCGGCTGATCTTCGTGAGGATCATATCGCGGATCTCGAGGTATTTGTTGGAGATGATCTTGACCTGCGTCCGCCGCATGCCGATGGGCGAGACCTTCGCGATGACGAGCGATGTGACGACGGTGATGACGACGCCATAGCAGACCTCGCGGAAGGAGACGGCGGGCCATGCCGCAAATTGCAGGAGGATGATCGAGCCGTCGCAGATCCAGAGCCCCGTGGAGACGGGGAGATTGAAATACTTATTAAAGATCATCGGCGGAATATCCGTGCCGCCCGTAGACGCCCCCACGCGCACGACAAGGCCGATACCAAGGCCAAAGAGCGCGCCGCCGAGGATCGCACTCAAGAGAGGATCGCCGAGCGAACCGCCGATGCTTTGGGCGCCGTTGGCGATGGGCGAATTCACAAATGCGGTATTACATAGGTTGAAGAGCATCATGAAGGCGGGATATAAAACCGTTCCCGCAAGCGTGCCCATGGCGAACTTCTTCCCGAGGAAGATGGTGCCGATGACGAATAAGATGATATTTCCCGCCCAGACGATGGCTTCCACGATCCAATTCGTGACGGCGGGGCTCACGTTCGCATAGAGCCCGAGGAGATTTCGCACCAGAATGCCGATGCCCGTCGTCCCGCCCATGACGAAACCGATGTCTTTTGGCACGATAAAAAATCCCGCACCCATCGCCGCGATCGCGTTCCCGAGCACGATGATGAGACTGTTCAGCATAAATTTTTGCATCTGACGTTTGGTCGGTTTCTTGATTGCGACTCCCATGCCCTTTATCCTCGAAAAATTACCCTGCTATTATATCATTTCCCCCCCATTCTTGGCAAGCAGTTTTCTGCAATTATTCTCTTGAACATACGGAAAATACGGCGCCGCCCGAGGGCGGCGCCGCAAAACAGTTTTTCTCTATCAAAGCCCGTAGGTGCAATTACATTGATTGAAGGGATAGAGCGCGTACTGTTGCGCGTAGTAGGGGTCGAAGCACTGATTGTTGCATGCGGTGTATGCCGAAAGGTCGGCATTCGAGCCGCAACCGCAACCGCAGCCGCAGCCGCAACCATTTGAATTGCCCGAAGTACCGCCGAAGATGTTCACCGTCGCCGCGCTGTTTCCCTGATTGCCGCCGTTTCCTTGGCAAGGGCAGTGATTGCCGTTTTGCCCCCACCACGCATCGGATGCGTTCGCCGCATTCACGCCGCTCACAAAGCCGTTTGCGAACGTGTTCCAACCGTTTTGGTTGCACCCGCAGTTCTGATTACAGCCGCAACCGCTCTGTCCGTTCGTACCCGTCGAGAACAGGTTGTTGAGCGTGCGCGCAAGACTTGTGAAGAGATTGCAACCACAGCCGCAACCGTTCTGCCCGTTGCGCCCGTTGCCGTTCCAATTACCCATATTGATACCTCCGTAAGATCGCCGGCCATACGCCGACAATTCCATTTTATGCAGGAGGAACGCTTTCTCGTGTAACCCCAAACGGCCGCCGAAGGCGCTTCGCGCCCCCTACACATTCAAGAAACCATTTGCAACGGCTTGACTTTCTTTGAGGCGCATGGTAGAATGAAAGTTGCCACACAACGGAATAATAACAGCAATGGCTACAACCGGCATAGGTGTATCCTTTTTTCCATGTGCTGTTATTATCCATATGGGAGTTGTGTGGCAACAATCGGGGATACTTCATGCGGGCGTCCCTCGGTTGGACGCCCTTATTTTTTGCCCGCAAAAAAATTTTACGGAGGTTTTTTATGTACAAATGCACAAATTGCGGCAAAGAATTTGAAGGAAATTTTTGCCCGAAATGCGGCACGAAAGCCGAGAAGGAATTTTCTCCGCCGCCCGACGGCACGGCCACTCCCGACGATACGCCTGCGGCCATGGCGCCGCCGTCCGATCGCCCTTCATTCCCCGCGCCGCCCGCTGAAGTGACGCCGACCATCATTTTACAGGAGACACAAAAGCCAAAGATCAGGAAGTTACGCACAGTCGTCAAATTGGTGCAAGCGCAGAAATGGATTAGTATATGTATTCCTCTCTGGGCTTTATTTATTACCGTTTTCTTTTCTATACTGTCTCCTATATTGAGAACAGGGTTTTCGGTATCATTTATAATTTCAAGTTTAGGAATTTTTACTATAATTCCCGCTTTTGTTCTTTTGGTTATCGGCCTTGTGAAACTGTATCGCAAACAAATCAAATTCGGGAAAAAGCGTCCTGTATATCTTCAAAAGATTTTGGAAGGAGGTCGGATATTATTGATCGTATCGGCCTTCATTTCGTTCGCCGTCTCGGTCATAGCAACGGTCTTTCTCGGACTGCTTTCTAAAAGTCTGCTTGCCTCGCTCGAAATGAATGGAAATCTTGAGTATATCCTTGTATCTCTTTTACTCGTTTTCCCCCTCGGGCTTTTTGCGCTATGCTGCATGTTTAACGCCGCGGCTTGCCTTTTTGCACAGAAGGAGTGCCGCTCACTCGCCAAAGATCAAGACATTGTGCCCTATTATGCCGCCTCGGATGCGACGCTTGCCGCAGTCCTCAACGCCTTTCCCGTAACAAAGCGCGCAAGGCGAGGGCAACAACTTTGCTGGCTTTCAATGGGATTGGCTCTTGTGATCTCGCTCGCCGTCGTCTTTCCCGTCGCGAATACCAACATCTTCCGCGTTGCAAAATTGGACAAGATCCCCCTCGGCGCATCGCAATATAAGGTCGCAAAGATCCTCGGCGCGGCCGACTACGACGGCAATGCCGTCTGGGAATATTACTCCGAGAATTATATGTCGGTCTACCGCCGCCAAAAGTCCATAGAAGAAAAATATGCCGAGGCCCTCTTGAACGGCGACCTCGACAGAATGGAAGAACTCGATAAACAGAACAAAAAACTCGCAGAGGAAGCGGCGGGAATGGCCTATCGGCACATACAGATCTTATTTGACGCCGAAGGATTGGTTTTCCGCGTGGAAATGAGCTATGAGCATATCCCGCGCGAGGGTGAGAGCGCGGAATGGGCGCATAAAGAGAAGGTGCGCGCAACCGTCCTTCCCGCATCCGTCCCCTATGAGATGCTCTCAACAATTCAGCTCTCCTACCGATATGCGGCAGAAGACGGAGATTCCTATGTGCATGCACTGCTCACAAATCCGACTTGGAACAAAACCGTGGAAGGCACAGGGACATATTCCCTGACGTGGGAAGATACCCGATATGAATATTCGGGATGGATCAATATTACTTAAGTTTATAAAATGGCAAAAGGCCGCCGCGAACTTGTTCGCGGCGGCCGTATTTTTTCAGGAAGAGAGGCGGCGCAGTTCTTGCAAAAACAGTTCACAGCACTTGGGAAATACCTGATATTTTTTCCATGCGATGTCGAGATGGGAGACAAGCCTCGGAATGAGCGGGCGGAAGACGAGATCGCTCTTTTCCGTCTCGATGATCTTATCGAGGCAGACTGCGTAACCCACCCCCTCCCGCACGAACAAAGAGGCGTTGTAGAGCAGGTTATATGTTCCCACGATGTTGAGCTCGCTCTCCTTCTTCTGAAACCATTCGGAGACGATGCTCTTTCCGAGGGAATGCTCCGAGCGGATGAGCGGCTTATCCCAGAGATCCTCGGGCGATAGAGCCTTCTTTTCCGCAAGCGGGCTGTCTCTTCGCATGAGAACGCCCCATGTATCGGAGAGAGGCAGGCGCAAATACTCATAATCGGAAAGATCGGAGGGCTCGATGAAGACGCCGAAGTCGATCAGGCCCTTTTCGAGCTTCTCGGAGACGGCCGATGCGTCGCCGCTGAAGAGGTGAAAATGCACCGCGGGGTTTTCTTTTTGAACGGAGCGGGCGGCCTTTGCGATAAGGCCCATGACATAGCTCTCGCCCCCGCCGATGTAGACCTCGCCGCCGACGTCTTCTGCGGGAAGGGTAAGCTCGCTCTCCGTCTTGCGGTAGAGCTCCACGATCTCCTCCGCGCGCTTTCTTAAAAGCCTTCCCGCGTCCGTCAGAACGATCTTTCTGCTCCCGCGGAGAAAGAGCTTCTGCCCGAGCTCCCCCTCGAGTTCCTTCATCTGCCTCGATAAATTGGGCTGTGTGATGAATAGTTCCTCTGCGGCCTTGGAGATGCTCTCCCTGTCTGCGACCGCCAAAAAATAACGAAGTTGCCGAATTTCCATACCGTCCTCCGCCTACGATCTTACCACATAAAAGTATGCCCGTCAAGCATACTTTCCCATAAAATATAAGTATTTGACATATCTTTTCGACCGCTATAAAATGGTGGCATGGAAAAGAGAACTTTCAAAGCGGAAATGCGAAACGGAACTTACATTGCGGCAGGCTCGGATATGCACCTCCATATGCACGAAGAGGCGGAGCGGGCAAGGCGGATCTGTGCCAAGATCAACAATTTCCCCCATACCATGTCTGAGATCAGAGAGCTGTTTTGCGAGCTTACAGGGGAAGAGGTCGGCGAAAATTTCGGGCTCTTCCCGCCCTTTTATGCAGACTACGGCCAAAATATTACCGTCGGAAAAAACGTCTTCATCAACTCGGGCTGTTGTTTTCAGGACCAAGGCGGGATCGAGATCGGCGACGATGTTCTCATCGGCCAGCAGGTCGTCATTGCCACGCTCAACCACGATTTGGATCCCGAAAAGCGCAAAAACATGTTCCCCGCACCCGTGAAGATCGGAAAGAATGTCTGGATCGGGGCGCATGCGACCATCCTCCCCGGGATCACCGTCGGCGAAGGGGCGGTCGTGGGCGCGGGGGCGGTCGTCACAAAGGACGTTCCCCCCTATGCCATCGTCGCGGGCGTCCCCGCGAAAATCATTAAATTCGTCAAGGAGTAAAGATATGGAAGAAAAATTGCAGTTGACAAAGGAATGGGATAAGGTCTTCCCGAAGAGCGAACAGGTGGATCACGACAAAGCGACGTTCCATAACCGCTACGGCATCACGCTCGCATGCGACGTGTATAAGCCGAAAAATGCGAATGGAAAACTTCCCGCGATCGCCGTCTGCGGACCGTTCGGCGCGGTCAAAGAGCAAAGCTCGGGGCTTTATGCGCAACATCTTGCGGAACGCGGATTCCTCACGATCGCCTTCGACCCCTCTTTCACGGGAGAGAGCGGCGGCGCTCCGCGGTATGTCGCCTCGCCCGACATCAACACCGAGGACTTCTCGGCGGCTGTCGACTATCTTTCCTGCCGTGAGGATGTAGACGCGGAAAAGATCGGCATCTTGGGGATATGCGGCTGGGGCGGCATGGCGATAAACGCCGCGGCGATGGACACGCGCATCAAGGCGACGGTCGCCTCCACCATGTATGATATGACGCGGGTGAATGCCAAGGGATACTTCGATGCGGCAGACAGCGAAGAGGCGCGCTTCGAGATGAAAAGAGCCCTCAACGCACAGCGGACGGCCGATTATCGGAGCGGAAAATACGAACTCGGCGGGGGCGTGGTCGATCCCCTTCCCGACGACGCGCCCTTCTTCGTCAAGGATTATTATGACTATTACAAGACAAAACGGGGCTACCATGTCCGCAGTCTGAACTCCAACGGCGGTTGGAACAAGACCTCCGCGCTCTCCTTCATCAATATGCCCATCCTCGCCTACAGCAACGAAATAAGGAGCGCGGCGCTCCTCGTTCACGGCGAAAAGGCGCACTCCTGTTATTTTTCCAAGGACGCCTACGCCGCGATGACAAGAAACAGCAAATATGCGGCGAACAAGGAGCTTCTCCTCATTCCGAACGCCGTGCATACCGATCTTTACGACAGGCTCGACATCATCCCCTTCGGCAAGATCGAGGAATTCTTTAAGAAAAATTTTGATCGGGCATGAAGCCTGAAATAATTCGGAGGAAACAGCATGGATAAGATCAGACAAAATGCGGGAAGAAAGGCATTGGGCGAGTTCGCTCCCGACTTTGCCCACTACAACGACGACGTCCTCTTCGGCGAGAATTGGAACAATCGGGACATCGGCCATAAGACGCGCTGTATCGTCACTGTCGTCGCGCTCATGGCTTCGGGCGTCACGGATAGTTCCCTCAAATATCATTTGGAGAACGCCAAAAAGGCGGGGGTCACGAAAAAGGAGATTGCCGCAATCGTCACCCATGTTGCGTTTTACGCGGGCTGGCCCAAGGCGTGGGCCGTCTTCAATATGGCGAAGGAGGTCTGGGCGGAAGAAGGTGCGGAAACGGCAAAGGCCGCGCATGAAAATTCGATGATCTTCCCCATCGGCGCGCCGAACGACGGCTTCAAACAATATTTCAGCGGGAAGAGCTACCTCGCCCCCGTTTCCAAAGAACAGGTGGGCATCTTCAACGTCACCTTCGAGCCCTCTTGCAGAAATAATTGGCACATTCATCATGCCGAAAAGGGCGGCGGGCAGATCCTCATCTGCGTTGCGGGGCGCGGCTACTACCGCGAATGGGGCAAGAAAGCCGTGGAAATGAAGCCGGGCGACGTCGTCAACATTCCCGCGGGCGTGAAGCATTGGCACGGCGCGGCGAAAAACAGCTGGTTTTCGCACCTCGCCATCGAAGTCCCGGGGGAGAATGCTTCCAACGAATGGTTAGAGCCCGTCGAAGATGAGGAATACAACAAACTCCCCTAACCGATCCACGCAAAAGGAAAATAAAGTTATGAAGATCGTCGTTTTAACGGGCAGTCCGCAAAAGCACGGCTCGTCCAATCTGCTTGCCGAGCAGTTCATCAAAGGAGCGAAAGAAGCGGGAAACAGCGTTACCGTCATCGACGCGGCGCGGGCGAATGTCCGCCCCTGCACGGGTTGTGTTCGGTGCGGATACGGCGGCCCCTGTGCGCAAAAGGACGACATGGGTTCGGAGAGCGGCGCAATGTGCGGGATCAAAGCGGAAATTCTCGGCGCGGACATGTTGGTATTCGTCACGCCCCTCTACTACTATGGAATGTCCGCACAACTTAAAACGGTCATCGACCGCTTCTGCGCGTTCAACGGCGAAATTCAAAGAAAGCGCATGAAGTCGGCGCTTATCTCCGTCGCATGGAACGCGGACAGTTGGACGTTTGAAGCGCTCACGGCGCACTATAAAACGCTCGTACGGTATTTGAACTTCAAAGATATGGGAACAGTCCTCGGAAAGGGTTGCGGAACGCCCGATATGACGGCTCGCTCCCGCTATATGGCTCAAGCCTATGAACTCGGCAAGAGCCTCAACAATCAATAAAAGGAGTTCTTTATGAAAAAGAATATCGGAAGTCGATTTGCGTTTTATCCTACGCCCGTAATTGTTGTGGGCGCATTTGTGGACGGCAAGCCCGACTTCACGCTGGTTGCGCATATCGGAATCGTTACCCACGACGAGGCTTTGATCAGTCTTAACAAGTCACACTATATCAACCGCGGCATCAAACAAAACCATGTTCTCTCCGTAAACGTTGTCGACGAAAGCTGGCTTGAAAGAGCTACCGCCGCGGGCGGCGTATCGGGGCGTAATGCCGATAAGTCTTCACTTTTCGGCTACACACTCGGAGGCATAAATGCGCCGATCATAGACGATGCAAAGCTCTCCATGGAGTGTGTCGTCGAAGACATCTACGAAATGGGTGCGTTTGAAAATTTCATTGTGAAAGTGGCAAACACGTTTGCCGAGGAAGATATTTTGACGGACAGCGGCAAGCCCGACTATCATAAATTCAAGCCCGTTTTATTTGAAATGCCGAACTATACTTTTCTCAAAACAGGCGAAACTCTGGGCGAATGCAGATCGTTCATGAAAAAATAATTCAGGAAGTAGCGCGGTATGGCTCTTACGATCAATATCTATTATACAGGGAAGGACGGCAGTGCGAGAAAATTTGCGGAAGAGATGAGAGCGAGAGGCCTTGTCGAGAAGATCCGCGCCGAAAAAGGCAATCTTCGCTATGACTACTTTCTCCCCGTGGACGACGGCGAGACGGTCCTCCTCATCGACGCTTGGGAAAGCGAGGAAGCCCTTGGACTTCACCATAAGAGCCCTATGATGGCGGAAATCGCCGCCCTCCGTGAAAAATTTCACCTCAAAATGCGCGTGCAAAAATTTCAGGATTTCGATGAAAAGATTTCAGATGCGTGAAATTCTCTTGGGAAAATAATTCTCAAAAACATTATGAAAAGAGCAGATCATGAAGAAAAAGTTTGTATTTATTTTTACGGCAATTATGCTGTGCCTTGCCTTTGCTCTCTCCGCTTGCGGGGAAACGAGAGGCGATAACAATAAAGATGACGACACCCCCACGGATACGCTCACGTTTGAGCGCGACGAAGCAGGAGAAGGCTATATCGTCACGGGCGATAAAGGAGAGGCGGCAAATATCGTCATTCCTGCCGCCCATGAAAGTCTTCCCGTCGTCGGCATTGCAGACAGCGCGTTTGCTTACTCAAAGCACACTTCCGATATTCTCTCCGTAGTCATTCCCGACAGCGTTGTAGAGATCGGCAAGAATGCCTTCCACAATCAAGACGCGCTCGTATCGGTAAAGATCGGAACAGACAGCCAACTTCAAAAGATCGGCAACAACGCCTTTTCGGGCAACAGTTCGCTCCAATCCATCTATCTCCCCGCAGGGTTTTCGGAGCTTGGCGACGACGTGTTCAACAACTGCGGCGGGCTCAATTCCATTACGGTTGCGGCGGGAAATACGCACTATTCGGGCGCGGGGAATTGCCTCATTGACCTTACAACGCATACCCTCCTTCGCGGAAGCAATCAAAGCGTCATTCCCGAGGCGGTTACAAAAATCGGCGTAGCGGCGTTCCGCAGGGCGACCATGACGACGCTCACTATTCCGACATCCGTCACTTTCATTGATAAATACGCGATCTCCGACAGCGCAATTACAAAAGTCGTTTATAAAGGTACCTCCACAGAATGGGAAAATGTCGTCGCGGCGTCCTCCCCCTATTGGAATATGGGAAACGAAAATGTGGAAATTGTTTGCTCGGACGCGAAAGATCCAAGTCATATCCTCGTCGCATATTTTTCTTGCACGAACCATACCGAGGGTATCGCCGAAAAAATTGCGGCCGTTACGGGCGGAACGCTCTATGAGATCGTTCCCCAAGAGCCCTATACCGCCGCCGATCTCGATTACGGCACGGACTGCCGCGCAAACCGCGAGCAAAGCAATCCCTCCTCACGCCCTCAAATTGAAGGTTCTATCTCGGACATGGGTACCTTCGACGTCGTCTTCCTCGGCTATCCCATTTGGTGGGGAGAAGCGCCGAAGATCATCTATACCTTTCTCGAAAGTTACGATTTTTCGGGCAAGACCATTATCCCCTTCTGCACCTCGGGCTCGAGCCCCATTGGTTCGAGCGCAACCAACCTACATTCTCTTGCCGAGGGCGCAACTTGGCTCGAAGGCGCAAGATTTTCTTCGGGGGCTTCCCAAAATGCGGTCGGCGAATGGGTGGATTCGCTCGGGCTTGCGGCAAAATAATATCAAACACCACATGATGAGAGCGGTTCGGCGATGTCGCCGAACCGCTCCTTTGTAGTAAAAAAGGGAAATTCCTTAAAGCAAGTGAAGTTTCGGATAAACTCCCTGCGCAAAGTCGAGCGAGTTCAGATCCCAATATAACTCATCCCAGCCCAGCATATCGGTGTAGAAGCTCTTATTGTTGAGATAGCCCTCGGTAACGACAGACCCGCCCGAAGAGGTAACGTTATAAGAGCGATAGCATTGCGTCTGCGTCCCCTCTCCCGTATTGGTAGCGATCGCATCAAGAAAATTCTTTGCCCGTCCATTCGTGGTAGCTGTATTCAAAACTCCCACAAACAGGCACCCTTCTATTGTGCCGCCGTTTTGCCCGCTGATCCCGCTCAAATATCCATATCCGTTATTTCTGCCCGACTTTTCTATAATATTAGCGGCTACAAAACAATTTCGGATCGAGCCGCTGTTATTGCCCGCGATGCCGCCGATATGAACGATTGCGTCTGCGCAATTATTTGAACCTCCGCCAGTGGTGCAACCTGAAACAGAGCCTGTAACATAGCAATCGGAGATCGTTCCCTCATTATGGCCCGTCAATCCGCCTACATAATATTCCCCTCCTCCAAAGGTGGCATCCGTAAAGAGCGTTTCAAGATCGCAGGAAACCTGCTTGATCGTACCTTTATTATAAGCGCATACGAGACCGATATAGCGGGGCGATCCGCTTGCGTTTGTGGAATTCGTAAACTTTATGTTTTCGAACCGAAGATTGGAAATCGTGCCCTCGTTCATGACAAAAAGACCATAATAGTTGATTGCACTGTTGTTATAAATCGTAAAATTCGAGATCGTGTAGCCGTTGCCGATAAATTCCCCTTTGAAGGGATCGGCTTCCGAGCCGAGAGATTTTATCTCCAATCCTCCGCAGTCAATGTCTTTTGTTAAAACATATTTCCCGTTCATGTCCGAAATATTTTGAAGCGTCATTACGTCGTAGATCTTTGTATAATCCTTATAGGGATCGACATAATCGAGCACGCCCCAGACTTCAAGATCGGAATGCAAAACAAACGGGAACGATACTTCTTTTTCGTATTGTTCGTCGTAATACCAACCGCGGAATTCATAATTCTCGACCTGCGGTTCGGTAAACGATTGGATGCTCGACCCGCCCTCCGCGCAAATCTCTTCGGGCGTTGTGCCGACGTTTACATGGAACGTAATGGTATATATCGCCTTTTCCCAACGCGCATAGACAAGAAGATCGCCCGTGAGCGTCAAGGGGTATTCCACGCGTTCTTCATATTGCTCATCGTAATACCACCCCACAAAATCATAGTCTGCTCTGTTCGCGTCGGGAAGTCTTTCGATAGTATCGTCGGAAAAGTACTCCACGGCGTCCAACGGATCTCCGTCCATTGTGTTAAATGTCACGCGGTACTTGGTCTTTGCCTTCCAACGCGCAGTGAGGGTGACGTCTTTTGTGACGGGTGTGACAGTGGTAAATTGTCCGTCGTTCACGGTATCTCCCGTAAACCAACCGAGAAACGTATAATTTTCCTTAACGGGAATGGGTAGTTCGAGCACGTCGCCGTAATTCACGGTTTGTTCCGTTTGAAAATCTTCGGGCAAAGTGCCGCCCTGCGCATCAAATACCACGGTGTGTGTTTCGTTTGCATGTGCACCGTCCTCGCCCTTCTCTCCTTGAGGGCCTTGTGCGCCCGTCTCGCCCTTCTCTCCTTGAGGGCCTTGTGCGCCCGTCTCTCCTTTCTCACCTTGAGGGCCTTGTGCGCCTGTCTCTCCTTTTTCGCCTTGAGGACCTTGTGCGCCCGTCTCTCCCTTCTCTCCTTGAGGGCCCTGTGCGCCTGTCTCTCCCTTTTCGCCTTGAGGGCCCTGTGCACCCGTCTCGCCCTTTTCGCCTTGAGGACCTTGTGCACCTGTCTCTCCCTTTTCGCCTTGGATCCCCTGTTCTCCCTGGATCCCTTGCGGTCCCGTCTCGCCCTTGCTTCCGCACGCGCAAAACAGCGCAAACGAAAGAAGCATGATCAGGCAAACGAAAAGATACTTGACCACATTCTTTTTCATGTTACCATTCTCCTTTTGTATTTTTTGCACCTATATAAGTGCAAAAAAATTATAACGCAAAGCTATAATAATGTCAATGGATTTTCAAAGATAATTTATGAATTGGAATACGGAGAAAAAAATCGGCGCAAATATTTGTCGTTTGAGAGAACGGGCAGGATTGACGCAGGAGCTTGTCGCGGTGAAAATGCAGATCAACGGTTGCGACATCACACGAAGCGCCATTGCGAAAATCGAGGTCGGGCAAAGGCATCTATACCCCGATGAGGTCGTATTGCTGAAAACGATCCTTGGAGCATCCTACGAAGAAATATTTTCTGTTTAGAACATTGATAAGGCCGCCGCGAACAAGTTCGCGGCGGCCCTTCTATATTATGTTCTTCCTGTTTATCAGCTTTTAGAAACTGCGACATCGCCCAGCCGCTCCGACTTTCAGCTTTCAAAGAAGATTATGACCTGTTTTCGTCGCCCCATGCACACATCATATCAAGAATGGGCATCAGCTTTTTTCCGCGTTCGGATAGGCTGTATTCCACCTTGGGCGGGATCTGCGGATATTCTCGGCGGACAATCAATCCGTCCCGCTCCAATTCCTTTAAAGAAAGACTTAACGTCTTATAAGAGATCCCCTTGATATACCGCTTTAATTCGTTGAAGCGGACGACAGAAAATTCCATCAGCGTATAGAGAATGGTCATCTTGTATTTTCCGTTTATCAAAGACAGGGTATAACTGAACCCCGTATCGCTCAGCCTCTCGGCAGAAATGCAACGTTGTTGTCCGTTTTCCATATTGCCCCCTCACTCTCCTTTAGGATAGTATCGCACTTTTTTGTGCGTACTTGACAAATAGATCATACCATATTATCGTATAGGATGTCAATGCCGATCCGAACTTTTCGGAAAGGCAAAAAATCTTCATAGTATAAGGAGTTATTTTTATGAGAGCAGAGATCAAAGAGTACGAAGCCGTCGAAGCGGCGGCGATGAATTTCGTGAAAAGCGTTGCGGAGGGAAATAGTAGCTATGCCAAGCAACTTTTTATCGACGAAGCGGTGCTGTTCGGCTATCTCGACGGCAATCTTGAACATGGTTCCATTGAGCAATTTTATCGAAATGTAGATTCCGTCGGCGGCGGGAAAAATTTCAAAGCGCGCATCGACGTGATCGCGTTGGAGGAGACGCTCGCCGTCGTCCGCGTTCTCGAGGAGGGCTGGGGAGGCAGGATCGATTTTACCGATTATCTCCTGCTTTTGAAAATGAACGGCGAATGGAAATGCGTCGCAAAGGCCTATAACCAAAATTCTAATACCATACAAAAATAAGCCCCATGATTTGACATTCAAGATACTAATTATAGGCCGCCGCGAACAAGTTCGCGGCGGCCCTCATTCATTTCCTTTGAAATTTTACTTCGCAAATTCGACGCTGCGGAATTCGCGGATGACGTTGACCTTGATCTGGCCGGGATATTCAAGCTCGTTTTCGATCTTCTTTGCAATATCCTTGGCGAGGAAGATAGCCTTGGCGTCGTCGATCTGTTCGGGCTTGACGATGACGCGCACCTCTCTGCCCGCCTGTATCGCATAGCACTTATCGACGCCCTTGAAGCTTGCGCCGATCTCTTCGAGCTTTTCGAGGCGCTTCACATAGCCTGCGCCCGTCTCCCTTCTCGCACCGGGACGCGCGCCCGAGATGGCGTCCGCCGCCTGAATGAGCACGGCCTCGATCGTCTTGGGTTCCACGTCGCCGTGGTGCGCCATGATCGCATTGACGATCATCGCGTTTTCCTTATACTTTTTGGCGATGTCGGCGCCGAGCTGGATATGGGTGCCCTCCTGCTCGTGGTCAACGGCCTTTCCGATGTCGTGCAAAAGCCCCGCGCGCTTTGCAAAATTCACATCGAGCCCGAGCTCCTGCGCCATGAGGCCTGCGAGTTGGGCGACTTCGATGGAGTGGCGGTAGACGTTCTGCCCATAGCTCGTGCGGAACTTGAGCCGCCCGATGAGCTTGATAAGTTCGGGATGAAGCCCGAAGATGCCGACCTCGAACATGGCGTTCTCGCCCGCTTCCTTGATCTGCTGGTCGAGGTCCTTGGTGACCTTTTCCACCGTCTCCTCGATCTTGGCGGGATGGATGCGTCCGTCGGAGATGAGCTTTTCGAGCGTGAGACGGGCGATCTCCCTTCTCACAGGGTCGAACCCCGAGAGAATGACGACTTCGGGCGTATCGTCGATGACGAGTTCGATCCCCGTCGCATTCTCGATGGCACGGATATTCCTGCCCTCGCGCCCGATGATGCGGGCCTTCATATCGTCGTTGGGAAGAGGGACGACGGAGACGGTGGTCTCCGAACTATGGTCGGCGGCACAACGCTGGATGGCAAGGGTGATGATATTCTTTGCGTTGAGGTCGGCCTCGTCCTTTGCCTGTTGCTCGAGATTGCGCACCTGTACCGCAAGATCGCGGCGGGTCTCATCTAAAATCTCGTCGGAAAGTTGCTTCTTCGCCTCCTCCTTGGTGAGCTGGGAGATGCGCTCAAGCTCCTGCATCATGAGTTCGTGCTGATGCGAGACCTGTTCCTGCGTCTTCTGGACCTCGGCAGTCTTCTTCTCGAGGTTCTTCTTCTGGTCTTCAAGGGATTGCTCTTTGCGGGAAATTTCCGTTTCCCGTTTCTCCAAAGCATCTTCCTCGCGGGTGAGACGGGCTTCCACGCGCTGTTGTTCGGCGCGTTTTTCCTTCATCTCTTGGTCAAATTCGTTTCTTCGCTTGAGATCCTGCTCCTTCGACTCTAAAATGGCTTCCTTTTTTAACTGCTTGCACTCCGCCTGCGCCTGCGCGAGCATCTCTTCTACGCGCTTCGACGTCTCGTCGAGTTTCGCGGCGGACTTCTTTTTGGAAACTTGTTTCAGAACCAACCAAATCGCGACGGCGCCGAGGGCGATCCCCACAAGGGGAAGGACGACGAAGAGCGCGATCGCTGTGGTATTGGCTACAAGGAGCAGGCTGTTCATGGTTTGCATGGCTACAGCCTCCTTCTTAAAATTTCTTTTTGACGGCCAAGCATGCAAAAAGGGCATACTTCGGCATTGTCTTATCAATTATACAATATCTATACGGGATTGTCAAGTATTGGAAGAGCATTGCGGGGAATTTATGCAAAAAAATCGTGGAGGCCGCCCGTAGCGCAAGCCCCCCCCTCTTCTAACCATTTGCAAAAAACTTTTCGGCAGAATGAAAAACGCTTGCAAAAACGCACACAAGTTTGATATAATGAAAAAGATCAAAGGCATGGAAGGTTGGCGGAGCGGTCGATCGCGGCGGTCTTGAAAACCGTTGATGTGCAAGCATCCGGGGGTTCAAATCCCTCACCTTCCGCCATGGCGGGGCTCAATTGGAAGATTGAGCCCTTTTTATTTTTCAGTGCAGAGGAAAAGCCGCCAAAAGGCGGCTTTTGAGATCCGAAATTTTTCGGTATTGAATGCGTGTCATAATGTTTATTGCTCAATGCGTTATCGCCAGATATATTTTTCGCTTTACCCCTTTTTCTTCTTATGATAGAGGCGTATGAAGCACTTCGAGAGCTCTCCGACGAGGAGAGGAACGACGACAAGCGCAATGCAAATGAGATATTCCCTCCATGTAAGATAGATGAAGCCGAAGAACTTGTTCACAACGGGCACGAAGAGCATCAAAATCATCACGAGCGCCGAGACGCCGATGGCGAGCGCGAGGGCGGGATTGTGGCCGTTCCCGCGGGCGAAGGCAGACTGCGTGTTGGAGCGCTGGTTCGCGCTGTGTACGAGCTGGGAGCCTGCGAGGACGAAGAAGCACATCGTCATTGCGGCTTTTTCGTCGCCATAGCCGTACAGCCCGATGAAGTACGCCCCGAGCGAGATGGCGCTGATGACAGCCCCGTGCAGGAGCACGCGGAGGATCAATCCCTTCTCGAAGAGCGTCCCCGATTTGACGGGCGGGCGTTCCATCACGTCCTTTGCGGCGGGATCGACGCCGAGCCCGAGGGCGGGCAGGGTGTCCGTCACGAGGTTGATGATGAGCACGTGCACCGCGAGAATGGGCGGGGGAAGTTGTTTGAAGAGCGTTGTGATGAAGAGCACCATGATCTCGGCAATGTTGCCCGCGAGAAGGTATTGGATGACCTTCTGGATATTGGCGTAGACCCTTCTGCCCTCGCGTACCGCGCTCTCGATGGTTGTGAAGTTGTTATCGAGCAGGATAATATCGGAGGCGTCTTTGGCGACGTCCGTCCCCGCACCCATCGCAACGCCGATGTCGGCGGCCTTCAAGGCGGGCGAATCGTTCACGCCGTCCCCCGTCATGGCGGCCACTTCCCCCACGCGTTGCAAGGAACGCACGATCCGCAGTTTGTCGGAGGGCGAGACGCGGGCATAGACGGAAGTCGTTCCAACCACCTTGTCGAGTTCCTCATCGGAAAGGGCGGCAAGTTCCGCGCCCGTGAGCGCAGTATCCCCTTCTCGGTAGATCTTCAGTTCGCGCGCGATGGCGACGGCCGTCGTCTTATGATCGCCCGTGATCATCACGACGCGGATGCCCGCCCTGTGGCAACTTTCCACTGCGCCGATGACCTCCCGCCGCGGCGGGTCGATCATACAGGTGATGCCGATGAAGGTGAGACCCTCTTCCACGTCGTCCCCCTCTTTGGGGATGAAGTCTATCTCGCGGGCGGCATAGCCGAGCACGCGGAGCGCTTCGCCCGAGGCCTCCTCCGCAAGGCGCAAAAATTTCTCCTTCTCCCCCTCCGCGAAGGGCCTTGCACCCTCGTCCGTCATGATGCGGTCGCACAGGGGCAGGAGTTCGTCGATAGCCCCCTTTGTCCAGACATGGTATGCCCCGTTATCGTCTACGACGACGGACATACGCTTTCTATCGGAATCGAAGGGCTGTTCAAAACGGCGGGGATAGCGCTCCTTGAGCTCCCCTTGGTCGAGCCCGAATTTCTCGCAAAGGTCGATGAGCGCCCCCTCGGTGGGATCGCCGAGGACGCCCTTTTCAAGCGTCTTTGCGGCGTCGTTGCAGAGGGCGGCGCAATGAAACAGGGCGCGCCTCGTGGGGGTGATCTCCCCTGCCGCGGCGAGGCCGTTCTCCTCTTCCGCCGTCGCAAACCGCGTGACCGTCATCCTGTTCAGGGTGAGAGTGCCCGTCTTATCGCAACATACGACGGTCGCCGAGCCCAGCGTCTCGACGGCGGGAAGACTTCTCACGAGGGCCTGCTGTTTGGCCATACGTTGAACGCCGAGCGCCATGACGACGGTCGCCGTCGCGGGAAGGCCCTCGGGAATGACCGAGATCGCAAGCGAGATGGCGGTGAGAAGGGGCAACTGCCAATTCTCCTTCACGCTCCAATCGGTGATGCGCAGATACGAGATGCCGAGCATCACAAGGGCGATGACGACGCCGACGATGGAGAGCACCTTCCCCACATGGTTGAGCTTGCGCTTCATGGGGGTCTGCAATTCGTCGGTGCTGTCGAGCAAGCCCGCGATGGAGCCCACCTGCGTGCGCATGCCCGTCTCGACGACCACACCCACGCCCGTTCCGTTCACCGAGACGGAAGAGGAATAGGCCATGTTGACGCGGTCGCCGAGCGCCGCATCCTCCCCGAGGACGGTGGGCGCATCCTTTTCGACGGGAACGCTCTCCCCCGTGAGGGCGGATTCCTGCACGCTGAGGTTTGCCTCCTCGAGAAGGCGCAGATCGGCGGGAACGACGCATCCGTCCGCGAGGATCACGACGTCGCCCGGGACGAGCTCTTCGGCGGGAAGGACGCACTCCTTGCCGTCGCGCAGAACGCGGGCCGTGGGCGCGCTCAAACTTCCGAGCGAGGCGAGCGCATCCGCCGCCTTCTTCTCCTGCACGATGCCGATGACGGCGTTGATGATGACGATGACGAAGATGACCGCGGCCTCGGCGTAATCCTTAAAGACGATGGAGACGACGGCCGCGATGAGGAGGATGATGACCATCACATCCTTGATCTGTTCCCAGAGCATCCGAAGGATGGACTTCGGTTTGCGCTCCTTGAGGGTGTTCTTTCCGTATTCCGCACGGCGGCGTTCGGCCTCCTTTGTCGAGAGCCCCTCCCGCCCCGTATGAAGGGCGAGCAAGGTCTCTTCCACCGTTTTTGCATGCCAAGCCGTCTGTGGCGCGCTCTGCATGGCGGGAAGCGCCGCCTGTTTCTTTTTCTTCATGGTCTGCTCCGTAAAGTGATGCTCGAAAGATATTATACCACAGGCAGAGCCAAATGAAAACCGTTCACGGAAATTTTTCCGTGAACGGCGCCTTTTCAGCTTTGAGCGAGGAAGCCCGCCGCGCGCAAACTTGCAAGAAGCTCGTTTAAGGTCGTTCCGACCTCTTCGGGCGTAGGCGTTCCTTCAACGTCCGCGACCGCCGCGGCCGGGGTAATGACCGCGGGCGTTCCGGCAGGACCTTGCGGCCCTTGAGGACCTGCGGGGCCTTCGGGACCCTGTTCGCCCGTCGCGCCGCGAGGGATGGTGAAGGTGAAGACGGGCGCCTCGGGCGTACCCGTCTGCGCAACGGAAGCGGGCGTATCGGGATCGGCGGTGACCGTCTCACCCAGCGTGATCGCGGGCGTCACGCCGTCTGCGCCTGTGGGACCCGTCTCACCGGCAGGGCCCTGGGGACCCGTTTCCCCCGTCGCGCCTGTCGCGCCTGTCGCGCCCGTCGCACCTGTGGGACCCGTCGCACCCGTCGCGCTTGCCGCTCCTGCGGGGCCTGTCGCGCCCGTGGGACCTGTGGGTCCTGTTGGACCTTGAGGACCTTGCGGCCCTGCAACACCCTGCGCGCCTTGAGGGCCTTGCGGCCCTTGCACGCCCTGCAATCCCTGCACGCCTTGAGGGCCCGTCGCACCCGTCGCACCCGTTACGCCCGTCGCGCCGCGGGGGATGGTGAAGGTGAGAACGGCATTCACGCCGCCCGTCGAGGTGACGGAGGCCGCCGTACCGGGGTCGCCCGTGATCGTCTGTCCGACGGTGATCGTCGCAGGACCTTGAGGGCCCGTAGGGCCTTGAGGGCCCGTCGCACCCGTCGCCCCGCGTCCGCCGCCGCATCCGCAGGGATAACCGATCATACCGCACGTGCAGGGGCAGTTCCCGCACGAAGGGCAACGTCTGTAAATCATCATAAAAACCTCCCGACGGCGACCCGCTCTTGCGCGGGCCGCCGCTTGTAAATTTGAGGCGTAACAAACCGCCCTATCTCATCATATTTTGGAAAAGAGATCGGGGTGACTATGAAAGTATCGCTTTGCATGATCGTAAGGGATGAAGAAGAGACCCTCGGGCGGTGCCTTGAGGGGGCGAAGGGGCTCGCCGACGAGATCGTCGTCGTGGATACGGGTTCAAAAGACAATACGGCTTCCATCGCCGAAAAATATACCGACCGTCTCTTCTTTTATCAGTGGGAAGACGACTTCGCCGCGGCCCGCAATTTCTCCTTCTCCCACGCTTCGGGCGACTATCTTTTGTGGCTCGACGCCGACGACGTCATCTCCCCCGAAGACGCGCAAAAATTCCTTCAACTTCGTAAAGAGCTCGAAAAGACGGGTGCGGACACCGTGATGTGCCCCTACCGTTCGGGCGGGCTCGTCTATCTCCGCGAGCGGGTCGTAAAGAACTGCCCCGAGGCAAAATGGAGGGGGCATGTCCACGAGTGCATCCCTCCTTTCGGGAAAATTATAAAAAGCGGCTTTACCGTCGAGCACCTTCCGCGGGAGAAAGGGCAGAGCATGCGAAACCTTCGGATCTATGAGAAGTGGGCGGAGCGCGAACCCCTCTCTCCGCGCGATCTCTTCTACTTCGGGAGGGAACTCTTCGACCATAAACTTTATACGCAGGCGGAGGCGATCCTCACGGAGATGCTTGCGGGCGGCGGATGGTATGTGAACAAGATCGAGGCGTGCAGGATCGTTGCAAATTGCCGCCTCGCCAAGGGGGATCTTGCGGGCGCGCTCGGGGCGCTCTTCAAAAGTTTTCAGTACGGTGAACCCCGCTCCTCCGTGCTCTGCGACATCGGCGCTCTCTTCAAGATGCAGAAAAAATACCGCGAGGCAGTCTATTGGTACGAGGCCGCCCTCTCCTCGCGAGATCACAGCGCGGAGGGCGATTTCGAGCTCCCCGACTGCCGAACCGTCGTGCCCCTTCTCGAGCTCGTCGTCTGTCACTTTGCCCTCGGCGAACGGGAAAAAGCCCTCGAATATCATAAAAAATCGGAGGCGGCAGCCCCCGATCATCCCTCCGTGATATTCAATAAGAATTTCTTCGGCCTATAGTTCCCCCTCGCGGATCTCGATGGGGAAATTCTCCGTGATATATGCGTAGCGCGGGCAGTTTTCCTCGTGGTCGCAGATGACGCCGCATGCCTGCAAATGCGAATATACGGTGATCGGGCCGAGGTATTTGAAGCCCCTTCGTATGAGTTCCGAGGCCACCATGTCCGAAAGAGGGTTGCGCGCGACCCACTCTCTTTGATGGCGCGGGTAAATCAAAGTCTTTCCGCCCGAAAAGCTCCAGATGAAGTTTGAAAACGAGCCGAACTCTTCGGCGACCTCCGAAAATTTCTGCGCGTTCCAAATGACGGCGCGCACCTTGCGCTCCGATCTTATCATGTTCGGCGTCTCTAAAATGCGCTCCACATCCTCTTCGCTGTAGCGGGCGACCTTCTCATAGTCGAATCCGTCGAACGCGGCGCGGAAGATCTCCCGCTTTTTGAGCATAAGCGTCCACGAGAGCCCGCACTGCATCACCTCGAGCATCAGAAATTCAAACTGCTTTCTGTCGTCGAAGAGGGGCACGCCCCACTCGGTATCGTGATACGTTTCGTTCAGTCCCCCGTCTCTGCACCACGCGCATTTTTCCATCATATACCCCCGAATATTACTCCCACTCGATGGTTGCGGGAGGTTTGGAAGTGACGTCGTATACGACGCGGTTTGCCCCCTTCACCTCGCTTGTGATGCGCGTCGAAACTCTCTCCAAAAGGTCGAAGGGAAGCCTCGCCCAATCGGCCGTCATGGCGTCGGAACCCGTCACGGCGCGCACGGCGATGACATTCTCGTAGGTGCGGGAATCCCCCTGCACGCCCACCGTGCGGCTGTCGGTAAGTACGCAAAAATACTGCCACAGGGCGCGTTCGAGCCCCGCCCGTTTCACCTCTTCCTCCAAGATGGCGTCGGCGTCGCGGAGAAGGTCGAGCTTTTCCTTCGTCACCTCCCCCATAATGCGGATGGCGAGCCCGGGCCCGGGGAAGGGCCTGCGCCAGACGATCTCTTCGGGAAGGCCCAGCTCGAGCCCCACCATGCGCACTTCATCCTTAAAGAGATCGCATACGGGCTCTAAAATTTCCTTGAATTGCATGGAGGAAGGCAGGCCGCCCACATTGTGATGGCTCTTGATGAGGGCGCTCGCCCCCCTTCCGCTTTCGACGACGTCGGGATGGATGGTCCCCTGCACCAAATAATCTGCCCCGCCCATGCGGCTTGCGGCCTCCTCGAAGACGCGGATGAACTGCTCCCCGACGATCTTTCGTTTCTCCTCGGGATCGGCGACCCCCTCCAGCGCATGCAAAAAGCGGTCGGCGGCGTCCACTTTGCAAACGTCCATGCCGAGCCTTCGCGAAAAGACGCGCATGACCTCATCCGCCTCCCCCTTGCGCAGAAGGCCGTGGTCGACGAACACGCATTTGAGTTCTCCCCCCGCCGCACGGTAGGCGAGGGCGGCGGCGACGGCCGAATCTACCCCGCCCGAGAGCGCACAGACCGCCCTTCTGCCCCCGATCTTTTCGCGAAGACGGGCGACGGTCTCCTGCGCAAACCCCTTCATCGTCCAATCGCCCGTAGCGCCGCAAATGCGGTAGAGAAAATTCTCGATGTATTTCCCGCCGAATTCCGAATGGACGGCTTCGGGGTGGAATTGGATGCCGAAGATCTTCTTCGCCGTTGAGCCGAACACGGCCACGGGGCAGGTACGGGTGGAGGCATAGACTTCAAACCCTTCGGGAAGGGCCGTGATGCGGTCGGTATGGCTCATCCAACAGATGCTCCGTGAGGGGATACCCTCGGACATGGGTGTGTCCTTTATGATGAAGCACTCCCTTCTTCCGTATTCCCCCACTTCGGCGCGGGCGACCTCGCCGCCCAAAGTCTGGGCGATGAGCTGGGCCCCGTAGCAGATGCCGAGAACGGGGACGCCGAGCGCAAAGATCTCCTTTGCGATACGCGGCGCGCCCTCCTTTAAGACGCTGTTCGGCCCGCCCGAGAGGATGATCCCGATGGGCCGCATCGCCCCGATCTTATCTATGGCCGTATCGCATGGAACGACATGGCATAAGGCCTTGAGTTCCCTCACGCGGCGGGCAATAAGGCGGCTGTATTGTCCGCCGAAATCGAGGATGAGAATGGTTTGGTGTTGCATATTTTCCCTCTATCGAAAAACGCCCGATTGGGGGCGTCTTCATGCAAATGTTCTGAAAAAACAAAACTCCGAAAGGTTTAAGCGGCTTGCGCTTCCCCCTTCAGAAGGGAGGAAATGGCGAGAAAATCTTCGTTCTGTTCAAATTCCCCCTCCTCAAGCGCCTCCTCAAGCGCGGTGCAGAAGGGAACATCTTCCGCCTTCAGGGCCTCCAGCGCAAGCGCGATGGAGGGATTTCCCGCGGGGAAGGCCTGCCCCGTCTCGCCGACGGCAAAGACGATGACCTCCGCCTTCTCCTCGTCCGTCTTTGCAAGGCGGTATTTCGCGCGGGCCGCGAGGCCGCACAGGAAGGCGCGGTACGTCCCGGGCAGGTAAGAGCCCGCCTCTTCCCACTCTTCCCCGGCGACGACGGCCTCGTCTTGCCCGATGCAGAAGGCTTCAAACCCGTCATCTTCATAGAGGAGCTCGAAGCGTTCCTCTGCGGTGGAATATTTGCCGCGCTCCGCCGCGATGATGAAGGAGCGGGCAAGGCAATCCAAAGAGCCCGAGCGTTCGTATTCCTGAAAGGCGTAATCCCCGCTGACCTGCATGAGCCCGAGCGATTCGGTAAAGCGCATCATGGTCGCGGGCGCGGCCAAAGAGACGATGCCGAAGACGGCGATCGCGAGGATCAGGGCCACGCCGAAGGTGATAAAAATTGTCTTGAAAACAATGTTTCTTTGTCGCATCGGAAATTTCGCGCTCTTTCTCGGTTCTATCTAATATTGATATTATAGCACATGAGAAAAAAATTTGCAAGAGAAATCGGGGATGTTGTCATGAAGAAAGAGGGATTTTCATAATTTGATAGCATGAAGAAAGGTTTTTTGGCATGCTTGCCGCTATGCGTCCTCCCCCTCTTTGCCTTTGCGGGCTGCGGGAGGAAATACGACTATAAAAAACATATCTCCGAAGTCAAGTCGGATATTTTCGTCGCCGAGACGGAGGAGTTTTCCCTCACCCTCTCCCTTTCCGAACGCGAATACCCCTATGCGGACGACGGTGTGGCCTGCCCTTCCTCCAAACTCGCCGAGATCTCCTTCGTGACGGAAAGAAGCGCCGATTATTCCGTCTTTGTGACGGGAGAGACGACGTGGGGCGGCGAGGCTTCCTATCGGAACGTCCGCGGCGACTACTACTATTCGCAGGGGCTCGATACCTTCCCCCGAGGCTCCGTGTCGATCTCGATCAAATGGGGGGATGAGACGCGCGAGATCGTCGCGACATCTGTCAAGACGGAGAAGACCATCTCCCCCGAACAGGCGCTGAACTTTGCGATCGAACACGAGAAGGAGACCGTGGCCCGCATGACGAGGGATGGCGTGTTCTATGGCGAATTCCGCGTGCGCCTTCTCAAGCGGGACGCCGTATATTATTATGTGGGCATCGTGGATAAAGACGGGCAAACCGTCTCCCTCCTCCTCGGCGGCGAGACGGGCGAAGTGCTCGCCCGCAGGATGAGCGGTTGACCTTGTAAGCTCTTGACAATCTCCACGCCGCATGCTATAATGCGGTCATTGTGAAAAATAAGCCCTACCATAAAATTTTGGTCGCGCTTTCCGTCCTGCTTGCCTTTTTCATCTTTGTTTTTGCTTGCGGTCTCACCGTCCTCATTGCGTCGGCAACAGTGGATGGCGGAGTGCGCACCCTTCCCACCTACGAAAAAGTGGATATCTCCGCGGTCCTCTCCAGGGATAGTTCGACTTGGAATGAGGATGATTTTGCTTTGCTCGAAAAACAGACGGGCATCCTCTCTAAGGATGCCCTCGAAAAACAGGTGCTGTCGGCAGGGGAAAATTCTCTTCTATATTTCCAGAACGCCCTTTTTTATGAAGGAGCGCTCCTGCACACCGAGGTCGTCCCCGGACTCACCTATCACGATGTCCTTCAAGGGAAGGACGGGGAGGAATTCTTCGAGGCGCCCATTGTCACCCCCGAGGCAGGCGATGTCATCGTGACCTCTTCCACCCATACGGTGGGATACAGGCACGGGCACGCGGCGCTCATTCTATCCGAAGGAAGGATGCTCCAGTCCGTCGCCCTCGGCATCAAAAGCCGGAAGCTGCGACAGGCCAACCGAGGCTCCGGCCTGCCCTGGTTTTCCCGATCTTCAAACTTCATCCTATTGCGGCTGAAACGGTTGGACGGCGAGAGCGACGAGGAGTATGCTACCAGAAGACGGGCGGTGGCGGATGAGGGCGAAGCGCACCTCGTGGACATCCCCTATTCGCTCACCGTGGGGATCTTTTCGAAGAAGGACCAGGGCACATCGCCCACTGAGACCCAATGCGCCCACCTCGTCTGGCAGGCATATAAGAATTGCGGCTTCGAGATCGATTCAAACGGCGGCGCGCTCGTCACCCCGCGCGACATTGCCCGCTCTCCCCTCTTTGAGATCGTCCAAGTCTACGGCTTCGACCCCTCTGAGGGCTGGTAAAAATCATTTGAACAAGAATGCCCATACCATGTCCGAGGTCAACGCGTCATTCTGCCCCGCGCGAAGCTTCTATTTGTAGACTAAGCGCGGCACGAGGAGCGTAGCGACGAAGTAGCCGAACAATAAGGATGAAAACGCAAAACCCAACCCGCCAAGAATCCCCTATAACGTAAGTTCCACGGAGGAAGAATGCAAATTCTATCATACGATGAACGCTACCGCGATGATATGATCTTCATGGTCCTGCAAGCCAAAGACGCACTTGGAAGAAAGCCCACGATCAACGAAGATCTATTGGATATCACCGCAAATTACTTGGAGCGCGGCGATGCGTTCTACATTGCCATCGATGAAAATGACAGAGTGGTCGGGTGCATCGGCTATTCCAAAATAGAAGGTACGACGGAAGCCTTTCTTCATAGGCTGTATGTGAAGCCCTCCGAAAAACGCAAAGGGATCGGCACTGCGCTTCTGCAAACCGCAGAACAGGCCATGCGGGCAAGGGGGATCACCCTCTCGAAGGTCCATCTCGGCGCACCGCGGGAACAATGGTTCGAGGCATACGCCTTCTATCCCAAAAACGGCTACCGCGAATATGAGCCGAGATACATGAAAAAAGAATTATCAATCTCTCCTTTGAGCGAAAACAGCCATACCATGTCTGAAACAAACCCTCTACGATGAGATAAAGACAAAATCGAAACCCCCTCCTTTGGGAGGGGGAACAAAAGGGGGTGGGGATCGTCATGTTGAAGCACGGGGCGGAATGACGTTATGAAATTCCCCACCTCAGTCACGCGAAGTGTGACAGCTCCTCCCAAGGGAGGAGCCTTTGTATTTTTTTAAATTTATTCCATATATTCCGTTAAAATTTGGTTCTGAACATAGAGGTATTCGTCTTTGATCTTCGTAATGTCCCCCGCTTCTTCGAGATAGGTTTTCGTCTTCTCGTATGCCCCCTTGAAATCCTCCTTCCAATCGCTCTTGAACTGCTTTTTGTAGGCGGCAGAAGAGATCCCGAACACCGTGCGAAGGCCCAGCATCACGAACTCGAATTTCGCATCCTTCTCCGAAACTTCCTCGCTCTCGATGACGGGAAAGTGCCCCGAGAGGATGCACTTCATATATTCGTCTAAATCGAAGGTATTGGTGAACCGCTTCCCGAAGAAGAAGGAGCTCGCCGAGACGCCCAGCCCGATATATTCCCCCCGCTTCCAATAGTTGAGGTTGTGGCGGCTGCCGAAGCCGGGTTTGCAGAAGTTGCTCACCTCGTAGCGCATGTAGCCCCGCTTTTTGAGGAGCTCAAAGCCATAGTCGTAGAGGGCGGCTACTTCGTCGCCGTCGGGAAGTTCGCCGTTCAAATAGTCGGTGTAGATGGGCGTTCCGTCCTCGGGCGTGAGTGCATACATCGAGACATGGGTGGCACCGTTATCGTCTGCAAGGGCGATCGTCGCGGCAACGTCCTCCCTTGTCTGCCCCTTGAGACCGAGCATAATATCGGCCGAAAAATTTTCCCCGCGCAGAAGTTTTGCGCACGCGACAAAGTCCTTACTGTTGTGGATCCTGCCGATCTCTTCGAGCTGTCTATCGTTGGCCGTCTGCAAGCCCACCGAGAAGCGGTTGATCCCCGCCCGCTTGTAAATTTGTATTTTTTCCGCATCCACCGTGCCGGGGTTCATCTCGATCGTGACCTCGGGATCTTTGGAAAGATGAAAGCTCTTCACGATCTTCGCCATGATGCCATAGATGTATTTGGGATCGACGACGGAGGGCGTCCCCCCGCCGATATAGACGGTGTCGAAGGTGACTTTCTCGAGCTCCTTCGCACGCATCTCGGCCTCCTTCATCAGGCACGCCATATACGCCTCGGCGAAGTTCAGACGGTTGGGAAAAGACGTGAAATCGCAGTAGGTGCATTTGTGTTTGCAGAATGGAATGTGAACGTATATCCCGGGCATGGGTACCTCCTTTTACCTGCCCCTATTTATGGGGGCGGGTGGCGAACGAAGTGAGACAGGTGGGGGCTCTTATATCCCCAGATGATTATAAATATCTTCGCAAACGCCCTTAAAGTTTGAATTTAATTCTTTATCGGAATAGCGGAGAACGGTATAGCCCATCTCTTCGAGAAAGGCGTCACGAAGTCTGTCCTGTTCCTTTGCGGCATCTTCAAAATGTTGCGCACCATCCAATTCGATCACGATTTTTTTCTCCGCGCAATAAAAATCAACGATATAACGATTGATCACCTTTTGCCTCGTAAATTTCACAGGCAGGTTAACCAAAAAGCGATACCATAGTTTTTTCTCTTCGTCTGTCGCATTTTTTCGCAAAGATTTCGCATTTCTCACGAGATTATGATTTTTAATTTTAGTGCGCATAATTCAACCCCCACCACCCGCTCCGCGGGAGCCGCCCCCTTCAAAGGGGGCAGCTATTCGCGCCACAAATATTTCTCCAAATCGACGTAGCCGTCGACGACGGGGACGCCCTCTTTTTCGAGAAGGCGCGCCTGCACATCGGGGCCGCCGAAGGCGAATGCGGGAGCGAGCCGCCCCTCCCTGTTCACCACTCTGTGGCAGGGAACGATAATGGGCGTGGGGTTATGGTGAAGGGCATTCCCCACCTGCCTTGCCGCACGCGGATGCCCGATCGCCCGCGCGATCATGCCGTAGGTTATGACCTTCCCCCTCGGCACGCGGGAGACGACCTCATACACCGCTTCAAAAAAAGTCATCACTTGTCCTTGTTCGTCTTCAAAATTTGCATGAACACTTCGGAGGGGACTTCGACGGTTCCCACCTTCCGCATGCGCTTTTTGCCCTCTTTCTGTTTCTCGAGGAGCTTCTTCTTGCGCGTGATGTCGCCGCCGTAGCACTTGGCGAGGACGTCCTTCCGCACCGCCTTCACCGTCTCGCGGGCGATAATCTTCCCGCCGATCGCGGCCTGCACGGGCACCTCGAAGAGCTGGCGGGGAATGGCGTCCTTCAAGTTTTCGCACAACATCCTGCCGCGCGCATAAGCCCGATCTTCATGCACAATGAGGGAGAGCGCGTCGCAGATCTCCCCGTTGAGAAGAATGTCGAGGCGGACGAGCGGGCTCTTTTCGTACCCCACAAGTTCGTAGTCGAAACTCGCATATCCCTTGGTGCGGGATTTGAGTTCGTCGAAAAAATCATAGACGATCTCGTTAAGGGGAAGGCGGTACTCGAGCTTGACCCGCCTTGTATCGAGATAGGTCATATCTTTGAACACGCCGCGGCGGTCCTGACAGAGGTCCATAATAGAACCGAGATAGTCGGGCGGGGTAAAGATCTCCGCCTTCACGATGGGCTCTTCCATGTAATCGATCTCGGAGACGGGCGGCAAATGTGAGGGGTTATCCACAGACATGGTATCCCCGTTTGTCTTGTGGACGACGTAAGAGACGGAGGGCGCCGTCGTGATGATCTCGAGGTTGAACTCCCGCTCGATGCGCTCCTCGACGATCTCCATATGCAGAAGTCCCAAGAATCCGCAACGGAAGCCGAAGCCGAGCGCGACGGAATTATCGGGCTCGAAGGTGAGCGACGCGTCGTTGAGTTTAAGCTTTAAGATGGCCTCTTTGAGGTCGAGGAACTTGCTCCCGTCCAAGGGATAGATGCCCGAAAAGACGACGGGCTGGACTTCCTTATAGCCGGGCAGGGGCGCGCTTGCGGGGCGCTGTGCGCCCGTCACCGTATCGCCCACGGCGACGTCTTCGATGGATTTGATGCTCGCGGCGATGTAGCCCACTTCCCCCGCCTTCAAGATCTCTTTGGGTTGCAGGGCGGGCGCGAACGCCCCCACTTCCGTAACTTCATAGATGCGATCCGAGCGGAAGGTCTTGATAGCGTCCCCCACCTTCACGCTTCCGTCCTTGATGCGGACAAAGAGGATGACGCCCTTGTAGTTATCATAATAGCTATCGAAGATGAGGGCGGAAAGGGGCGCGTCGGTATCGCCGTCGGGCGGCGGAATGAGTTTGACGACCGCCTCCAAAATATCGCGGATATTCGTCCCCTCTTTTGCGGAGACGCAGGGCGCCTCGGAGGCGTCGAGCCCGATCACGTCCTCGATCTCCCCCTTGGTCTCCTCGATGCGGGCGGAAGAGAGGTCGATCTTGTTGATGACGGGCACGATCTCGAGGTTGTTCTCGAGGGCGAGGTAGACGTTCGCGAGCGTCTGCGCCTCCACCCCTTGGGTCGCGTCCACCACCAAAATCGCCCCTTCGCAGGCGGCGAGGGAACGGCTGACTTCATAGGTGAAGTCCACATGCCCGGGGGTATCGATGAGGTTGAACTCATACTCGTTCCCGTCGAGGGCGGTATAATACATGCGGACGGGCGCGAGCTTGATGGTGATGCCGCGCTCCCGTTCGATATCCATGCTATCGAGAAGTTGCTCCTCCATATCGCGCTTAGAGACCTGCCCCGTGAGCTCCATAATGCGGTCTGCAATGGTGCTCTTGCCGTGGTCGATATGCGCGATGATGCAAAAATTGCGTAAGAATTTGCTCGGTTTTGCCATGATTTTATTATAACGGTTTTGAAAAAAGATTGCAAGTGGTAAGCGCCATTCTGAGGCAATAAAGTGCATAAGACTTTCCGACGGGACAACTCTCCGAAGAACCCCCTCAATAAAAACGCTATAATAAACAACACACCATTCTTAAAATCGTCATACTGAGCGTAGCGAAGTCGAAGTATCACCTTTTTTTATACTGCGGTGATGTTTCGACACGCGCGCACCGCGCGGCTCAACATGACGATTAAGAAGCGACGCCCCACCCCCTTAAAATCGTCATACTGAGCGTAGCGAAGTCGAAGTATCACCTTTTTTTATACTGCGGTGATGTTTCGACACGCGC
>CANQFB010000012.1 GCA_947598205.1 uncultured Clostridia bacterium
GCTTGATCTCAACAAAAGTTGAGAGCGAACTTACGGATCTTGAATTACGAGAAATGCTATGATTTCTACGAGTCGCCATGCGTACCCAGTATGAAAACGTACTTCGCTGTGCAGTTGTCAGTTTGCGAGAAAGGTTTCGCAAAATTCTTTTATAGAATGCCGTCCGCGCGGACGCCGCAGGCGTCATCCCGAGCTTGTCGAAGGATCCCGCGCGGAGCTCCGAAAATAAGGGCAAAGAATTTCGTGAGGGTTAGCTTCCATCATCTCAAAGCTCCGTCGCCCGCGACCTGAATTGTCCTCAAAGACAATAAGCGTGCGGTGGCGTAGCAAATTGGGGCGCGCAGCGCAGGGAAACCCTGCTCGCGCAAGTAATTTGGAAGCGGGGGTAACCTGTCATTCCGAGGCTTCGTAGAAGCCGAGAGAATCCCCTGATACGAAGTCCGAACATCGCAAACGTGACCCCGAAAGATACCGCCGGAAGCAATTCAGACGTTATCCCGTGTCGTTAAAGGGGGAAACTTTTAACGACAATACAAAGATATATCGCGCCATGAGGCGTTATATATACCATTCCGGTGGCGATAGCAGAGAGGATCCACCTGTTCCCATCCCGAACACAGAAGTTAAGCTCTCTTACGCCGAAAGTACTTGGCCTAACGGCCCGGGAGGATAGGTAGCTGCCGGATTTCAGACAAAAAAGAAGGTATCATGCGATGCCTTCTTTTTTGTATGCAGTTGGAGAGCTTAACTTCTGGGGCAAGCCGTACCGAGAAAGAGAGGGGAAAGCGAACTGCCGATTACGGCTTTACCGTCCCGTTAAGCTCTCTTACGCCGAAAGTACTTGGCTCACGTTCTAAATACGTCATGTTGAGCGGCGGCGAAGCCGAAGTCGAAACATCACCGCAATATAAACAAGGTGATACTTCGACGCGCCTCGTTCCTCGGCGGCTCAGTATTACAAAAGAAAGTCTCCACTTTGCCATTTCGCGCTACGCGCCACTTCGCCTTCGGCTCGTGCCGCCCTTGGTGTAAATGAGAATGCGGGCGGGGTGGCCAACGGCCCGGGGAGGATAGGTAGCTGCCGGATTTCAGACAAAAACACTTGCATTTGCAAGTGTTTTTTCTATACTAAAACGCGTCATTATAGGCCGAACGGCTTTTATGCGGTTCGATAAAGAAAATCCTCGAAGGATCTCTTTAATGAAAGTACATACTTCGTACTTCGGGATCCTTCGAGGATAGTTTTTCGGACATGGTATAGCCGTTTCAGCTCATTCGTCCTGTGCAGGCTTGGAATGAAGGGATATTCAAAAGCGCAATCCCTGCCGCTTGAAGCGACTGTTTTATGCCACAAGAGCGATCAGGTATTGAAGATGCGCAATTCGCTGAGCTGGCGCACACTGCGGTTGGCCTGGAACCAGATCGCGGAGAGGATCGCCCCTGCAAACAGGAGATAGAACCCGACGCC
Organism: uncultured Clostridia bacterium; assembly: GCA_947598205.1. Classification (GTDB taxonomy): domain Bacteria; phylum Bacillota; class Clostridia; order Christensenellales; family Borkfalkiaceae; genus Gallimonas. The sequence continues at coordinate 1,469 of CANQFB010000012.1, forward strand.
GGGGGAGACGAGCGAGAGCTTAAAGGACATCCCCAACGTGAGCCCGAAGGTGACGAGGGCAAACACGAGCGTCGGAATGAAGGCCCCGAGCCTCACTCCGAGGTTGAAATCTCTCACGCCCAAAGTCTCAAGTATGGTGAGCACACAACAGACGATCGTTCCCGCCAAAGCGAGAAGCGCAGATACCTCCACGATCACAGAGGGGATCCCGCTGAGCTGACCCAGCCCATAGATATTGAACAAAGTCGTGCCCATGCCGTTCGAGGTAAACCATTTCAGGCAAATGCCCGAGACGCCGAGGGCCACCCCGCCGAGCGTGAACAGCATAGGGCCGTAAAGCCCGATCCACGCGACGGCCGCCTTCACCCCTTGGCCGAATCTGCGCCAGAACTCTCTGGTCTCCTCGAGGGCATATACAGGATGGATGAAGCCGAGGGCGGCGATGAACGAACCGCAGAGCAGGAGGACGGCTCCCGACGAAGAGCCCAACATGCTTCCCACGCTTTCGCCCGCTTCAATGGAGAGATGCAAAGACAGCCTTTCGGCAAACAAGAGCCCGAGAATGAAGGCGATGAAGCCGAGGAGAAGGGTGAAGATCGAGACAAACCCGCGGACGCCGCTCGAAGCCTTTAAGACGCCGATGGAGCGCAGGAGGGTCATCGCAAGGCAAAGCGCGGAGAAGATCACCGCAAGGATGGCCATCGACTTTGCCGCCATAAGAAGGGAGGGGTTTATAAGTTTGCCGAACCCTTTGATTTCAAAGGAGAAAAGCCCGGAGGATCTGAACCAAGGGACGGCGACGCCGACGATGGCGAGCACGAGGCCCGCGGTCGCGATGATGACGTCGCGGCGCATTGCGATCGCGACGAAGAATTCAGCCGCCAAATTGCGACCCTTCTTCTTTTTCACGGGAACGATGCTCTCATCTGCCGCCTCTTCCCGAGCCTTATACTTCGGACATACCTTGCCCCAAATCGCTCTGGTGGCCGCGCAGATGATCGTAAGGGCGAGGCAGGCATCCGTGACCAGGTTGAGGATGAGCCCGCCATAGCCCGCACCCCAAGTGTAGCTCGTGACCGCGATCGAGGTCGCAAACGCGGGGATGTAGAAGATCAAAGAATAGAAGGGCAGGATGACGGTGAGCGTCTCATGCCGCCCGGGGGACTTCTTCTTCCCGAAGACGGCTACCGCGATCCCCGCCGTATAGAGCGCCGAGCATGCGAGAAATACATACAGGACGATGAGGCAGGCCTTCAACTTCGGGTAGGCTTGGACTGCGGCGGTGTAAGAATAGATGCCGGTGCTTCCGAAGAGCGGTACGGCAAACAGCCCGAAGAGCGAGAGGGCGAAGACCGCAAAGGCCACAAGCGGAATATACCCGATCGCCGAAAAGACTTTTTGCGCGGGGGTATTGACCCTCTGCGGCTCGGCTTCGGCAATGGCCTCCGTCGTGCAGGTTTCCGATGTCATATTTTTTCCTCCTTAGCATATCGAAAAATTTCGATTCGCATATATTATAGTCATAAATATAATGTTTGTCAAGACTATGACCCGAAGTTATCGTAAAAATATGAGAAGTTACGCCCTTCCTTACAAGACGCTTTAGGCGGGGAGACGCGATCCATGCCCTCGTCCGCAAATTTTCGATCGGAAAAAATGAACGCAATTTGCAAATTCATCTCTTATTTCGTTGACAAAGTGAACCAAATAGGGTATATTATTTACAGACAAAAAGTTTTTCGGAGTAAAAAATGTTGCATATCATCACAGATTCTTCCTCGGAGATCATGCCTTGGGAGGCGGAAGAGCTGGGCGTGAAGGTCATTCCGCTGACGATCGTTTTCGGGGAGGAGGCCTATCTCGACGGCGTGGAAATGGAAAAAGATGAATTTTACCGCCGTCTCATCGGTGGAGAATTCCCGCATACCGCCCAGCCCTCGCCCGCGCAATTTCAAGAAGCCTTCCGCGCGAGCGACGGGGAGGAGACGCTCGTGCTTCTCATCTCCTCTGCGCTCTCGGGCACGGCGGACGCCGCCCGCCTCGCCGCAAAAGAATTTCCAAACGTGTATGTCTTTGAGACGGCTTGTACCACCTGCATGTTGCGCTACCTCGTGGAGGCGGCGGCCGCGAATAGGCAAAGACCCCTTGCGGAGGTCGTCGCCCTCTTGGAAGATCTCCGCCCGCGCATCCGTCTGCATGCCTTCGTCGATACCCTCGAATATCTCTGCCGCGGGGGAAGGGTGAGGCGCGCGACCGCCTTTCTCGGGGATCTTATGAAGATCAAGCCCATCGTGGGCGTCTCGGCGGACGGGCGCGTGGTGATGACGGGCAGGGCGCACGGCCAAAAACGCGCGATCAAGGAGATCGCCGAACGCTTCACCGCAGACATGGTATGCCCCGATTATCCCGTTTACTTTTTACAGACGAATTCCGACGTGCCTGCCCGCGCCCTGATGGACGCATGTAAATGTACGCATGAACGCGTCTTTCGCATCAACTGCGCGGTGGGGGCGCATATCGGGCCCAACGCCGCGGGCATCGTTTATGTCGTAAAATAAAAAAGCCCCGCCTTCAGCCTTCGGCTTGGAATGATAGCGTGGCTTGTGCTTCGGCATGACAGTGTGAACAAGCTTATGATTCGTCATTCCGAGCTTTGTCGAGGAATCACCTTTTTTATACTGCGGTGATGCTTCGACAGGCTCAGCATGACGAATTTTAGAATGTGTCAACCCCTATCAGTCCCCTGCGGCGGTAGCTTTCCCTTTTGAAATGGGGAAGCCTTCTGCTCAAGAAAGCAGCACTTTGGCGAGTTTGTTGGAAAGGCGCACGAAGGCCTCGGCGTCGTCGCGGCCGATGATCTCGACGATCTGGTGGACCATGTCGAGGGTGCGTTCGTGCAGTTCGAGGTAGGCGTGCAGGTTGTCCCGCACGGGGCGCACGAAGGAAGTGCGGCGGTCGATCTCCCCCGAATAGCGTTCCAGAAGGCCGCGCTTCACGAGCGAATCGATGGTGCGGTTGACGAGCGATTTCAGCATGCTCGTCTCGGTCACGAGGTCTTTGAAGGAAACTTCCCCCACGCCGTCCTCGCGGTATTTGCGGTAGACGATGTTCATGATGATCGCTTCATTGTATTGAAGCCCGTCGGTAAGCCGCGTGTTCTTGAGAAGGCCCGTAAGTCGCACCCATGCGGCAATGACGTCTTCTTCCAACATTAAATTCTTGTCCATTGCAATCACCTCATTTTCTATTATAGTATATCGCGGGCGGAATGTCAAGGTCGGCCGCCCGAAAAATTGCACGCGCTTGCATTTTGCCGCGGCGCATGGTATAATGAAAAAAAGGGGGGAGGGCAGATGGACAAGCTCGCGCTCATGAAACTTTTTTCCGAATATGAAGAGCTCTCCGAGGGGGATTTTACGCCCGAAGAGATCGAGGAATACGCCGCCTATCTCGCGGGAAACGATGCGCCCCTATCTCCCGCCGAGTGGAAGGCGAAATACTTTTCCTTTTACGACGACGTAAAGGATAAATCGCTCAAAAAACAGGATTGGTAATATCGGAGTTTACCCATGTCCGTATCCATTCCATAAAAAAAGAGCCGCCCATGTCTGCGAAAGAAGAGAAGTTTCGGACATGGTAGCGGCATTTTTCTTCATGTTCTATAAAGTTTGCAAAAAGGCGCATACTGCGGGCATGAAGATCACCACCGTCATTTCATCGGCGATCCTGATCCTTTTCGGGATCTTTGCCGCCGTCTACGCCCTCTCGGGGTTCGACCTCTTGCTCTTTCTCTGCGCGGGGAGCGTTGCCGTCTACCGCGCCATCCTCTCGCTCGCGGGCGTCGCCGCCCTGTGGCTCTTCTTCTTTTTCGTCGCTTTCCGCCCCCTCAAATATCTCTCGTGAAGGCGGGACGCCGAAGGCCGCTCAAAGGAGATTTTCGAGCACGAGTTTTTCAAAGTCCACGCTCTCCATGAAATCGCGCGGGCGGAACACGACGTGGCGGAATTTCGCAAAATTGAAAAGATGCGTCTTGAGCAGGACGGGCGTGGGAATATCGAGCGCGCCGCAGATCTCGGTGAGATAGCGGAAAAAATCGGCGTAAGAGAACTTTTCTCCGCTCTCATACGTCGTCTGCGCGGAGATGCGCTCATCGCGGTAAACTTTTGCCCAGATCCGAAGCATACCGCCATTATAGCGAAATTCTCGGAAAAATGCAACTTATTGGGGAGGGAAAAGTTTTCCCTGCGCGGAAAAGAAGTTGACAATCGCGCGCGCATACGATATAATAGAGAAAACGAGCCGTGGTCTTTGGGAAGATCACGGTCATATTATTAGAAAATTTTGCGCTTCGGCGCAGGGAGTGAAAAAATGGCAGATCAGTTCTTTATGACGAAAAAGGGGTACGAAGAGGCGGTCAAACAGCTCGACTACCTCACCAAGGTCAAGCGTGCGGAGATCGTGGAGCGCATACAGGAAGCGCGTAGCCACGGGGACCTTTCCGAGAACGCCGAGTACGATGCGGCGCGGAACGAACAGGCCGCCAACGAGGGCGAGATCGCCGAGCTCGACTATAAGATCAAAAACGCCGTCATCATCGAGGAGAACGACGATACCTCCGTCGTGCACCTCGGTTCCAAGGTCACGGTCTACGATGAAGAGCTCGGGGAGGAGGAGACCTATACCATCATGGGCACCACCGAAGTGGACGCCATGAAGAATATCATCTCCAACGAGTCCCCCGTGGGTGCGGCTCTTCTCCGCCGCAGGAAGGGGGATAAGGTCACCGTCAAGGCCCCCGACGGCGATTATGTGCTGAAGATCGTCAAGATCGACTGAAGGAGCTTTTCATGGACGAAGAGAGAACCGCGCAGGAGGAGCTCGCCGAACAGGCGCGCATCCGCCGCGAAAAACTTTTCAAACTGTGTGCCGAGGGGCGCGACCCCTACCTTACGACGAGCTATCCCATCGACGCCGATTCCCAAAAGATCAAGGGCGGCTTCGAGGCTCTCGAGGGGAAGGACGTCGTGATCGCGGGGCGGCTCATGTCCCGCCGCATCATGGGGAAGGCCTCCTTCTCGCACATTGCCGACCGCTTCGGGCAGATCCAGATCTATATCACGCGGCAAGACGTGGGCGAAGAGGTATATACTTCTTATAAGAAGGACTTCGACATCGGCGACATCGTGGGAGTGAAGGGGTTTGTCTTCAAGACGCAGACGGGGGAAGTGAGCGTGCACGCAAAAGAGCTCGTGCTCCTCTCCAAGGCCCTTCTGCCCCTGCCCGAAAAGTATAACGGCCTGCAAAACGTGGACACCAAGTACCGCCTCCGCCATATCGATCTCATCGTCAACCAAGACGTAAGAGATACCTTCTATAAGCGGGCGAAGATCGTCCGCGCCATCCGCGCCTTTTTAGACGGCCGCGGCTTTCTGGAGGCGGAGACGCCCATCCTTCTTCCCATCGAGATCGGCGCCGACGCCCGCCCCTTCAAAACGCACCACAACGCTCTGGACCTCGATATGTACCTGCGCATCGAGACGGAGCTCTACTTAAAGCGCCTCATCGTGGGCGGGTTCGAGAAGGTCTATGAGATGGGCCGCATCTTCCGCAACGAGGGCATGGACTCGAAGCACAACCCCGAGTTCACCACAGTGGAGATCTACGAGGCTTACGTCGATTATCACGCCGTGATGGACCTCGTGGAGGAGCTCTATAAGTTCGTCGCCATGGAGGCCTGCGGAACTCTTCAGATCGAATACCAGGGCGTCGTGCTCGACTTCGGCCATTGGGAAAAGCTCACCATGGTGGAGGCCGTCAGGAAGTACTCGGGCGTGGATTTCGATAAGATCTGCTCGGACGAAGAGGCAAAGGCCGTCGCCGCGGAAAAGGGCGTCGAGACCGAGAAGGGGAAGGAGACGAAGGGGCACATCCTCGCCGCCTTCTTCGATGCTTTCGTGGAGGACAAGCTCATCCAGCCCACCTTCATCTACGATTATCCCGTCGAGATCTCTCCGCTTGCCAAGCGCAAGCCCTCCGATCCCACTATGACGGAACGGTTTGAATACTTCATCATGGGAATGGAGATGGGCAACGCCTTCTCCGAACTCAACGACCCCATCGATCAGGAAAAACGCATGTCTGAACAGGCCGCGAAAAAGCGCGCTCAGGGGGCGAATGCGCAGGTGGACGAGGACTTTATCGACGCCCTCAACCACGGCATGCCCCCCACGGGCGGCCTCGGCCTCGGCGTCGACAGGCTCGTGATGCTCCTCACGAACAGCGCGAGCATCCGCGACGTCCTCCTGTTCCCGACGATGAAGCCCAAAAAATAAGATGAAACTGCACATCAGGGACATGCTTCTCTCGCAAAAGGGGGAGCACATCTCCTTCCATACCCCCGGCCACAAACGCGCGGGCGCGGACATCACCGAGCTCTCCTATTCGGACAACCTCTATGCCCCCCGCGGCGTGCTCGCGCGGGCGGAGGAGGACGCCGCCGGAATTCTGGGCGCGGCCCGCTCCTTCTTTTTGACGGACGGGAGCACCGCGGGCGTATTTTCCATGATCTTTGCCGTGAAGGCGGCGGGGGCGAAAAAGATCGCCGCGCCCGTCTTCTCCCATCCGAGCGTCTTTCACGCCTGCGAGGCGATGGGAATGGAGATCGTCTCCATCGGGCAGAGGGTGCGGTGCGGCATCGCGATGCAACCCCAAAAGGAGGAGATCGCCTCCGCGCTCAAAGAGGCGGACGCCCTCCTTCTCACTTCCCCCGATTACTACGGCTTTTTCGCGCCCATGGCGGCGGCGAGGGAGCTGTGCGACGGGGAGCATAAGCCCCTTCTTTTGGATGGCGCACACGGTTCGCACCTGCACTTTTGCACCGAGTATGGCGGAAAATTTGCCGATATGTGGGTAGACGGCGTGCACAAGAGCCTGCCCGCGATGACGCAGGGGGCGGTCGTCTCCGCGAATGGGAAGTGGGCGGAACATCTTTTGCGCGGGGTGCGAACCTTTCGCACCACTTCGCCATCCTATCCCATCATGGCGAGCGTGGAATATGCCGTAAAATATCCGCGCAACGAGGCGATCGAAGAGGCTTCCGAGGCCTTCAAACGCAGACATGGGTGCCTCAAAAACGATGATTGGTCGAAGATCGTAGTGGCTTTCGGGGAGAAAAGCGGCGCGGCGCAGGCCGCCTTGGAGGCGCAGGGCGTGTTCCCCGAATTCAACGACGGGAACTATCTTATGTTCTATCTCTCTCCGTGCACAAAGGGGGAGGAGCTCGAAAAGCTCGGCTCTCTTCTCGAAAAACTTCCGCGCGGAGAGGTGCGGGAAGACGCCCAAGCGGGCGGAATTCCCATCTACAGGGAGGGGCTGTGAAGACGCTCATTCGCTCCACAACCGCATACCGCATCTTTGCGGCGGACGCAAGGAAGGGAAGTTGCGCCCACACGACGCTCGTCCTCTTCCCCGACGAAAAATATCTCCGCCTCTTTCTCACCGAGTGCGCCAAGGCATTTTTCGCCGATATGGGCGCGCGGGTAGCAGATCTCATCGGGAAGGAATGCTTTTCCGATTGCCTCTTCTTCCCCGCACAGGACGAAAAGTTCACGGTGGACGACGCGGCAAAGATCGTCGACGAGAGCCTTCTCCGCCCGACGGAGGGGGAGAAGAAGCTCTTTGTGCTCGATCATTTCTCGAACGCCTCGCCCCTCGTGCAAAACAAACTTCTCAAAGTTCTGGAGGAGCCGCCCGAGGGCGTCTACTTCCTCCTCGGAGCGCCTTCCGAACACGCGGTGCTCCCCACCGTCCTCTCCCGCTCGAAGAAACTTGCCGTCGCGCCCTTCTCCGAAAAGGAGGTAGCAGAGGCTCTATCCCGCACCCATGTCGGGGAGAAGGGGATAGCGGAGGCGGCCGCGGCCTGCGGCGGGATCTTCTCGGACGCCGAAGCCCTGCTCCTCGACGGGGGGGAACAGTTCGCCCTCGCGGAGAGGTTTTTATCGGGCGAAGGGGTGGAGGCGCTCGCCCGCGGCATCACCGATAAAAACGCAAAACAGTTTTTCGCGGCGGTCAGGCTCGTCGTCCGCGACGCCATGTTTATGGCGGCGGGGCAGGAAAAATTCTGCGCGAGAAAGACGCCCGCCATGCGCGGCCTCGCAACGTCGATCCCGCTCGGCGCCCTCGTCCGCGCGGAAGAATATGTCACGGATGCGGAACGCGAGATCAAATTCTATGCAAATCCCGCACAGGCGGCGCTCTCGCTCTCTGTGCGGATCCGGAAGGAGCGTGAAAGATGGCAAAAGTTGTCGTCATAAAATTCAGGGGCAACATCAAGCCCTACTTTTTCTCGGCGGGAGGGCTCGAGCTCAAGAAGGGCCAGCGGGTCATCGTCGATACGACGCACGGTCCCGACTACGGGACGGTGCTCGATCCCGCCTTCGAGGCCAAGGAGGAACAGATCGTCAACCCCCTTAAAAACGTTCTCCGCGTCGCCAACGAAAAGGATGAGGAGACGATCGCGCGCGGGCAGGCGCGCCGCGCCGAGGCCATGCGCGTATGCAGGCAGAAGATCGAAGAGCGCGGCCTCGAGATGAAACTCATCGACTGCGATTTCACCTTCGACGGGAGCAAGGTCATCTTCACCTTCACCTCGGAGGGGCGGGTGGATTTCCGCGAACTCGTGAAGGACCTCGCCGCCTATTTCCACCTCCGCATCGAACTCAAACAGGTGGGCGCGCGCGACGAGACGCGCATCCTCGGCGGGATCGCCCCCTGCGGCAGGGTGGTCTGTTGCGCGGGCTGTATGTCCGATTTCCGCAAGGTCTCCATCAAGATGGCGAAGAACCAAGGCCTCTCCCTCAACCCGGGCAAGATCAGCGGACTCTGCGGAAGGCTCATGTGTTGCCTTTCTTACGAGGACGAATATTACGCCGACGCATGCAAGAAGGTGCCCAAGATCGGCGCGACCGTCTCTTCGCCCGAGGGAAGGGGGACGGTCATCACGACGGATATGCTCAAGATGAAGGCCCGCATCAAGATCGAGAAGGACGGGGCGGTGTTCTACCGCGACTATCCCGTCTCAGAACTCGGCTTCAAGCGGGGGGCGGAGAAGGAGAAAGAACAGGATAAGGACGAAGATAAAAATTCGGACGATTGAAAAGAATTGCGCAAAAATTCTTTACGAAGCAAAAATATTATGATATAATACGGATAAGATTTTTATGGAGGTATCCTTATGGCACATAAAATCACGGATGCGTGCGTACAGTGCGGCGCCTGCGAGGCGACCTGCCCCGTCGGTGCGATCTCTCCCGGCGATACGACGTACGTCGTCGATCCCGACGTCTGCATCGACTGCGGCGCCTGCGAAGACGGTTGCCCTACCGGAGCGATCTCTGCCGAATAAGGACTGCAAGCAAAAAGCGCGGGGCTTCCCGCGTTTTTTCTTTCTGAAGAGAGAGATATGGAAGTCGTCGAACCCCTCCTCATCGGGGATTATCAGATCATACAGGATACCGAAAGATACCGCTTCACCTCCGATGCGGTGCATCTCGCCCGCTTTGTGAAAGGGACGAAGGGGGAGCGCGTCGCCGATTTCTGCGCGGGATCGGGCGTCGTCGGATTGCACTTTTTCGCCGAGAACGCGGGGGTGGAACATGTCACCCTCTTCGAGGCGGACGGCGGCCTCGCCCGCATGAGCGAGAAAACGGTCGCCCTCAACGGCCTTGAAAAGAGGTTCACCGTCGAAAACGTCCGCTTGCAAGAGATCCCCGCGCCGTATATCGAGAAATTCTCCCTGATCCTGTGCAATCCGCCCTACGAAAAGGGGGGCTTTGAGAAGTCCTCGGGGGAGATCGCGCCCTGCCGCAAGGAGCTCACCCTCACGCTCGGGGAATTGCTCGACGCCGCAAAAAGGTGCCTGAAATTCGGGGGAAAGTTCGCCGTCGTCCACCGCGCGGATCGGGTTGCCGAGCTCGTTTGTGCCACCCATGCCCGAGGTTTAGAGCCCAAAAAACTGCAATTCATCGCGGGGAAGGAGGGGAAGGCCCCCTATGCCGTCCTCCTCCTCGCCGTCAAAGGGGGAAGGGCGGGCGTCGAAGTCCTTCCCACCCTCATCAACCAATAAGGAGGCCGCCATGATCGCCTTTGTCGCAACCCCCATCGGGAATCTGAAGGACATCACTCTGCGCGCTCTGGAGGAACTTCGCGCCGCCGACGTCATCTTCTGCGAAGATACCCGCCATACCCTCAAACTTCTTACCGCGTATGACATCAAAAAACCCCTGCTCTCCTGCCATAAATTCAACGAGAGGGAGGCGGCGGAGAAGATGATCGCCCTCTCCCGCGAGGGGAAGCGGATCGCCGTCGTCTCCGATGCGGGAATGCCCGTCGTCTCCGATCCCGGAAACGCCGTCTGCCAAGCGCTCAAAGAGGCGGGGGAGCGCTACACCGTTCTGCCCGGGGCGTGCGCCTTTCCCTGCGCCCTCGTCCTTTCCGCCTTTCCCGCCGACCGCTTCACCTTCATCGGGTTTCTGCCCGAGAAAAAGTCGGAGAAGAGGGCGCTTCTGGAACGCTATAAGGCCGCCCGCGAGACGCTCATCTTCCATTGCGCCCCGCAGGATCTCGACGAATACACGGCTACCATGTCCGAGGTCCTCGGCAACCGTAGGGCGTGCGCCGTGCGCGAGATCACCAAGATCCATGAGGAGAGCGTTGCGTTCTGTCTCGAAGAGGGCTACCGCGGCGAGAGAAGGGGGGAGTTCGTCCTCCTCGTCGAGGGGGCGAAGGGGGAAAACCCGCTGTGCGCCCTCTCCGTCCGCGAGCACGTCGCGCACTATATGGCGGAAGGCATGGAAAAGAAGGATGCCTTGAAGCAGGCCGCCAGAGACCGCGGGGTCTCCAAGAGCGAGCTGTATCGTGAGACGCTCGACCTATAGGGCCGCATTGCCCGCAAGATCCGCCCCTTCGGGGGTTTTTTTATTTCGGAAAACATATCGCGGCGCGGGGCTGAATATAGATAGAGCGGCGATAAAGGGAATTCGGAAAATGACAAAATGACAACAGCTTTGACAATTTCCCTCTCCCATCGCGCGAAATATTATGATAGGATACAGGTATTCGGAATGAAATTTTTCACCTTCCGCCTTCGGCCCGTTGCCATGGCCGCGGCGCTCTGCGCCCTTCTCGCCGCCTCTGCGGCCACCGCCTATGCCGCGGGCGCGGAGGAAGTCTATTGGAGCGGGGCGCGGTCTCTGCCCATCTATTGCGTCGAGCGGAGCGACAACAAAGTCGCCCTCTCCTTCGACTGCGCATGGGGGGTGGATTCCACCGATAAGATCTTGGAAACGCTCGCCTCCGAGAGGGTGCACGCCACCTTCTTCACCGTGCAGTTCTGGGCGGAAAAATATCCCGAATATCTCAAAAAGATCGTAGCGGAAGGGCACGAAGTGGGCACGCACAGCGCGACGCATTCCTATATGTCCCGCCTTTCGGAGACGGAGATCCGCGCCGAACTCGAGAGTTCCTCGGCCGCCATCACGAAGATCACGGAAAAGAGCGTCGAGCTCTTCCGCCCGCCCTACGGCGACTACGACGATCTTCTCATCGACACCGCGAACGCGATGGGGCTCTACCCCATTCAATGGGACGTCGATTCCCTCGATTGGAAGGACCTTTCCGCCTCGGACATCGCCTCCCGCATCACTTCGCGCGCCAAGAGCGGTTCCATCATCCTCATGCACAACAACGGCCTGCATACGGCAGAGGCCTTGCCCATCGTCATCGACACCCTGCGCGCAAACGGGTTTGAGTTCGTGCCCATCGGCGAACTCATCTACCGCGAGAATTATACCATCGACGCTACGGGAAAGCAGATCCCCAAGGGAACTGCATAGATTAAGCGAATTGCGTATAGGCGTCGAAATACTGTGTCGTGCTACATTTTTCTTGCCCACGTACGCCCAAGTAGGCGGTCTGCGAAAAGCCTCGCACTCCTTGTCTTTCTTCCCTCTCCGCGATTTGACGGAAATGGGGACCGCGTCATCCTGAGCCGAAAGGGCAATACGATGTCCTTGTGAGTTCATCTTTGAAGGATCCCCTGATACGAAGTCCGAACAAAATACATATCAAGCTCAATGGAGGTACCAAATTCTTATGGATTACATGGCGGAAAAAAACAACAAGGTCTACATTTGCGGCGAGATCGTCTCCGAGGCGGTCTTCTCCCACGAAGTCTACGGCGAGGGGTTCTACGAATTCTTCGTGCGCGTCATGCGCCTTTCGGGGCAGGCGGATATTCTCCCCGTGACCATCTCCGAACGCCTCATCCACAGCAGCGATCTGAAGGTGGGGAGCATCCTCTCCGCGGTGGGGCAGTTCCGCAGTTATAATAAATTGGAAGGGGGAAGGTCCCGCCTCATGCTCACGGTGTTTGTGCGCGAACTCGTCGAGGCGGGGGAGGGGAAGAACCCCAACGGCATCGTCCTCTCGGGCTATATCTGCAAGCCGCCCGTCTATCGCACCACCCCCTTCAACCGCGAGATCGCCGATCTCCTTCTCGCCGTCAACAGGGCGTACAACAAATCCGATTATATCCCCTGCATCGCGTGGGGGCGCAACGCCCGCTTCGTGCAAAATCTCAAGGTGGGCGACAGGGTCGCCCTCTCGGGCAGGATCCAGAGCCGTGAATATCAGAAGCGCCTCTCCGAAGAGGAGACGGTCACCATGACGGCATACGAGGTCTCCATTTCCAAGCTCGCCGCCTTCGAGGAGGGGGAGCGGTTCGACCTCGAGAGCGAATTCGACCTCTATTCCGTCCCGCGCGACGGTGCGGTATGACCAAAAACTTCCAAAAGGCTGTAAAAAAATAAAAAAACTACACATTTATTTTTCAAAATAGGGTTGACAAGTTCAAAAACATGTAGTATCCTATTATCGTTATATTGAAATACTAGGAGGGAACATACATGGCAAAATTCTGTCGTTTCTGCGGGACACAGGTCGCCGAAGGCGAACAAGCCTGCCCGCATTGCAAACACGAACTGGTAGAGACGTGCGCATTCTGCGGCACGAAGCTCTATAACAATGAGGCGTACTGCCCCGGTTGCGGCAAACCCATCGTGGTGAAGTGCGCAGGAAACTGCGGTCACATTCTCTACAGCGGCGAACGCTATTGCCCCTACTGCGGGACGAGAAACGAGGTCGCCTTCCCCGAGACGCCCGCACCCGCCCTTCCCCTTCCCCAATACAGCCTGCCCTTCGGCGGCTTCGGCATGTATGGCTATGGGATGAACGGCCTTGGGACGAACTGCTATGGCTTGAACAGCCAATTCGGCCAGTTCGGTCAGTTCGGTATGCCCGGTATGCCCCTCGTGCTTCCGCCCATCACGCTCGACGGGACCCAGCAGCTTCCTATGCTTGAGCCCGTTGCACCCGTTACGCCCGCTCCCATCGTGCGTACCCGTCCCGAGCCTCAGCCCGAACCCGAGCCCGCGCCCGAACCCGTCGTCGTGACCGTTCCCGCACCCGCTCCCAAGAAGAGGAAGCTCGGCGTTGCCGGTTTCGTGCTTTCCCTCCTTTCGTTCCTTCTTCCTTTCCTTTGCTTCCTCAGCCTCATCGGCGTGCCGATCAGTGCGGTTGCGATCAAGAAGGATAAGGATCACAGGGGTCTTGCGATTGCCGGTCTCATCCTCGGTCTCATCGTCCTCCTCGCCATCGTCGCCATCATCGTATGGGTGTTTGCCTTCAGCGGCTTGAACCTCATCAAAGACGTTCTGAACGGTTGGGGACTTCACGTCTGATAAAACAAAAAATTAAAAACGGGCCATGTGCCCGTTTTTGTTTGCTCTTTTGCTTGACAGTCCGCGTTTTCGGGCGTAAAATGAAAGAAAACAAAGTTCAAGGAGTATACAATTATGGAAAAGAATAGAACGGCGATCCTTGTCGTCGATATGTTGAACGACTTCGTCACGGGCGCGCTGAAATGCGATCGGGGGCTCGCCATCGTCCCCAAGACACAGGAGCTTCTCCGCGGCGCAAGGCGTGCGGGCGTCCCCGTCATCTTCTGCAACGATGCGCACCTCAAGGGCATCGACCGCGAATTCGAGGTCTGGGGCGAACATGCCGTGGCGGGCACCAAGGGCGCGGAGGTCATTCCCGAACTCGAATTGTGCGAAAAGGACTATGTCGTCCCCAAGCGCAGGTATTCGGGCTTCTTCCATACCGACCTCGACCTGCTTCTGCGCGAGCTCGGCGTCGATACCGTCGTCATGACGGGCCTCCACGCGCATATGTGCGTGCGCCACACCTCGGCCGACGCCTTCCAGCTCGGCTATAAAGTGGTCGTCGCCACCGATGCGACCGATTCCTTCACCGAAGAGGATTACCTGATCGGCATCAAGTATTTGCACGAAGTTTACGGCGCAAAACTCGTCACTGTCTCCGACCTTCTCAAGGAGTGGAACGTCTGAAAAATTTTGTTTGATGACAGCCGCCGCGGCCACCATGTCCGCGGCGGCCCTTATTTTATCATGCTAAACTTCGTTGAAGGGGAGGCAATCACGTACATCCCGAGCCATGGAGTATCGTGTCATCCCGAGCCGCAAGGCAACCGTGCCCTTCTGTCCGTTCACGCTGTCATCCCGAGCCGAAGGCGAGAGGATCCCCTTCATGAAAACAGTGAAAGTGGGAAACAGTATGCAATTCTAATTTCGTCATTCCGAGCTTTGTCGAGGAATCACCTTATTTTATACTGCGGTGGTATCAAATATATTTTTTTCAAATACTTGATATTTCTCTTTCCCTGTGTTATACTGAAACAGCTATAAGAACAAGAATAAGGAGGAACTTATGCGCAACTGCATCTCTTGCGGCGAGCGGCTCTTAACAGACGATCGCTTCTGCCCGCACTGCGGCGCGGACCAATATTCCGTTCCCAAGACGGGAACTCCCGCGCCCGAAGCACCGATGGCCGTTCAACCCTACGATCCCTACCGCGGAATGGCCTATCCGCAACCGGTCGTCTATAACATTCCGCCCTACGGCTATCCGCAAATGCCCTATGGCGGCGGGCTGACCATCATCTACGGGCAATATCCCCAACTTGCCTACCAATATCCCTACGGCCAGCCCTATTCCTATCCGCAACCTACATACGGCCAGCCTGCTTACGGCCAACCCGCATCGGTACAGCCCGCAAGCGAGCCCCAAACGCAGTGCAGCGTCTATACTGCGCCCGAGCCCGTCGTCGTGACCGTTCCCACACCCGCACCCAAGAAGAGGAAGCTCGGCGTTGCCGGTTTTGTGCTTTCCCTCCTTTCGTTCCTTCTTCCTTTCCTTTTCTTCCTCAGCCTCATCGGCGTGCCGATCAGCGCAGTTGCGATCAAGAAGGATAAGGATCACAGGGGTCTTGCGATTGCCGGCCTCGTCCTCGGCCTCATCGTCCTTTTCGCCATAATTGCCGTCATCGTATGGATGTTCGCGTTCAGCGGTTTGAGCATGATCATGAGACTTTTCAGATAAAAAGCCCACGAACTTAACGAAATGAAATCCGCCCCGAGGCAAACGCCTCGGGGCGGTGTATTTTATCGGAAGATCAAAACGCGCATTTCTCCGCGAGGAAGGCGGGAAGGGCGTCCATCGCAAGGCGGATCTGCGACATGGTATCCCTGTCGCGCACCGTGACCGTGCCGTCTTCGAGCGTATCGAAGTCGATCGTGATGCAATACGGCGTGCCGATCTCGTCTTGCCTTCTATAACGTTTGCCGATGGAACCTGCCTCGTCGTAGATGACGGAGAACTGTTTTTTGAGCTTTGCAAGCAGTTCCTTCGCCTGCGGCGCGAGGTTCTTTTGCAGAGGGAGCACGGCCGCCTTGTAGGCCGCGATCGCGGGGTGGAAGTGGAGGACGTTGCGCACGTCTCCGCCCTCGAGCGTCTCTTCCTCGTACGCCTCGGAGAGGACGGCGAGCATGAGGCGGTCTGCCCCGATGGAGTATTCGATGACGTAGGGGATGAACTTCTCCCCCGTGACGGGATCGATATAGGTGAGCGACTTGCCAGAATATTCCTGATGGCGCGAAAGGTCGTAGTCGGTGCGGTTGTGAATGCCGTTGAGCTCCTGCCAGCCCATGGGATAGAGATATTGGATGTCGCACGCCTCTTTGGCATAGTGGGCGAGCTTTTCGTGGTCGTGGAAACGGAGATGTTCCGCCTTGAAGCCAAGGTCGATGAGAAATTGCATGGCGCGCTTTTTGTATTCCCGATAGAAATCCTCGTCCGTCCCTTCCTTGCAGAACCATTGGTGTTCCATCTGCTCGAATTCGATGGTGCGGAAGATGAAGTTGCCGGGGGTGATCTCGTTGCGGAAGGCCTTGCCGATCTGCGCAATGCCGAAGGGGACCTTTGCCCGCGTCGTGCGCTGGACGTTCATGAAATTGACGAATTCCCCCTGCGCCGTCTCGGGGCGGAGATAGATCTTGTTCTGGCTCTCGTCGGTCACGCCGCGGGAGGTCTCGAACATCAGATTGAAGGTGCGGATGGGGGTCCAATTAAAGTTTCCGCATACGGGACAGCAGACATGGTGCGTTTCGATGTACTCCTGCATCTGCTCGTTCGTCAGAAGATCGGTATCGACCGTACCCTTGGAATGCGCCTCGATGAGGTTATCGGCGCGGTGACGCGTCTTGCACGATTTGCAGTCCATCTTGGGGTCGGAGAAGGAGGTCGTATGCCCGCTCGCCTCCCAAACGCGCGCGTTCATGAGGATGGCCGCGTCGACGCCGTAGCTATTGTCGCTCTCGGTGACGAAGCGCTTCCACCACGCCCGCTTGATGTTGTTTTTGATCTCCACGCCGACGGGCCCGTAGTCCCACGTGTTGCCCATGCCGCCGTAGATCTCGCTCCCGGGGAAGATGATCCCCCGCGCCTTGCAAAGCGCAACGAGCTTTTCCATCGTAACCGAATTGTTTGCCATAGTCTACTTCCTTATATGAGTTTTGTAAATATTATAGTGCAATCGACCGCGACGGTCAAGCGATTTTATTTTTTGAAGAATATTTTGGAAAAAATCGTCACAAATCATGTGTTTGAAACGTTCTTATTAATGGAATAATTCAAAGGGGAAAAAATATGGTAAGATTACGGAAATTATTTTGTTCTATGGCAGGTAGTCTCGTCTTTTTTCTCGGCAGTGCGGGCGCAGGCGTTCAAGTATTCGCCGCAGAGGAAGAAACCGTCGAGAACATAGAACGCGCCGAAGCGGCCATAGAGAACCCTCTTCAGGAAGATGCGGAACTTTTGGGAAACGGTTGCGCCTATGCAGATTCGGGCGATGAGTTTTCTTTTTCGGCCGGGAAGACGCGTTACGAAGCGGGAGAAAAAATCGTCGCAACCATACATACCGATTCCGACGACGAAGTAGTTTCGATAGAACAATCGGCTGATGGATTTCGCGTTTCCAAGCCGAGACAGATCTCCGGAGATCAAATCGAAATAACGCTCACACATGATATGGACTGCGCCGAACCACATTTTACGCTTACCGCAAAGACCAAAAGCGGGGAGGTAAAAGTACGCCACTTATATGGCGTTTTTACGGAACGCGGGCTCTATGTGAGTTCTGCTTCTTCGGAGAGTGCGCAGGCAGATTATTATTTCGACCTATACAGTACAGGAACGATTGCGGAAGGGGAATTTTATTCTCTTCGTGAAAATCTTTACAAGGGCAGTTTAACGGAGATCATTTATAACTCTGCGCCTTCCGCGAGTGTTCTTTCCAACTACGCAATCAATACTGTCAACGCAACATTGAAATGGAAGGATGATGCTCAAATAACACATCCGCTTCAATTTACTAAGGCCGAAATATGGGATGTGTATCATAGCGCGCTTCTGGGAACGGTCTACACCAATATAAATGGAGAATTCACATTTCATTTTGAAAACAGCTATGTGGTGCAATTGCAGCTACGAGTTTTTGCAGAAGGGGAAAACACTTCGGTGACAGATTTAAATGGCACGGTATATCGCATTGATTCCTCTATCCATGGAGGCGTTACGCCAGGGACCAGCTCTTTCTTTGACGAAACGATCGATATGAGCACTGAATTTGGCCAAGCGTTCCAGATCTTGCAAGCGGTTAACACCGCCGCACGGTATGCTACGGAGATGAACGGTAGTCCGCTTTCTGACGTTGCGACGATTTATCCGAATAATCCCAACAGCGTTGATCCGACTAAAGATAATTGCTATTATTTTAATAACAAGATTTTTATATGTAAGAGAGATGATAATGTCCATTTGGGATATCCGACGTCTTATGCCTCTTGGGATGTAATTATGCACGAATACGGCCACCATGTCGCAAAAGAGTTGGAAATTACTGCAAATCCAGGATACAGTCATACTTTTACTAGCAATCTAACTGAATTAACGCACCGCACTCAAAATGGGGAAGAACAGAACTCTAAATCCGAGGCCATTCGTTTAGCCTGGGGGGAAGCACATGCGAGCCTTTTCAGCGGCATGGCGCAGATTTATTTTGCTTCTTCTCTCAAATTCATATTTACTGCTTCCGATAGTCAGTATCTTTCTTATAATAAAGCTAACTTTGATTACGATAATGCTGTAAAATTAACAGTGCCTTATAGAGAAGCGGCTGGAGGTGAGGCATGTGAAGGATCGGTGATCGCGGTACTTTGGGATCTATTTGATTCTGCCAACGAAGAGCACGATACGTTGAGTTTTGGGCATTATAGCATGTGGCAACTTTTAAAGAACAGTAAAGCTACTACTATGTCTGAATTTGCCGCTTATTTTAATCAAGCATACCCCTTGTCTACCGTGTTGGATTTCGGGAAGTTGCTTTCGCACTACGGCGTAGCAGTTTCTAATATTAAATACCAGTATTTAGGGAATTATAAATTATATCATTGGAAGAGAAACGGAACGAGCACCAAGATGCCCAACAACGATTTTGAGGTAGTATTTTACGACGGGGTAGGGGTGGAGATTTTCAGAAGACAGACTTCAATAGATTCCTGCACCATCTACGAGTCCGATTGGGAGAAGATCGAAAGGAGTACGGGAACGACATATTCTATAGTTATAATTTCCCGTCAAACAGGATCCCCCGCCACGGGACCATATTATTCCGAAAGGGTAACATTTAATAAATAAAGGAGGTGATATTACAATGAAGATAAAGAAATTCTTAACTATTCTTGCAACATTTACAATGCTCTTGCCCCTTGCGGGCTGTGGGGCGAAAGAGGTTAAAGGGGCAGAAACAGAGGATAAACTGGACATCACTCCCCCCGATTTCACCACAGAATATGTCGAGAGCGGATTTTTAGAGTATTACAAGATTTATCCATATAACGACCCAATGGCCGAAGTCATACGGGTAGAGAACCGCTGTGCTTACCGTACACTGCGGGATGTGGATGAAAAATCGGAACAGGTTGAAGTTACTTTGTTCTACGGCGGAGAAGCAGAGGAAGAGACGCCTCTGATCGATATTGAGTTTAAGATTTTGGGAGGGGAAGAGGAAATTCATCTCTGTACTATTCCCAAGGAAAAGTATATAAC
Source organism: uncultured Clostridia bacterium (assembly GCA_947598205.1). Classification (GTDB taxonomy): domain Bacteria; phylum Bacillota; class Clostridia; order Christensenellales; family Borkfalkiaceae; genus Gallimonas. The sequence continues at coordinate 21,050 of CANQFB010000012.1, forward strand.
CAATGAGTACAAAATCGATCGTCAAACGACATATCACATCGATAAGAACTATTGTGAAGAGAAAATAGAATACAATCATTCGGAAAATGTAACGATACCGATGTCATATTTTTCGGGAAACTCGGGTTTTGTTTGTATTGTGATGAATGGTACAGTTGAAGACCAAACGTGGGAATGCGGATGGTGTATTCGTTACCTCTACTACACAAAGGAGAACGGGAAGATCAAATTCATGAGCGCGCGCGAACATGCCTATGTCACGGACGGTTCGTTGATCTATTAAAGAAAATATTTTTGCGGCGGGCAACGGTTTCGTTGCCCGCCGCTCTTATATAATTTTTAGAGAAATTTTCCAAACGATGTCACAAATCAAGTGTTTGAAACGTTTTATAGGTGAAAAGAAAAAATCGGGAGAATGTTATGAAGTTAAAAAAATTTTTAAGTATTCTTGCAACATTTACAATGCTCTTGCCCCTTGCGGGCTGTGGGGCGAAAGAGGTCAAAGGGGCGGAAAGAGAGGACAAACTGGACATCACTCCCCCCGATCTCACCACAGAATATGTCGAGAGCGGATTTTTAGAGTATTACAAATTAAACACCGGCATATATTTCGATCCTTTGCCGGTCGACGCAGTATATATAAGCACTTCTTGCGCCTATCGCACATTACGCGAGGTCGATGAAACGGTGGAGAATATCGAGGTAGATCTTTCTTACGGAGGCGGAGTCGATGAGGATACGCCCATCGTGAGCATAGAAGTCTATATCAGCGGAGGCCATATTGGCGATAGAATTTTGATAAACTCCTTATCGAAGGCCGAGTATTTGACCGAAGAATACGAGAGGGAAATACAAACAATTTTGCATGAAGATGAAAATTATTATGAGGAAAGAGCAACCTACCGCCATACGGAACGGGTCAGCATTCCTATTTCGTATTTTTCGGAGCCAACGGGCATAATCTTTTTCTTCGCGCCGGGGATTGCAGAAAATAATCGTTGGTGTTACGGCTGGGAAAGCAATACCCTCTACTACCAAAAGGAGAACGGAAAGATCAAATTTATGAGCGAGCGCGAACATGCCTACGTCACGGACGGGTCATTGATCTATTAAAGAAAAATTTTTGCGGCGGGTAACGGTTTCGTTGCCCGCCGCTTTTTTATGCAAAATTTTTATATCTTAAACAGCTTAAAAAGGGCGGTCGAGGGGAGGGTGGCGGCGCCGACGAGGAGGAACCATTTCAAGAAATACAGGCCCGCGTCTTGGGGCAGGAAGACGAAAACAAGGTATACCATGCCCGCGATGAGTCCCCCTACGGGGATGCGGATGAGCCGCTTTAGGCGTCTCTTCGGCGGGTCGTATTTGAGCAGGGAGGTGAGGGGGAGAAAGACGGCCGCGCCCGCGAGGAGACCTCCCGTCATCAGAAAGTCCTTCTCGGGGAAGAATGGGACGACGATGACGACGGCGGCCGCCAGAAATAGCATGATGAGGTGGCGGCTCTTATAGGCGTAGCGGAAGACGATCTCCCAGAACACCGCGACGGCCACGCCGAGAGCAAACCCCGCGAGGACGTCGCTCGGATAGTGCACGCCGAAGTAGAGGCGCGAGCACATGATCGCGAGGACGAGGGGGACGGAGATCAGCCAGATCCACCATCTCCTGAGGCGGAGCGATCCGCCCGTGAGGGCGGCGGAAGAGGTCTGCGCATGTCCGCTCGGGAAGGAATGCGGGTCGAGGTCCACGGTCGAAAAAATGGGGGTATCGACGTCGAGCCGCCTCACGACGCCCGCCTCGAAGGGCCTCGGCCGCGCCACTGCCACCTTCAAAACGCTGTTCAAAGCGGCCGAGGAGACGGCGGTAAAGAGGAGCTGTTCGCCCGCCCTTCCCCAAAGCCAATAGAGCAAGATGACGACGCCGGCCACCACCATGCCCTCGCCGAGGGTAGAAAAAATGCCGAACACCGCGGTGAGCGCGGGACAGCGGATGCCTTCAAAGAATTTCAAGATCGCAGTGTCCATACTTGAATTATAACACATTTTCCGAAAAAACATCTGAAAAAAACTATGATTTTCCCGAATTATATGCTATAATTAGCGTGGATATTTATTTACTGCCCTTCTTTCCCCCGTGCGGCGGGAAGGGGGCGCGTGCGGAGGGCTTTATGGCAGAGGCGGAAAACTTCATTCAGGCGATCATCGACGACGACTTAAAGGCGGGGAAGATCTCCGCCGTCCAGACGCGTTTTCCCCCCGAACCCAACGGGTATTTGCATATCGGGCACGCCAAGAGCATGTTCGTCAACTTCGGCACTGCATTAAAATACGGCGGCAAGTGCAACCTCTATTTCGACGACACCAATCCCTCGAAGGAGAAGACGGAGTATGTCGACGCCATCCGCCGCGACATCGAATGGCTGGGCTACCATTGGGCGAAGGAGACCTACGCCTCCGACTTTTTCGATGAGATCTACGCCTATGCCGAACAGCTGATCGGGGCGGGCAAGGCCTATGTTTGCGACCTTTCCCCCGAAGAGATCAAGGCGACGCGTGGTACGCTCACCGAGCCCGGCAAGGAGAGCCCCTACAGGAACCGTACGCCCGAAGAAAATCTGAAACTTTTCCGCGAGATGAAGGCGGGCAAGTATGCCGACGGCGAGAAGTGTCTTCGCGCGAAGATCGACATGGCTTCGCCCAACATCAACATGCGCGACCCCGTCATCTACCGCATCCTGCATGCGACCCATCACCGCACGGGGGATAAGTGGTGCATCTATCCCATGTACGACTATGCGCACCCCATCGCAGATTATTTGCAGGGCGTGACCCACTCCCTCTGCACCCTCGAATTTGAAGACCACCGCCCCCTCTACGATTGGGTGGGCGTCGAGCTCGGATTTTCGCCCAAGCCGCGGCAGATCGAATTTGCGCGGCTCAACCTTACCAACCTCGTGATGAGCAAACGCTATCTGAAGAAGCTCGTCGAAGAGGGCTCGGTGCACGGGTGGGACGATCCCCGCATGCCCACGCTTGCCGGCCTTCGCAACCGCGGAATCCCCGCCGAGGCCATTCTCGATTTTTGCGAACGGGCGGGCATCACCAAGGCCAATTCCGAGTGTGAGATCGGCTATTTCGAGGCCGTCGTCCGCGACTATCTCAACGCCCGCGCGCCGCGCGCCATGGCCGTTGTCCAACCGTTGAAGCTCACCATCACCAACTACGAAGGGGAGGAGGAGACGGAGTTCGAGGTCAACCAGCTCGCAGAGAACGCGGGCACGCGCAAGATCCTCTTCGGGAAGACGCTCTATATCGAGAAGTCGGATTTCTCCCTCGATCCGCCGCCCAAATACCACCGTCTCAAGATCGGCGGATACGCCAGGCTCAAGAGCGCCTATATCGTCCGCGCCGACGAGGCCGTGACGGACGAAAGGGGGGAGGTCGTCGAGGTGAAGTGCACCTATTTCCCCGAGAGCAGGAGCGGATCGGATACGAGCGGCATCAAGGCGAAGGGCGTCCTCCATTGGGTGAACGCCGAAAGGTGCGTCGACGCAGAGCTCCGCAAGTACGACCATCTCCTGCGCGACGCCGATTACAGCGGGCAGGATTTCTCCGAACGCATCGATCTGGACAGCGAACACATCTTTTCCGTCAAGGCCGAGCCCTATCTCGCCGCGGCGGAGGAAAATGCCGCCTTCCAGCTCATGCGGACGGGCTACTATAAGAAATGCACGGAGGGGGGAAAGCTCGTCCTCTCCGAGATCGTGTCTTTGAAGGACAATTTCAATAAATAACTTTCCGTTGAGGGAAAAGGAGGAAGGGATGCTTTCCAATCTTCTCATTTCGAGTCAGGCGACGATGGGCATCATCATAGGGGCGCTGTGTGTCTTTGCGCTCGCGCTCATACTCTACGGCGTCTTCCGCAAATTCAGCCAGATGGGCTGGTTGCCGTGGCAGATCGTCATCATCTTCTTCATCATGATGGTGACGAAGGCCATTCCCACGACGCTCGCGCCCACCTTGCGGCTCGGGGTGATATGCGCCATCTTCCTCATCGTCACGGGGCTCGTGTTGGGCGCGGGGGAGGCCATCCGCTACCGCATGCTCGCACAGGTCCGCCCTGTAAACGTCGTCCTGCGGATCGCCAACCGTCTTCTCGGCGCGATCACGGGCGTTCTCGGGCTCGCCGTCATCCTCGGCGCCGTCGCGGGGTTCGCCCTTCCCGTCTGCCAATACGCCATCCCTCCCGCACGGGACATCCTCTCTTCCATCCTTTTTGAAAATCCCATCTATCAGAGCATCTCGGGGTATCTCTTCGATTTCTTCATCATCGCCTTCCTCGTGAGCACCGTCAACGCGGGGTATCATGTGGGCTTCGGAAGGGGGCTTCTCACCATCCTGATGTGCGTCTTTGCGATCGGCTCCTTCGTGCTCGCCATCTATCTCGCGGTGGGCGTGCCCGCCCTTCGCGGCATGAGCACGGCGTTTGCGAACGCCATCCACGGCAACCGCTCCATCGCCGTGGCGGTGGGGTATCTCATCTCGATCCTCATCTGGTTTGTCCTCATCTTCACCGTTTTGTCCCTCTTCGGCTGGCTGATCCATCTTCTCATCAGGAGATTGCGCTACATCCGCCCCGTCGGCATCATCGGCGGAATTTTGATGGCGATCATCTTCTTTGCGCTCGTCGTCGTCATCTTCTGCGGGTTCGATGCGCTCGTCTCGTGGATGGCTTCGGGCGGATTGCGCCATGTCCTCGAAGGAACGGAGATCGGCGGCCTCGAGGGGATCATTTCTACCATCGAAGAATACGCGGGCGGCATCGCCAATGCCATCGCCTCGTCGCCCTTCTCGCGGGCCATCTATCTGGGGACGCCGCTCACGGCGCTTTTCCCCGCATGACCCTTTCCCCTGCATGATTTTCCCCCGCCGCGCCCATACTGCCCGTAGGGTATGTTGGACGATCTATCTATGCGGCTTCTTTCGGCGCTCAATACGCTCGCAGAGGGCGGCGGATTCAAGATCGTAGAGGAAGCGGACATCCTGCGCCTCGTTCCCGCCAATGCGGAGGAGATCGCGAGGAGGATGGCCTATCTCGAAGATCGGCAATTCATCGATTTAAGGTATGCCGAAGCGGGGGAATACTGCGTGCGCGTCCTCGCCGCCGGGCGGGTCTGCGTCGCCGCCGCCGACCGCGAAAAAGGGGAAAAGGTGCGGTTTTCGCGCAAGATCTTTCTCTGCGCCATGCTCGGTTCCTTCGCCGGCGGATTGCTTGCGGGTACGGTCGCCTTTCTGATAGCCCTCGCGGTGTGATATGAGAAGTGACAAGCTATCTGCAAGGGAGAACGCGGTCATGGGGGCCATCTTTTCGCTCTCGCACGGGAAGGAACGCTTTCTCGTCTTCCCCTATGAGGTCCTCGCCTTGCTCCCCGAGAAGGGGAAATACGACGAGGAAAAGTTGGAGCGGATCATGCACTCCCTCGAGATCGACGGGTATTTCGAGCTCGTCTATTCCGACAGGAAGGGGGAGAAGACATATTGCATCCATATGCGCGAGGCGGGGCTCGCCTTCCGCAGGCAGGATATCCAGCGCAAGCGCGACCTCATCTTCCGCCTTCTTCTGGCGGCAGTCTGCGGGTTACTCTCCGCCGCGATCGGTCTTTTGCTCAAGGCAATTTTATCATGAAAACGCTTGACAAAAGTTGAGCGTTTAACTTATAATAAAACATATGTTTACGACATACAGCCTTTCCCCCTCGGGGGGGGGGAAGGTGTCACGGCATAGCCGTGACGGATGAGAGGTAATAAGGAATACATTGGAGGCCAACCCCCATCAGTCACCTACGGTGACAGCTTCCCCCATGGATGGGGGAAGCCCTACCCCTCTTTGAGGGGGAGGGTGTCGCCCTCGGGCGACGGGTGGGGGAGCAATTCCAATTACTTGCCTTAGGCGGAATTGCATTCCGCCGTGGGCGCCCCAAGTTGGCGAGCCCTGTCGCCTTAGTGTCGGATGGAACGATGAAGAGGACCAAACACATTAAGGCGGAAAAATAAATTTCCTCACGAAATTTTGTTGCTCGCAACAAAATTTGTAAACTTGTTATATGGAACATTTCCCTTTCAAACTTCATGCGCCGTTTGAGCCGACGGGCGACCAGCCCGAGGCCATCCAAAAGCTCACGGAGGGCGTGCTCGACGGCATCCGCACGCAGGTCCTCGTCGGCGTGACGGGGAGCGGCAAGACGTTCACCATGGCCAACGTCATCAAGAACGTGGGCCGCCCTGCCCTCGTCATCGCGCACAACAAGACGCTCGCCGCACAGCTTTGCAACGAGCTCCGCGCCTTCTTTCCCGAAAACCGCGTGGAGTATTTCGTCTCCTACTACGATTACTATCAGCCCGAGAGCTATATCCCCTCCACCGATACCTATATCGAAAAGGACCTTTCCAAGAACGACGAGATCGATAAACTGCGCAACGCGGCGACCTGTTCGCTCGGCGAGAGGGACGATGTGATCGTCGTCTCCTCCGTCTCGTGCATCTACGGTCTGGGCGCGCCCGAAGAATTTTTCCGCCTCGGCATCTCTCTCCGCCCCGGGCAGGAGATGGAGCGGGGGGAACTTTTATCCCGCCTCGTCGATATCCAATACGCCCGCAACGATATGGATTTCAAGCGTTCCACCTTCCGCGTGCGGGGGGACGTCGTGGAGATCTTCCCCGCGTCCAATTCCGAAGTCGCCATCCGCGTGGAATTTTTCGGCGATGAGATCGACCGCATCTGCGAGGAAGACGTCACGACGGGCAAGATCGTCTCCGAACTCAAGCACGCCGTCATCTTTCCCGCCTCGCACTATGCGGTGGGGAGCGAAAAGCTCGCCCTCGCCCTCGCCATGATCGAAGAGGACATGGAGGGGGAGGTGAAGGCCTTCGAGCAGGCGGGCAAGCTCCTCGAGGCGGAGCGCCTTCGCCAGAGGACGGAGCACGACCTCGAAATGATGCGCGAGATCGGATACTGTTCGGGCATCGAGAACTATTCCCGCTACTTCGACGGCCGCAGTCCCGGCGAGCCCTCCTTCACCCTCCTCGATTACTTCCCCGGGAATTTTCTCGTCTTCATCGACGAGAGCCACATGACCATTCCGCAGATCCGCGCCATGTATAACGGCGACAGGGCGCGCAAAATAAATCTGGTGGAATACGGCTTCCGCCTGAAGTCCGCCTTTGATAACAGGCCGCTCACCTTCGAGGAGTTCGATGCGCGCGTGCCCCAGCTCATCTGCGTTTCGGCGACGCCCGCCCCTTACGAGCTTCAGGAGGCGGGGCAGGTGGTCGAACAGCTCATCCGCCCCACGGGCCTTTTGGATCCGCCCGTCACCGTAAAACCTACAAAAGGACAGATCGACGACCTTCTCTCTGAGATCCGTACCGCGGTCATGGGTGGGGGACGCGTGCTCGTGACGACGCTCACCAAGCGTATGGCGGAGAGCCTCACCGACTATTTGAAGGAGAACGGCGTCAAGGTCCGCTATATGCACTCTGACATCGATACCTTGGAGCGCGTGGAGATCATCGACGGCCTCCGTTCGGGGGAATTCGACGTGTTGTGCGGCATCAACCTTCTGCGCGAAGGGCTCGATCTCCCCGAAGTCAAGCTTGTCGCCATCCTCGACGCGGATAAGGAAGGGTTCCTCCGAAGCGAGACCTCCCTCGTGCAGACGATCGGCCGCGCCGCGCGCAACGCCGAAGGGCGGGTCGTGATGTATGCCGACGAGATGACGGGGAGCATGGAACGGGCCATCGGCGAGACCAACCGCCGCAGAAAAAAACAGCAGGCCTATAACGAGGCGCACGGCATCGTTCCGAAGACCATCGTCAAGGAAGTCAGATCCACGCTCAACATCACGGGCAAGGTCAAGCGGAGTACGGAGATCGCCCAGAAGGATATTCCGGAGGAGATCGAAAAACTCAAGACGCTCATGCGCATTGCCGCGAACGCCCTCGATTACGAACGGGCCATCGAGATCCGCGAGACCATCAACGACTTGAGAAAACGAATGCGAAAATAAAAAGAGGAAGCGCATATGAAGATCGCAGTTGACATCGACGATACGTTGAACATTCTCGACCGCGCGGGCCGTGCGGGGGAATATATCAAGCGTAAAAATCTCCCGTTCAAGCTCTTGGACCCGAATTCCTGCGCCTTCGTCGAGACGTTCGATTGGCAGGAAGAGGACGTTCTGAAGTTTATCCGCGACGGCGGAATTACCGCTTTCACCGACGCCGAGGCGAGAAAGGGGGCGAAGGAAGCCCTCGAAGGGTGGCGGGAAATGGGGCATGAGGTCGTCATTCTCACCGCCCGCAAAAAGAATTGGTTTGAAAACCCCGAGAAGCTCTCCCGCGATTGGCTGGAGAAGCGGCATATCCCCTACGACGCGCTCGTCGCCGACGTGGCGTTCGGCGATAAGGGCAAATATTGTGCGGAAAACGGCGTCGCCATTCTCGTTGACGACAGCATCGAGGCCTGTCTCGACGCCGAGGCACACGGCGTGCATGCCGTCCTCGCGGTGGGGCGGCACAACATCGGTCGGGCGAAGGAGGTCCGCTACGGCGGGGCGAATTGGCGCCAGATCGACGCCGTCGTCCGCCATCTCGCCGCCATTTTAGAGAGATAGAAACGCTATATTGAGGGGGCAAAGCTGCTCCCTTTGAAGGGGGCGGCTCCGCCCGTAGGCGGTGGTGGGGGTTGAACCCCTCTGTCACTTGCGTGACATCTCCCCTTACAGGGGCGACAAGGGAAGCTACCCTGCCTCACTTCGTTCGCCACCCGCCCCCGTAAACGGGGGCAGGTCTTAAAAACCATTATGAAAGACTATATTTTCGTCAAGGGTGCAAAAGAGAACAACTTAAAAAACATCGATGTGAAGATCCCGCGGGACAGCCTCACCGTCTTTACGGGGCTCTCGGGCAGCGGGAAGTCCACGCTCGCCTTCGATACCATCTTTGCCGAGGGGCAGAGACGGTACATGGAGAGCCTCTCTTCCTATGCCCGCCAATTTCTCGGCATGATGGAAAAGCCCGACGTGGAATATATCGACGGGCTCTCTCCCGCCATCTCCATCGACCAGAAGACGACCTCGCACAACCCCCGTTCCACGGTGGGCACTGTGACCGAGATCTACGATTATCTCCGCCTCCTCTTCGCCCGCGCGGGGACGCCGCATTGCCCGAATTGCGGAAGGGAGATCCGCCGCCAGACGGTAGACGAGATCGCCGACCGCGTGATGGCCATGCCCGCGGGGAGCAAGATCCTCATTCTCGCCCCCGTCGTCCGCGGCAAGAAGGGGGAATATAAGAAGGAACTTGCCTCTTACAGAAAGAGCGGCTTTGCCCGCGTCAAGATCGACGGCATCATCTACGATTTGCAGGAGGAGATCGCCCTCGAGAAGAACATCAAACACAATCTCTCCGTCATCGTCGATCGGCTCGTCGTCAAAGAGGGGGTGTTGAAGCGGCTCACCGAATCGCTCGAAACGGCCCTGAAACTTGCCGAGGGGCTTGTCTCCGTCGACTGCGAGGGAGAGGAGACCCTCTATTCCTCCCGCTACGCCTGCCCCGACTGCAACATCTCCATCGAGGAGATCGAGCCCCGCCTCTTTTCCTTCAACACCGTGTGGGGGGCTTGTCCGACCTGTTCGGGCCTCGGCTTCACGCAGAAGGTGGACGCCGACCTCATCTGCCCCGACCGCACCAAGTCTCTCCGCGACGGGGCGATCAGGATCAGCGGCTGGAATCTCGATTCCTCCTCGGTGACGCAGGCCTATCTCGGCGCGCTCTCCCGCCACTTCGGATTTTCCTTGGACGTGCCCGTCGCAGATCTTCCCGAAGAGGTCTTCAACATGCTCATGTACGGGAGCGGCGACGAGAAGATCGAGATGGTCTATAACACCAAGACCTTCCATTCCACCTATAAAGCCCCGTGGGAGGGGTTCGTGAGAAACCTGCAACGCAGGTACGAACAGACTTCTTCCGTGAGCGTGAAATGGGACATCGAGCGTTATATGCGCACCGCCGACTGCCCCGACTGCAAGGGGAAACGCCTCAAAAGGGAGGCCCTTGCCGTCACGGTGGGGGGAAAGAATATCGCCGAAGTGTGCGAAATGCCCGTGCGCGGCATTCTCTCCTTCCTCGAAGAATTGCAACTTTCGGCGACGCAACACGCCATCGCCGACGGCATCCTGAAGGAGATCCGCGCCCGCCTCAACTTCCTTGCGGGGGTGGGGCTCGACTATCTCACCCTCTCGCGGAGCGCGGCGACGCTCTCGGGCGGGGAGAGCCAGCGCATCCGCCTCGCCACGCAGATCGGTTCCGCCCTCTCCGGGGTCTTGTATATTCTGGACGAGCCCTCCATCGGATTGCACCAGCGGGACAACCAAAAACTTCTCGCCTCGCTCAAGGGGCTTCGCGACCTCGGCAATACCCTGATCGTCGTCGAGCACGACGAGGAGACGATGCGGGCGGCCGACTACATCGTGGACATCGGCCCGAAGGCGGGCGTGCACGGGGGAGAAGTGGTGGCATGCGGCACGGCCGAGGACATCATGAACTGCCCCGCTTCCATCACGGGCGATTATCTCGCGGGCAGGCGGAAGATCGCCGTTCCCGCCGTCCGCAAGCGGCCCGACGGGCGGTATCTCTCCGTCTATGGGTGCCGCCAGAACAATCTGAAGGGCATCGACGTCGCCATTCCCGCGGGGCTCATCACCCTCGTCACGGGGGTGAGCGGATCGGGGAAATCCTCCCTCGTCAACGAGATAATTCTTCCCATCCTCGCGAACACTTTGAATGGCGCGCGGCTTCCCGCGGGCAAGTGCGACCGCTTCGAGGGCATCGAATATTTCGATAAGGTCATCGCCATCGACCAATCTCCCATCGGCCGCACGCCCCGCTCCAACCCCGCAACGTATACGGGGGTCTTCACCGCCATCCGCGAGCTCTTCGCCGCGACGACGGACGCCAAGACGATGGGCTTCAAGGCGGGCAGGTTCTCCTTCAACGTCGCAGGCGGCAGGTGCGAAAACTGCGAGGGCGACGGCATCATGAAGATCGAGATGCACTTTTTGCCCGACGTCTATGTCCCCTGCGAAGTATGCGGCGGCAAGCGTTATAACCGCGAGACGCTCGAAGTAAAATATAAAGGGAAGTCCATCTCCGATGTCCTCGATATGACGGTGGAGGAGGCTTGCGACTTCTTCAAAAACCAGCCCTCCATCTACAATAAGATCAGAACGTTGAACGAGGTGGGGCTCGGCTATATCAAGCTCGGGCAGAGCTCGACGACGCTCTCGGGCGGCGAGGCCCAGCGGGTGAAGCTCGCGACCGAACTCTCCAAACGTTCGACGGGTAAGACGGTGTATATCCTCGACGAACCCACGACGGGGCTTTCGAGCTATGATGTGGATAAACTCGTCAAGATCCTTCTGCACCTGCGGGAGGGCGGGAACACCGTCATCGTCATCGAGCACAACCTCGACGTCATCAAGATCGCCGATCATATCATCGACCTCGGGCCCGAGGGGGGAGACGGCGGCGGCGAAGTCGTGGCGACGGGCTCGCCCGAAGAGATCGCCGCATGCGAAAAGAGCTATACGGGACAGTTTTTGAAGGAGATCCTGTAGGTTTCGCAAAGCCCTACCCTTCGCTTGCGAGGGGGAGGGTGTCGCCCTTCGGCGACGGGTGGGGAGCGCTTGTCGCCCCTGAAAGGGGAGATGTCGCCCTCGGGCGACAGAGGGGTTGACCCTTTCCCCCGACTTCCCACCGACACAAAAAATCATTTTGTCATATAAAGGTTTCTTATGTTCAATCAGACCATGCAAAAATTAGGTGCGGAGCGGTCGGCCATCCGCGAGCTGTTCGAGTACGGCAACGCGCGCAAAAAGGAGATCGGCGAGGAGAACGTCTTCGATTTCTCTCTCGGCAATCCCAATGTCCCTGCGCCCGCATGCGTCACGGAGGAGATCATCCGCCTTGCCCGCGAGATGCCCCCCGAAAAGCTCCACGGCTACTCCTCCGCCCCCGGGCTATACGAGGTGCGTCTCGCCGTCGCAAATTACATACAGAGCACATTCGGGGTACCCATGTCCGCGGATCTCGTGTATATGACGTGCGGCGCATCGGCCTCTTTGACAAGCCTTTTCTCCGCCCTTCTCATTCGCGGAGAGGAAGTTGTCGTGCCCGCGCCCTATTTTCCCGAATACGGCGTATTCATCGGGCAGGCGGGCGGGAAGATCGTCCCCGCCGAGACGGACGCGCGCTTTCATCTCGATCTCGGGAACATAGAACGGGCGATCACGCCGACGACCAAGGCCGTCCTCGTCAATTCCCCCAACAACCCCACGGGCGCGGTCTATTCCGAGGAGGAAATGACCGCCCTCGGCGCACTTTTGAGGAGGAAGAGTATCGGGCGTAAAACGCCCATTTTCCTCATCGCGGACGAACCCTACCGCGAACTTTGCTACGAAAAGAGCCCCGTCTATCCCATGGCGGTCTATCCCCATACCGTCGTGCTGTATTCCTTCTCCAAATCGGTCTCGCTGGCGGGCGAGCGCATCGGCTACGTCGCCGTATCGCCCGTGTGCACGGGGGCGAAGGAGCTCTTCGACGCCGTCTGCGGCGCGGGCAGGTCGCACGGCTTCGTGTGCGCGCCCACCCTCTTCCAAAGGGTCGCCGCAAACTGTTTGGGGCAGGTGAGCGACGTAGGCGTCTATAAGGCCAACCGCGATCTTTTATACGGGTCTCTTTCGGACATGGGGTACACCTGCACCGTCCCGGAGGGGGCATTCTACCTCTTTCTGAAGGCCTTGGAGCCCGACGAGAAGGCCTTTTGCGAACGCGCCAAGGCGCACGAGCTCCTTCTTGTCCCCTCGACGAGTTTCGGCGTGAAGGGGTATGCGCGCGTCTCCTACTGCGTCGCGCGGGCCGTCATTGAGAGGAGTCTTCCCGCCTTCCGCGCCCTCATCGGGGAATATCGCGCATAGCGCTTCCTGAATTGCATAAATATCTTCCGCCTCCGCATAATGAGATTATACGGAGGTTTTTTTATGAAAGCAACGGGAATCGTTCGGCGCATCGACGAGCTGGGCAGGGTGGTCATTCCCAAGGAGATCAGGCGGACGCTCCGCATCCGCGAGGGAGATCCTTTGGAACTTTTTACCGATCGGGACGAGCTCATGCTCAAGAAATATTCGCCCATCGCATCGGTGGAGCGCTTCGCGGAGGGCACGGCCAAATCGCTCAACGAACAGAGCGGATACCTTGCCGCCATCTCCGATAACGACGTCATTCTCTCTGCCGCGGGCAACGGGAAGAAGGACCTCATCGGCAAGACGGTCTCCGAGAAGCTGACCGAGATCATGCAGTCGCGCAGAAGTTTTCTCGCCAACAAGGCGGAGGGGGGAGAGGTCTGCCCCGTCGCCGAGGGGGAGGAAGCGCGCTACACGGCCGAGATCGTCGTGCCCATCGTGGCGGGGGGAGACTGCCTCGGCTCGGTCATCCTTCTTTCCGCCGACGAGAAGACGGTGATGGAGGGGGCGGCGGTGAAGCTGGCAAGATTAACAGCTGATATTATTGCAAATCAGTTTGAATGAGCGGATCGCATATCTGCTATGCGACTCCCTGCGGGCATGCTCGCCCCCACCACCGCCTGACGGCGGAGTCTCCCCCATGGATGGGGGAAGCCCTACCCCTCTTTGAGGGGGAGGGTGGCGCCCTCGGGCGACAGGTGGGGGAGAAACAGCGGGCGATACGGCTTTGAGATGTCGGTACTTAACCCCTCGCAGATTTCTTTGCCCGCATTATCGGAGCTCCGCGCGAGATCCTTCGACAAGCTCAGGATGACGCCTGCGGCGTCCGCGCGGACGGCTTCTGATAGAAAGAAATTTGCGAAATCATTCCCTATCACTTGCCATAGGCGGAATTGACTTCCGCCGTGGGCGCCCCAATTTGCCACGCCACCGCACGCTTACTTTGAGAACAAAGCGGAACAGCGGGCGAAAGGGCTTTGAGATGTTGATATTTAACCCCTCACAAAATTTTGTTGCTTGCAACAAAATTTGTGAACTACATATCTCATGCAACACAAAACCTTTCTCAAAAGTGTGGCGGTGATCACGGCGGGGACGCTCTTTGCAAAGGCCATCGGGGCGATATACCGTATCCCGCTCATGGGCATTTTAGGGGGGTATGGCATGGGGCTCTACCACATGGCTTATCCGCTCTTTTTGGTCCTTCTCACCTTTTCGTCGGCGGGGATCCCGTCGGCGTTTTCGCGCATGATCGCCGATGAACGCGCACGGAGTGCGGAAGACGGTTCTACGGTGAAGACCGCCCTCGGCCTCTTTGCCCTCTTGGGGGCGGCGGGAAGCCTCGCCATGTGCCTCTTCGCCCCCGAAATGGCGCATCTTCAGGGGGATGAAGCCCTCGTGAACTGCTATCTCGCCCTCGCGCCTTCCGTCTTCTTCGTCGCTCTGATCGCAGTCTTCCGCGGCTACTTTCAGGGGAAGAACGACATGCTCCCCACCGCCCTTTCGGAGATTACGGAACAGGTCGTGAAGGCCGCGGCGGGGCTCTTTTTCGCCTTCCGCTTCCGCGAAGAACCCGCAAAGGCCGTCGCCTGCACGCTTGCCGCCGTCACCCTCTCCGAGGTGTGCGCCCTCGTCTTCCTCGCCCTCCGTTACCGCGGGGAATGGCGTCCAAGAAGGCTCAACACCCGCCCGACGCATGCCTCGCAGATCTTATCCGCCGCCTTCCCCGTCATGGCGGCCGCCGCCCTCTTGCCCCTTTCGCAGACGGTAGACAGCATCGTCATCGTGCGTCTGCTTGCCCGCCATACGGCGCGGGCCGTCTCGCTCTACGGTCTCTTCTCGGGGGGAGCGCTCGGGCTCGTCAACCTGCCCGCCACCGTGTGTTGCGGTCTCGCGGCGGCGAGCGTCCCCGCCGTCTCTTCGGCGTTTGCGCGGGGGGATAGAGAGGAGGGGAGAAGGCGGGCGGTCTACGCTCTGGCCGTCGCCCTCGCGCTCTCCATCCCCTGCGCGCTGGGGCTGTATCTCTTCGCAAGGCCGATAACGGGCATCCTCTATCCCGCTCTCCCGGAGGGGGACCGCGCCCTCCTCGTCTCGCTCATCCGCACCACTTCCGTCTCCGCCGCCACGCTCGCGGGCGTCGAGACGCTTGCGGCCTCGCTCACGGGCATGGGTAGGGCGAAATATGCCGCTCTCTCGATGCTCGCCGCCGTCATCGCAAAATTCATCCTGCAATTTCTGCTCGTGGGAAGCGCGCGCTTTTCCATTCTCGGCGCGGCCGCGGCCGCAAATATCTGCTATTTGATTGCTTTTTCCCTCGATTTGTTTTATACTGTAAAAAAAGAAAGGACGGGAAAACGGCATGATAGCGATCGTAGGGCTCGGCGTGGAAGAAGGAGATCTGACGCTCAAGGCGATAGAGACGTTGAAAGGGGCGGACAGAGTGTTTGTGCGGACGGCGGCATGCTCAAAAAATCTTGACGCCGCGGGCATTTCCTACGAGACCTTCGACGCGCTCTACGAAAAGAGCCGCACCTACGATACCCTCGCAAAAAAAATCGCAAGGGAAGTCCTTGCCGCCGCCAAGTCGAAGAATGTATGTTACTGTGTGGACGGGGGCGTCTCGGAAGACGCCGCCGCCCGTATTTTACTCGCGAGGCGGGGCGTCGTCGCCGTCGAAGGGATCTCCAAGGGGGCATATTTTGCGTCTCGCGCCCATCTTGTGCGCTATTGCGCCGTCTCCGCCTTCGAGCTTTCAGAGGGGGAGATCTGTCTTCCCCTCGTCGTGTACGATATGACGGCCGATAACGCGGGGGACGTAAAGCTCTATCTCGCCGAAAAGTACGGCGACGAAGCTCCCTGCCTCTATCTTTCGGAGGAAGGGCCGGAGCGCATTCCCCTCTATGAGGCCGACCGCAAAAAGTGGGGAACGGGGCGTGCGCTCGTCCTTCCCGACATCCCTCTTCTCGAGAAAAAACGTTTCTCCTTTGAGGATTTTATCGCCATCATGCGCCGCCTGCGCGCCCCCGACGGTTGCCCTTGGGACAGGGCGCAGACGCATGCGAGCATCCGCATCAACGCCATCGAGGAGGCCTACGAGCTCGTGGACGCCATCGACCGCGAGGACCCCGAGCGCATTTGCGAGGAGGCGGGCGACGTCTTGATGCAGGCCGTCTTCCATACCCTCATGGAGGAAGAGCGGGGCAATTTTTCGGTGGGGGATATGCTCTCGCATCTCTCGGAGAAGCTCATCACCCGCCATACCCACGTCTTCGGGAAGGACAGTGCCGCCTCTGCGGAGGGTGCGCTCGCCGTCTGGGATAAAAACAAGATGACGGAGAAGGGGCAGAAGACCTATTCGGACGCCGTGAACGACGTGCCCGCCTGCTTCCCTGCACTTTTGCGCGCGCAGAAGATCGCAAAGCGCATGGAAAAGGGGGGCTGGGACAAGGCGACATTTGAAAATTTCGAGAGAAAGTTCCGCGAGGAATACGGGGAACTCAAGGAGGCGTTTGCCGCGGAGGACAGGGCGGCGGCCGAGGAGGAACTCGGCGACGTGCTCTTTTGCGCCGTGGAGCTCGGGCGCGCGGTGGGGGCGGATTGCGAGCTCGCCCTTCTCGAGACGGTGAAGAAGTGCGCGGCGCGCTATCAGGCCTATGAGGGCTTCGTCCGCGCCGACGGAAAGGACCCGCTTCTCCTCTCCGAGGAAGAAAAAAAGACCTATTACAAGAGGGCAAAAGATGCTACACGAGGTTGAGATCGCGGGCATGGTATGCCCGAACAACGTCTTTCTTGCTCCCCTCGCGGGATATACCAACTATCCCTTCCGCAAGATGTGTATGCGCCTCGGCGCGGGGCTCACCTTCACCGAGATGGTGAGCGCGAAGGGGTTGCACTACGGCAATGAGGAGACAAAACAGCTCCTTTATTGCGGCGATGAGAGCCCCAAAGCCGCCCAGATCTTCGGAAACGACCCCGAAATCATGCGCGAGGCGTGCGAAAGCGAGGAGCTTTCCCCCTTCGATCTCGTCGATATTAACATGGGTTGCCCCATGCCCAAGATCGTAAGAAACGGCGAAGGGAGCGCCCTGCTTGCAGACATGCCCCTCGCGGAGAAGGTCATATCGGCCTGTGTCAAGAGCGGGAAGCGCATCTCGGTGAAGTTCCGCACGGGCTTTGGAGACGCGCCCTTCGACGCCGCCGAATTCGCGAAGATGTGCGAGGGGGCGGGCGCATCGCTTCTCACCGTCCACGGGAGGAAGCGGGAACAGATCTATGCAGGGCCTGTGGACTACGCGGCCATTGCCGCCGTAAAGGGCGCGGTCAAGATCCCCGTCATCGCAAACGGCGGCGTGTGGAACGACAAGGATATGAAGAAGATGTTGGAGCGGACGGGTGCGGACGGCGTGATGATCGCCCGCGCCGCCATGTACCGCCCCCAGACTTTTTCTGATATTTTGGGGATAGACCCCCCGCCCATGCGGGAGCTCTTTGAAGAGCAATTAAATCTCACCCGCGAGCTCTATGGGGAGCGCTTCGCCTGCGTGCACATGCGTAAAATGGCCGCCTTCTACATCAAGGGCCGCCCGGGGGCGAACAGGTGGAAGCGGGATCTTTTCGCCGCCGCCACGACGGAGGAAGTCGCCGCCCTCGCCGAAGAGATCTTTATGGACGAATGAGGGATAACAGTGTCATTCCGAGGCATAGATTACGCTGTCATTCCGAGGGCGGAGCCCGCCCCGCCCGCACGTTCTGATTGTCGTCAAAGGGCGGCACGAGCCGTAGGCGAAGTAGTGAATCCCCTTAATGAAAACACGGACTTCGTATGAGGGGATACACTCACCCGCTCCGCGGGCTCGGTATGACACGGTTTGCCTCTTGTCGCCCCTTGGCATAGATTACGTTGTCATTCCGAGGCATAGATTACGCTGTCATTCCGAGGGCGAAGCCCGAGAGAATCCCCCTAATGAAAACGAGGACTTCGTATCAGGGGATACACTCGCCCCTACGGGGCTCGGTATGACAAGTTCGCGCGGCTTGTGCCGCGTTTTTTTCCACAAATTTTTTGTGAAATTTTTCCGCAAATGTTTTACTTTTGTAATTTTATGTGTTATAATCAACATAGCCTCGCGCGCGTGCGCGCGCACATGATATAATAATATATAACGATAAAGTTTTAGTATAGGGAGAAGACAATGCCTGAAAAAGTAGAAGCAGTATACGGCGCGGAACAAATACAGGTGCTCGACGGTCTCGAACATATCAGAAAGCGCCCCGGCATGTATATCAGTTCCACCGACGAGAAGGGCTTGCACCACCTCGTGAGCGAAGTCGTCGATAACTCCATCGACGAAGCCTTGGCCGGCTATTGCGACAGGGTGGACGTCACCATCAATGCCGACGGCAGTTGCACCGTCGTCGATAACGGCCGCGGCATTCCCACCGAGATCCACCCCAAAGAGGGGATCTCCACCGTCGAGGTCGTCTTCACCAAGGTGAACGCGGGGGGAAAGTTCGGCGGCGATTCGGGCTATAAGGTCTCCTCGGGCCTCCACGGCGTGGGCGTGAAGGCGGTCAACGCGCTCTCCGAATGGCTGGAGGCCGAAGTCTACCAAAACGGCCATATCTATAAGCAGGTCTATAACCGCGGCGTGCCCCAGCGGCCGCTCGCCATCGTCGGCGATACCGATAAGACGGGCACGAAGGTCACCTTCTTCCCCGATAGCGAGATCTTCGAGACCATCGTCTTCCGCTATGAGACGCTCAAGATCCGCCTGAAAGAGCTCGCCTTCCTCAACAAGGGCCTCACCATCACATTGCAGGATCTGCGCGAAGGGCACGAGCGGCAGGATACCTTCTTCTACGAAGGAGGCATCCGCGAACTCGTCGAAGAGCTCGGCAAGGGGCAGGAACAGCTCTTTTCCGAACCGCTCTATTTCGAGGCGCAGGAGGGGACGACGGTGTGCGAGATCGCCCTCCAATACAACGATAGCTACAACGAGGTCATCTACTCCTACGCAAACAACGTGAACACCATCGATGGCGGCACGCACGTCGAGGGCTTGAAGCTCGCCCTCACCAAGGTCATCAACGACGTCGGCAAGAAGCTCAACATCTTAAAGGAGAGCGATAAACTCACGGGCGAAGACGTGCGCGAGGGGATCGTCGCCGTCGTCTCCGTCAAGCTCGAGAACGCGCAGTTTGAATCGCAGACCAAGGATAAACTCAACAATTCCTTCATCCGTCCCTTCGTCTCCAAGGCGGTCACCGAGAAGTTCGGGACTTATCTCGAGGAACACCCTTCCGAGGCGCGGGAACTCGTCCTGCGGTGCATCACGGCGCAGAAGGCGCGCGACGCCGCGAGGAACGCGCGCGAACTCACAAGGCGCAAGGGCGTCTTGGAGACGACGACGCTTCCCGGCAAACTCGCCGACTGTTCCGACCGCCGCCCGGAGCTCTGCGAGATCTATATCGTCGAGGGCGATTCGGCAGGCGGCACCGCCAAGCAGGGGAGGGACAGGCGTTTTCAGGCCATCCTGCCTCTCCGCGGCAAGATCCTCAACGTCGAGAAGGTGCGCCTCAACCGCGCCCTCGAGAACGCCGAAATAAAAGCGATGATCACCGCCTTCGGCTGCGGCATTCTGGATGATTTCGACGAGAGCAAGCTCCGTTACGACCGCATCATCTCCATGACGGATGCTGATGTCGACGGCGCGCATATCCGAATTCTGCTCCTTACCTTCCTGTTCCGCTACATGCGTCCCCTCATCGAGCACGGGCATGTATATTCCGCCAAGCCGCCCCTCTACAAGGCGAGCGTCAAGGGGAAGGACGACGTGTATCTCTATTCCGAAGAGGAAAAGACCTTGTTCGACGCCGCGAACGGCAACAAGGTGGAGTATCAGCGGTATAAGGGCCTCGGTGAAATGTCCACCGAACAGCTCTGGGATACGACGATGAACCCCGCGACCCGTACCCTCATCAAGGTGACGATGGCCGACGCGATGGAGGCGGACAAGATGTTCAACCTCCTCATGGGGGAGAACCCTGCGTTGCGCCGCCAGTTTATCGAAGAGAACGCCACATTGGTAACTGATCTTGATATCTAAAATTTCGCGCAATTCTTTGCGTTGAAAAGAATTGCGCGAGCGAACCTTCTCCTACATAAACGAGTTCACTGCGAAATACGTTTTGAGCAGACAATAAGGCGACAGGGCTCGCCAAATCGACGGTTATGCCGTCGCCCTGAGCTTGTCGAAGGGTCTGGCGCGCCAGCGCAGGGAAACCCTGCTCGCGCAAGTGATTTGGAAGCGGCTTCTCCGCGTTTTAACGGTAACGGGGTTCGCGTCTACCAACCCCCACCACCGCCTGCGGCGGAGCCTCCCCCTTAAAAAGGGGTAGGCCCTACCCTTCGCTTGCGAGGGGGAGGGTGGCGAACGAAGTGAGACGGATGGGGGAGCCAAGGATCAAAAAAATACGATAAACACCCAAATATTCACAAGGAGAACATATGGCAAAAAGAGAGACGAGCCCCGAGCTCACAGAAGAATTCAAAAAGACCCTCGAGATGACGAAGATCGTCGATACGGAGGTGAACGACGAGCTCAAGCGTTCCTTCATCGCCTATGCGATGGCCGTCAACAAATCCCGTGCCATTCCCGACGTGCGCGACGGCTTGAAACCCGTCCACCGCCGTATCCTCTACGCCATGCACGAGATGGGGCTCTACAACGATAAGGCCTACCGCAAGTGCGCCCGTATCGTCGGCGACGTCATGGGTAAATTCCATCCGCACGGCGACAGCTCCGTCTACGACGCCCTCGTTCGTCTTGCGCAGGACTTCACCATCAATCTTCCCCTCGTCGACGGGCACGGAAATTTCGGCTCGGTGGACGGAGACCCGCCTGCCGCCATGCGTTACACGGAGGCGCGCCTTACAAAGCTCGCCGCCGAGATGCTCCGCGACCTCGATAAGGAGACGGTGGACTTCTTCCCCAACTTCGACGGGATCGAGATGGAGCCCGCCGTCCTTCCCGCGAGATTTCCCAACCTCCTCGTGAATGGGTCCGACGGCATCGCCGTCGGTATGGCGACCAATATCCCGCCCCACAACTTGGGCGAAGTCATCGACGGAACGGTGGCCATGATCGACAATCCCGATATTACGGTGGATGAACTCATGGATTATATCCCCGCGCCCGACTTCCCTACGGGCGGCGTCATCATGGGCAGGAGCGGTATCCGCAAGGCCTACAGGACGGGGCAGGGGAACATCGTCATCCGCTCCAAATGCGAGATCGAAGAACACGGCACGGGCGCAAATGCGCGCTCCCGCATCGTCGTCACGGAGATCCCCTATCAGGTCAACAAGGCCCAGCTCATCATCCAGATCGCCGACATGGTGAAGGATAAGCGCATCGAGGGCATTTCGGATATCCGCGACGAGAGCGGCAGGGAGGGGTTGCGCATCGTCATCGAATGCAAGAAGGACGCCAACGCGCAGGTCGTCCTGAATACCCTCTATAAACATACCAACCTGCAGATCTCCGACGGAATCATCCTTCTCGCCCTCGTCGAGAACGGCACCGAGCCCAAATATCTCAATATCCGCGATATTCTCTATTACTATCTCGCCCATCAGAAGGAAGTCATCACCCGCAGGACGAAGTTCGATCTCAATAAGACGGAGGAGCGCGCCCATATCGTCGCGGGGCTCGTTCTCGCCCTCGCCAATATCGACGAGGTCATCCGCATCATCAAGGAATCCAAGGATAAAAACGACGCGACGGCAAAACTGCAAACTTCCTTCGAGCTCTCGGATAAACAGGCCAACGCCATCTTGGAGATGCGCCTCCAGCGCCTCACCTCCCTCGAAGTGGAAAAACTGCGGGAGGAACTCTCCCAGCTCGAGGCGACGATCGCCGACCTCAAGGATATTCTCGCAAACGAGAGCCGCGTCACGGCGATCATCAAAGCCGACCTTCTCACCATCAAGGAGAAATATCCCTCCGAGCGCAAGACGGAGATCTCCGTCGATTTCGGCGACATCGAGGATGAAGACCTCATCGACGAGGAGGACGTCGTCATCTCCATGACGCACGGCGGCTATGTGAAGCGCATTCCCCTCACCGAATATAAGGCCCAGCACAGGGGCGGCGTGGGCGTCACGGGGCATAAGCCCAAGGAAGAGGACTTCGTGGAGCAGATGTTCGTCTGTTCCACCCATAACAACATTCTCTTCTTCTCCAACTTCGGCAAGGTCTACGCCATGAAGGGGTACGTCATCCCCGAGGCCAACAAGCAGGCCCGCGGCAGGGCGATCGTCAACCTCTTGCAACTTGCGCAGGGTGAGAAGATCGCGGCCGTATTGCCCGTCCTCGCCAACGGAACGGGGTATCTCGTGATGGCGACGAAGCGCGGCGTCATCAAGAAGACGGCGACAAGCGAATTCGACCGCATCATGAAGAACGGCAAGATCGCCATCAAGATCGCCGAGGGCGACGAGCTCATCTCCGTGCAGTTCACCGACGGAAAGGGCGAGATCGTCGTCGCGAGCAGGTCGGGTAAGTGCATCCGCTTCCCCGAGAGCAAGGTCCGCGCCATGGGCAGAACGGCCGTCGGTGTGCGCGCCATGCGCCTTGCGGAGGGCGATGACGCGGTGGATATGATCGTTTTGAAGGAGGGATACGAGATCCTCACCGTCTCCGAACTCGGCTACGGAAAACGTTCCGATCCCGCGGAATACCGCATCACCTCGCGCGGCGGTAAGGGCATCAAGGCGGGCACTTTCAACGAAAAGACGGGCGCGCTCATCGGCATGAAACTCGTCTCGGATAGCGACGACGTGCTCCTTGTCACGAACGCGGGCATCATTATCAGAATGCACGCGAAGGATATTTCCGTCATCGGAAGGGCCTCCCGCGGCGTGCGCCTTATGAACGTGCGCGAAGGGATCGTCGCCACCGTCGCCGTCACCGAGATGGACGATGAGGCGGAGGTGACCGCCCCCGAGGAGACGGCGGCAGATCTCACACCCGAAGAACTCGCCGAAGACGCGAAGGAGATGGCCGCCGACGACGCCGCCGAAGAGGCCGAAGAAGCGCTCGAAGGCGACGACGAGGGCGAAGAAAACACCGACAACGATGGCGAAGACGACGCCGACTAATCGCGTCATTCCGAGCGAAGCGAGAGAAACCCCTCATACGAAGTCTGCTGGCTAAACGCGCCAGAGAGCCAATTTCCCCATACCATGTCCGAGGTCCGCGTCATCCCGAGGCATCTCCGCGTCATTTTGAGGCATCTTCGCGTCATCCTGAGGCGTAGCCGAAGGATCCCGAAACACACAGTCCAAAAAAGCTCCTCCCTCGGGAGGAGCTGTCACTTTAGTGACTGAGGTGGGGAACTCTAACTACGTCACCATGAGCGGTGTCGAAGGGTGCCCATATTATAAAAAGTGATGCTTCAACACGCACATACGCGCGGCTCAGCATGACGAATTGAGAATGACGCCCCCCCACCACCGCCTACGGCGGAGCCTCCCCCATGGATGGGGGAAGCCCTACTGCTCTTTGAGGGGTGGGTGTCGC
>CANQFB010000013.1 GCA_947598205.1 uncultured Clostridia bacterium
CTCATAGATAAAAAGTAAATCCGAACCATTCACTCGTTACGAGTATTTGGTTCGGATTATACTGACTTGGTGCGGATAACAGGACTTGAACCTGCACGGTTGCCCATTGGATTCTAAGTCCAACGCGTCTGCCAATTCCGCCATATCCGCATGAGTTATCGAATTGTCAATGGTCTCGCTCTGCGCATCTTACCAAAGACGCGTTGGACAGGGCTCCCAAAAAAGATTGCGTAGCAAGATTTTTTGGGAAGAGGAGACGCAACGTCGCCATGTATGTCCTTTCCGCTTGCGGGAAGGACTTTGGGCGGAGCTTGCGGCGACGAGGTCTGCCAATTTCGCCATATCCGCACGTCTTTTATAAGCAAAAACCCCACATATCGGTCCTGCCCAAGGCTTCGACGCAATATACAGGGTTCGGTGGTGGGAACGACAGAACTCGAATCTGTGACCTCTTGCATGTCAAGCAAGCGCTCTAACCAACTGAGCTACGCCCCCATAGACAACATGAATATCATACACAATTCGCAAGGTCTTGTCAACTATTCTGCGCCCGTTTTGCGATTTTTTTCACAAAAAAACAATTTTCTCGCCTTAAGTCTTCTGCATTTTCCGCAATCAGACGGCCGAAACCAATTTTTCTAAAATAAGAAAGGGGGCAGATGTCCGCCCCCCGCTTTTATGCCTTTTCTTTGTTTTTCTCTTTTCCTTTCTCTTTGCCTTTGTCCCGATCGCGGAGGAAGACCTCCTTGGCACGTTGCAGGAAGGATTTCTTTTCCGCCTCGGTGCGGCGGTCCTTCCCCCAGAAGAAGAGGGCGATGGTGCCGGGGCCGATATGAGAACCCGTGCAGAGATCGTAATATTCGATGATGACGTCCTTCACCCCGTGAGATGCCTTAAGCGTCTCGGCGAGGGAGGCCGCGTCCTCTTCGCAATCGGCATGCGCGATGGCGATGGTCTGCCCGCCCGCATCTTCCACGTTCGCATCGAAGGCCTCGATAAGTGCGGCGATGGATTTCTTCCTGCCGTGCGTCTTGCCGTAGACCATGAGCTGGGGGTGTTCCTTGCCGTCGGCCTTGATGAGGGGTTTGATATTGAGAAGGTTTCCCGCAATGGCCGTTGCGGCCGAGATCCGCCCGCTGCGGCGGAGAAATTTCAGGTCGTCCACAGTGACATAGCTATTGAGCTTATAGGTGTTTTCCCATAACCATGTCGCGGTTTCCTCCGCCGTTTTTCCTTCTTCACGCAGTTTTGCCGCCCGAAGGACGATGAGCCCCTGTCCCATGGAGGCGTTCGCACTGTCGCACACATAGACCTTTCTTCCGGGGAATTTTTCCTCGAGCTCCGCGGCGGCGTTCACGGCTTGATTCCACGTCCCGCTGATCCCCGAGGCGATGGTGACGATCAAAGCGTCCTTCCCTGCCTCTAAAGCGGGGGAGACGGCGTCGATAAAACGCTGTTCGCCGATGAGCGAGGTCTTCGCTTCGAGCCCCGCACGCATCTTTTCATAGAATATTTTCGCGATTTGGTGAAAGTCGGTACCTTCTTCATAACAATAAATATCCTGTCCGCCGACGTGCATCACGTAAGAAATGACATGGATGTTATGCTCTTTTCGCAATTCCTCGGGAAGGTTTGCCGAAGAATCGGTATAGATCTCAAATTCCGCCATACTATCTCCCGTCCTTTGATCTTGTTTCGATTATATTTTACCACACAAGGGCGCTTTTTACAACTTCTTTCGTCTTTCCAAGAGAATTTTGTTTATCTACTTTGCAATTTTCACATTCTACACGAAAAAAACGCACTCTACTCACAGTAGAATTGACATTTTTTCCTTTCTTCTTGCAATATATTCTGTTCCATGCTATAATGGAAACAAATATAAGGGGGTAGGCATGAACTATCGGATCTTGGGCAGAACGGGCCTCCGCGTCTCGGAGATCGGTTTGGGGTGCGAAGGTTTCAACGAAGAGGAAGGCGCTCGCACGGCGCCTCTTATCGGCCTTGCGCACGCAAACGGCGTCAACTATATCGACCTCTATTCATCGAGTCCCGTCGTCCGTTCCTCGCTGGGCGAGGCGCTTCGTGGCAGAAGGGAGGATTTCATTTTGCAGGCGCACCTTTGTACCATCTGGCGGGACGGGCAGTATAAGGCGACGCGCAAACTTCCCGAGGTGGAAGAGGGCTTTTCCGATCTTTTGGAACGCCTTCACACGGACTATATCGACGTCGGCATGATCCACTATGTCGATTCCCCCAAGGAGTGGGAGAGGATCGAAGAAGGGGGCGTTCTAACCTATGCTTTGAAGCTCAAGGCGGAAGGGAAGATCAAATTTATCGGCATGAGCAGTCATAACCCGCTTGCCGCGCAACGGGCGGTGGAGAGCGGATATATCGACGTGCTCATGTTTTCCGTCAATCCGTGCTACGATCTCCTTCCCGCGGGGGAAGACTGCGAAGAACTCTGGCGGGAGGAGAACTATCAAAAGACGCTCACGAACATGGACCCCGACCGTGAACGGCTGTATGAGACGTGCGAACGGCTGGGCGTGGGGATCACCGTGATGAAGGCCTTCGGCGGAGGGGATCTTCTGACCGACCGCAGTCCCGCCGGCGTCGCCCTCACGCCCGCGCAGTGCATCGCGTATGCCCTCGGCAGGCCCGCCGTTGCGACGGTCCTCGCAGGTGCGCATTCGGAGGAAGAGCTTCTTGCAAGCCTTGCCTATGAGAACGCGACGCAAGAAGAACGCGACTATGCGGCCGCTTTCCGCACATTCCCCCGCATCAATTGGACGGGGCATTGCATGTATTGCGGCCATTGCGCCCCCTGCACGAAGGGGATCGACGTCGCCGCCGTCACAAAATTTTTGAACCTCGCGCGGGCGCAGGGGATCGTCCCCGAAACGGTGCGCGAACACTATGCCGCGCTTGAAAGGTCGGCCAAAGATTGCATCGCGTGCGGCGCGTGCGAGAAACGTTGTCCCTTCGGCGTCAGGATCGTCGAAAATATGCGGGAAGCGGTCGGGATCTTCGGGAGGTAGATCATGAAATTTGAAGGAGTAAAAAAGAATTTCGGCTTCGGCTGTATGCGTCTTCCCATGGCGGGGAGCAAAGTGGAGTACGGCGAATTTTGCGAGATGGTCGATTATTTCCTCGCAAACGGGTTCAATTATTTCGACACGGCGCACGGATACCTCGGCGGCGCAAGCGAGACGGCCATACGCGATTGCCTCTCCGCCCGCCATCCCCGCGAGAGCTTTATCCTCACCGATAAGCTCACCGAGAACTTCTTTCAAAGGGAAGAGGACATCCGCCCGTTCTTCGAGGAACAGCTCAAATGCTGTGGGGTGGACTATTTCGATTTCTATCTCATGCACGCGCAGAGCAGTAAGAATTTTGAAAAATTCGTCCGTTGCCGCGCCTATGAGAGCGCGTTTGAACTCAAAAAAGAGGGGAAGATCCGCCATGTCGGGCTCTCCTTCCACGATACGGCGGAGATGCTCGAGAAGATTTTATCCAAATACCCCGAAGTGGAGGTCGTCCAGCTCCAGTTCAACTATGCCGATTACGAGAATCCGACCATTCAATCACGGCGTTGCTATGAGGTCTGTTGCAGACATGGTATACCCGTGATCGTTATGGAGCCCGTAAAGGGCGGCACGCTCGCCAATCTTCCGGAAGAGGCGGCGAGGCACTTTTCCGCATTGGGAACGGCGAGCCCCGCGAGCTATGCCATCCGCTACAGTGCGGGCTTCGAGAACGTCTTTATGGTGCTTTCGGGCATGAGTAACATGGCGCAGATGCGCGATAACGTCTCCTTCATGAAGGATTTCAAACCCCTTACCATCGAAGAAAGATGCGCCGTCGCCCGCGTGCAGCAGGCACTCTCCGAGGAGGAATTCATTCCCTGCACCGCCTGCCGCTATTGCGTGGACGGCTGTCCCAAAAAGATCTCTATCCCCGATCTCTTCAGTTGCATGAACCAAAAGAAACGCTATAAGGATTGGAACAGCAACGTCTATTATTCCAACTATACTTCGGGCGGAAGGGGAAGGGCTTCCGACTGTATCGCCTGCGGAAAGTGCGAGAAATCCTGCCCGCAGAATTTGAAGATCCGCGAACTTCTTCGCGCGGTCGCAAAACAATTTGAATGAGCAATCAAGGAGATATATTATGGAAAAAACGATAAGCCGCCGTTCATTTGTCTGTAAAAATTGGAAGACCAAGACGCTCGCCGCCGTCCTCGCGACGGTCGCGGCCGTCGCCCTTCCGCAGATCCTGCACTACCTCGGCATGATCTCCAACCTCGGCTCTGCGCTCGGCGAGACCTTCCTGCCCATGCACATCGCGATCTTCCTCGTCGCCTTTTTTGCGGGCCCTTGGGCTGGCCTTGCGGCGGGACTTGTAAGCCCCGCATTGAGTTTCGGCCTGACGACGCTCATGGGAGAAGCCATGCCTGCGCTCACAATGTTGCCCTTCATGATCGTGGAGCTCGCCTCCTACGGCCTTATCACGGGCCTTCTTGCAGGGACAAAACTTCCCTCCTTTGTCGTGCTTCTCTTTGCCCAGATTTTGGGAAGAGGCGTGCGTGCGCTCGCCATCGTCATCGGCGTATATGCCTTCGGAGCCGCTCTCCCCGTTTCCGTCATTTGGAACAGCATCGTCGCGGGACTGCCCGGGATCATCTTGCAATGGCTCTTGGTGCCCCTTCTCGTGTATTTCGTCGAAAAGAAGGCAAAACATGAATGATTTGGAACATGCAAAATCTCTCCTCGAAGATGGAAGCTATACGCTCGCGCTTGTAAAAGGCGGCGAGACCATCACGAGCTACGAGCGGGGCGTCAAACCCCTCCTCGGTCTTTTGGGTGGGGGGAAGGACCTTCGCGGCTTCTCTGCCGCCGACCGCGTCGTGGGAAAAGCCGCGGCCTTTCTCTATGTTTTGCTCGGGGTGCAGACGGTGTATGCGAATGTGATCTCAACGCTTGCCGAAGGGGTTCTTCGCGGACATGGTATCGCCGTAGGGGCTCAAACCCGTACGGAACGTATTTTGAACCGCGCGGGAGACGGCTTTTGCCCGATGGAGACGGCGGTGGAAAACATCTCCGACCCGACGGAAGCATACCGCGCGATCAAGGCTAAACTTGCCACCTTTTGACCGTCGCGTCAATGAAGTTTTGCCGCGGGTCATACGTGTCATTCCGAGCCCGCAAAGCGGGCGAGTGAATCCCCTTATACGAAGTCCGAAAAGCTCCTCCTTGGAGAGTCTTACGACAAGCGGCAGGAAATAACCCTGCCGCTTTTTGGTGAAAAGAAAACCACGCGGCGGCGCGTGGCGTAAAAACGTTCGTTTAATGGCGTAGGCAAATCGCTACCCGCAAGCAGTTTACTGCCGATTGCGGGAGCGATAATCTTCGGGGGATAGGGATACGGATTTTCGGAACAGTGCATTTGCTTTTTCTTGCGGCAATCCAATGCTTTGGGAGATTTCCGAAAAATCAAGATCGGTGCTTATAAGCAGCTCTTTTGCCGCCTCAATGCGTTTTTTCTGCAACAAACTCGGGAGATTGCAATGAAATTCCGACTGTAGACAAATGCGCAGAGAGTTGATATCGGTATGCAGTGCGCGGCTTACAGATTGCAGGGTCAATTTTTTGCATAAATTGGAGGAGACGTATTCCTCGAGCCGACCTTTCAGACTTGGGTCTATGACGACGACTTCTCTCAGACACGATTGAATGCCGAAGGAGATGAGCGATAAGGCGTCTTTGACGAAGATCTCGTCGTAGACGGGCAACCCGTTGCGGAATTGCTTGACATGCGGATTGGCGGTCTCTTCAAAGTAGAACCCCGAAAGAACAATATAGGCGATGGGGATGCCTTCGGAGAGCGTTTCCCCGATCACCTCCGAGGTTTTGTCGTCGAGAAGGCGGATGTCGGGATACCTCGGATTGGGAAGTTTGCGCCGTTTCTTCCAAGCTTCGGCCTGTTCCTCAGTATTCGTTCCGCCCGTCTTTTGGATCAAACGGAACTGCGGATCGAAAATGGAGATGGTCATATGTAGGAGCGCTCCGATCTTTCCAAGCCAACCTTCAAGTCCGGAAGGATCCTGCGTATTATATCGGACGTAAATCATGGACTTGTCTTCCTTACTTGTGTTGTTTTCTGTATTGCATGGGCGTAATGCCCGCATTCATTTTTACCTTGAAAAATTGTGAAAAAACGCTCGGTTTGCTGAATCCAAGCTCATCGGATATTACGGTGATGGGCTTATTGGTATTTGCGAGGAGCTCTTGTGCGCGCTGAAAACGCACCCTGTCGACATATTCGTGCGGGGAACTTTTGAAATTCTTTTTGAAGAGCGCATAGAGTTCGTGATAGGGGATATGAAGATCCGCGCACATCGTCTCAACGGTGATCTTATCCATCAGACGACTTTTGACGTATTCTTCGATCTGTCTGGTAAAAGTGTTCTGGATGGTGTGGAAGAGTTTTTCGTTACGGATATAGCCTACGAACATCTTCAAAA
This sequence comes from uncultured Clostridia bacterium, assembly GCA_947598205.1. Lineage (GTDB taxonomy): Bacteria > Bacillota > Clostridia > Christensenellales > Borkfalkiaceae > Gallimonas. The sequence continues at coordinate 6,527 of CANQFB010000013.1, forward strand.
GGAGAAGGGTGGACGTAAGTTCTTCTTTATCCAAAAGCTCAAGCCTGTTCCAAAGCGTCAGCATTTCATCCTTGTCGAGGCCGTACTTTTCGGCGGCTTCGACGACGGTTTCTTCAGAAGAATATTCTCCTCCCTCGTCGCGGAATTTGCCGATCATGATATAGCCGACGAGCGTGTTGTCGACATAGATAGGCGTGACCGCTTCGGCGAGCCCCGCGTGGCAACGGTAAATATACGGCTCCGGCTTTTTTTCGGATTCCTTTGCGTGCTTTCGGTTGCATTCTCTGCATTTTTCCAGGCGATCGGGTTCGCTCTCAATGAGATAACAATAATCTTCCCATTTTCCGACGTCGAGCACAGGTTCCAGATCGTTGTTGAACAGGGTTATGACGACGTGCGTGATCTTGTAGAAGAGGGTCATCACTTCCTTGAGTTTTTCCAATTCATGCGTAGACATGGTTTTATTATAGCATGCTTTTTTTTATCTTGCAAGAATGAGACGGGAATGTCAGAAAAAATATTTAGAAATCATATACTTTCATATCGAATCAGGGTAGAAAGCATAATAAAGCTATGTTACAATTTCAGTACTACTCATATGAGGCCGATAGAAGATGGTTTATCGCGAGATCGATGCGCTCCTGAAGTATGCCGAAAAGAACCTGCTTCTCCCGAAGAAGAACGCCGACTATGTGCGCAACAATATCTTCCGTCTGCTCGGGCTGGACGCTTATTGCGAAGACGGGCAGGGGGAGGAAGTCACGGACGAGACACCCGAGAGATTGCTCGACGCGTTCGTTTCCGCTTGCACAAAGGAGGGGCTCTTTTCTCCCGACGAAGCGGGCTACTATCGCGACGCCGTGATGGGCGAGCTGATGCTTTCGCCCAAGGACGTGCAGGACATCTTCGAGAAAAAGCGCGAGGCAGAGGGGAGCAAGGCAGCCCTCGGGTGGTTTTACGATTACAGTGTGAAGGGCGACTATGTGAAGAAGGCCGCTCTTGATAAAAACCCCCGCTTCTCATCGCAGGGGCTCATCATCACGATCAACAAGGCGAAACCCGAGTTCCGCGACCCCAAAAAAGCGGTCAGCGGCAATTCCACCAAGACGGGCTACCCCAAGTGCAACATTTGCCATGAGAACGAGGGCTTTGCGGGAAGATCGAAACGCACCCTCCGCACCATCGATATCACCCTCGGCGGGGAGCCGTGGTTCTGGCAATATTCACCCTACGGCTATTTCAATCAGCACGGTATTGCGGTCAATTATACGCATACGCCGATGTACATCGACCGCGGCACATTTACGAGGCTGATGGACTTTGTGGATATGTTTCCCGCATATTTTATAGGGTGCAATGCGCCGCTCGAGCGGATCGGCGGGAGCGTTCTCGCCCATGACCACTATCAGGGCGGAGGGGAGATCCTTCCCATGCATAAGGCGGGCGCGGCCTATACCATGTCTGCGAAAGAGTATCCAGAAACGGTGGTTGAAGTCGTGGATTGGGCGGGAACTGTTTTGAGAATTGTATCCCATTCTCGCCATGATATTGAAGAAATCGGGGATCGCATCCGTACAAAGTGGTTAAACTTCGAAGACCGCGCACTCGGCATCATTCCCGAGGACGAGAAGGGCGTTCACAATGCAATCAGCCCGACAGTCGTCCGGACCAAGCGCGGCTATGAGATGAGCATCATTCTTAGGAGCAACGTCACGAGCGAGCAGTATCCCGACGGCGTGTTCCATGCTCATCCCGAATATCATATTATTAAAAAGGAGTCGATCGGGCTCATCGAAGCGCAGGGATTGTTCATTCTTCCCGGCAGACTTGAAAAGGAACTGGGAGAAATCGAAGCGTTGATTTCAGAGGGGAAACCGCTTTCCGAAGCTTTGCAAGATTTCAAACATGTTTACGACGACGTCGTAAAACGTGTAGGGTTAACCTCGGACATGGGTAGGGTGAAAGCCGCCATGCGGGAGGAATTGGGGGCAATTTGCAACGCCATTCTCGAAAACACTGCCGTCTTCAAAGATAAGCGGCAAACGGTCGCATTTATGAATGATTTGGGGTTTGCGCTATGATAGATACCAAGGAATACAAATACGAAGTCTCGGCGGCGGGGAGGGTCAACCTCATCGGCGAACACGTCGATTATTGCGGCGGGAAAGTTCTGCCCTGCGCCCTTTCTTTAAAGTGCAAGGTCTATGCCCGTCCCAACGGCACGGACTTTATCAATCTCAAATGGAGCAACATGCCCGATGAGATCTCCCTCGACATCCGCGATTTGAATGCGTATCGGGAATACCAACACGCCAAGTATCAAGCGGGTTGCGCCTATCTTTGGCAGGAGGCGGGGCATGAAGTGAAGGGGTGCGACCTTCTCATCGACTGCAACGTGCCGTTCGGGAGCGGGCTCTCCTCCTCTGCGGCGATCGAAGTTGCGACGCTCGCGGCGTATGCCCTCATCGCGGGAGAGGCGCCCGACCCCGTCGAGATCGCTCTCATTGCCCAGCGCGCCGAACAGGAATATGCGGGCGTGAACTGCGGGATCATGGACCAATACGCCTCTGCCTGCGGCAGGGCGGGCATGGCGATGCTCCTCGATTGCAAGAGCTTAAAATGTGACTATATCCCCGTTTATACAGGGGAATATTCCTTCGTCATCATCAACAGCAACAAGCCGCACAATCTTGTGGAGAGCAAATACAATGAGCGCCGCGCCGAGACTGAACTTGCCCTCTCTCTTCTCAAGCGTCGCTTTTCCATCGAGTGTCTTGCGGACATGAAGCCGTTTGTCTTGCGGGCGTATAAGACGATGCTTCCTCCTCCCATCTACCGCCGTGCGCGGCACGTCGTCGAAGAATGCGCGCGGGTGGAACTTGCGACGGAAGCGATGACTGCAGGGGATATGAAGCGGCTCGGCGGACTTCTTACCGAATCGCACAAGTCGCTTGAAGAGCTTTATGAAGTGACGGGGACAGAACTCGATAGCCTCGCCCATGCCGCATGGGACCATCCCGCCTGTGCGGGCGCTCGCATGACGGGCGCGGGGTTCGGGGGATGCACGATCAATCTCGTAAAGAGCGCCGCCGTCGAGGAGTTCAAGCGAAAGGTCTGCGCCCGCTACAAACGCGAGACGGGCTACACTGCGACCTGTTACGACGTAGACATCTCCGACGGTCTCCGCTACCGCGGGATATAAAAAGCCTTCCCTCGCCTACCGCGTCATCCAGAGGCTTCCCTCATGCGGCTTGTTCACCGCGTCATCCCGAGGCTTCCCTCATGCGCTTGTTCACCGCGTCATCCCGAGACTTCCCTCATGCGGTTCGTCTACCGCGTCATCCCGAGGCTCGCAGAGCCGAGAGGATCCCCTTAATGAAATAGACGGCAAGTGAACAGAGTGAACAGTCAGGCGTTCTGAATTGCGTCATAGAGGCGTACGAAATTTGTAGAAATAAGGAGGAAAATATGACAGTTTTCGTGACAGGCGGGGCGGGATATATCGGCTCGCACACATTGGTGGAGCTTTTAGACGGCGGACATGAAGTGGTCGTGCTCGACAACTTCTCCAACTCTTCGCCCGAGAGTATCAAGAGGGTGGAGAAAATCACGGGGAAGAAGGTCGCCCTCTACGAAGGGGACGTGCGCGATAGAGCCCTGCTTTCCCGCATCTTCGAGGAACATAAGATCGATTGGGTCATTCACTTCGCGGGGCTGAAAGCGGTGGGGGAATCCTGCCAAAAACCCGTCGAATATTACGACAACAATATCGGCGGAACGCTCGCACTTTTAGAGGTCATGCGCGGACATGGGTGCAAGAAAATCGTTTTCTCCTCGTCTGCGACGGTCTATGGTACGCCCGAAAAACTTCCCCTCGATGAAGGGTGCAAGGTGGGCGGTACGACCAACCCTTACGGCACTTCCAAGTACATGCAGGAACTCATCTTAAAAGACGTCTATAACGCAGACCCCGCATGGACGATCGCGCTTTTGCGGTATTTCAATCCCGTCGGGGCGCACGAGAGCGGGCTCATCGGCGAGGACCCGAAGGGCATTCCCAATAATCTCACGCCCTACATTGCCAAGGTCGCCATTGGAGAACTGAAGGAGATCGGCGTATTCGGGAACGACTATCCCACGCGGGACGGAACGGGCGTTCGCGACTATATCCACGTCGTCGATCTCGCGAAGGGCCACGTCGCCGCGATCGAAAAGCTCGTCGCGGCGGGCGTTTTCACCTACAATCTCGGCACGGGGAACGGGTATAGCGTCCTCGAAGTCATCCACGCTTTTGAAAAGGCATGCGGGCATCCGCTTCCCTATTCCATAAAGCCGAGAAGGGCGGGCGACATTGCAGAGTGCTACGCGGACGCCGCGAAGGCAAAAGAAGAGCTCGGATGGCAGGCGGAGCTCGGCATCGACGAGATGTGCGCCTCCCTTTGGAATTGGCAAAAAAAGAATCCCAACGGCTATCGCGCTTAGGACGAAAAATCCTTCGCGATGTTCATATTTTTTTCCTCTTTGCGTCGTCTGCGGAGCGATCCGCAGGCGATTGCAAGGGATGAGAGAAAATAATTTTGTTTACATCCGCAATTACCCCAGCGGATCGTATCACCTCCTATTTTATAGCGTCGTCTGCGGAGCGATCCGCAGGCGATTGCTAAATTATCGGAAGAAATTCGGAGAAACATGCAAACTTTTACGGCATTGGGAATTGAACTCGGTTCCACGCGCGTCAAGGCAGTTTTGATCGACGGCAAGGCGAACGTCTTGGCAGAAGGATACTGCGCATGGGAAAACATTTTTTCGGGAGGGTATTGGACCTATTCCGAGAAAGATATTTGGCACACCCTGCAAGCCTGTTTTGCGGCTCTATCCCAAAACTATGCGGAGAAGTTTTCCGCGCCGCTCGAAAGGGTGGATGCGATCGGCGTCTCCGCGATGATGCACGGCTACCTTGCACTTGGGAAAGACGGCGAACTCCTCGTTCCCTTCCGCACCTGGCGCAACACAAATACGGGGGAAGCGGCAGATCAGCTTTCGCGGCTCTTTAACTTCAACATTCCCATGCGTTGGAGCGTGGCGCACTTCTTTTCGGCGGTCTTAAACAAGGAGCCGCATGTGAAAGAAGTCGCCCACCTCACGACGCTTGCGGGATATGTCCACGATAAGCTCACGGGCGAGAAAGTCTTGGGCATCGGCGACGCATCGGGGATGTTCCCCTGCGATGAAAAAGGGTATCGGAAGGACCTTCTTGCCGCGTTCGACGCGCTTCTCAAATCGAAGGGACTTTCTCTTCATTTTGAAGATCTTTTGCCCAAAGTTTTGCTCGCGGGAGAGGACGCGGGAACGCTCACCAAGGCGGGTGCGCGCCTTCTCGACCCTACGGGAATTTTGCAGGCGGGATCCGTCTTTTGTCCGCCAGAAGGGGATGCGATCACGGGCATGGTAGCCACGAATTGCGTCACGCCGTTAGAGGCAAACGTCTCCGCGGGCACGAGCGCGTTCCTCACTGCGGTTCTCGATCGCCCGCTCCAAACTGCCCGAAAGGAGATCGACATTGTTGCGACCCCCACGGGCTATCAGGCGGCGATGATCCACACCAATAACTTTACCAACGAGCTGAATGCGTGGAGAGATTTATTTGCGGAAGTAGTGCATCTTACGGGCGGGAACGCGGAAAATCTCATGGACGGGCTGTTTGAAAAGTCGGCGGAGGCCGACGCAGACGTCGGCGGGCTCATGGGCTACAACTTTCTCTCGGGCGAGCCGATCGTCGGCGTTTCCGAGGGCCGCCCGCTCATTCTGCGCAGTGCAGAGGGAAACTTCACCCTTGCCAACTTCATGCAAATGCAAATCTATTCCGCGCTTGCGCCGCTTGCCATGGGCGCGGAAATTCTCTTTTCCGAGGGCGCAACCATCGGAGAAGTGTGCGGACACGGCGGGTTTTTCAAGGCGGGCGCGGTTGCGCAGACCGCAATGTCGGCGGCGCTCGGCGTCCCCGTCACCGTGATGAAGAACGCGGGCGAGGGCGGCGCATGGGGCATGGCGATTCTTGCGCTCTATCGCGGCAAAACAATGCCGCTTGAAGCGTTCCTTGCAAAGATTTTTGCGAAAGCGGAGAAGAGGACAATTCTCGCTTCAAAAGAAGAACGGGAGAGGTTTGAATTGTTTTTACAACGTTACAAGGGGATGCTCGCGCACCTGCGGGCGGGAGATGAAGGATGCTTGAAGAGTTGAAAAAGCGCGTGTTCGACCAAAACCTTGCCCTCGTAAAAGAGGGGCTCGTCGTCCTCACTTGGGGGAACGTGAGCGGCATCGATCGGGAGAGGGGGCTTGTCGTCATCAAGCCGAGCGGGGTCCCGTATGCGGACATGGTATCCTCCGATCTCGTCGTAGTCGATTTGGAGGGCAATATCGTAGAGGGGAAACTTCGCCCGTCGTCGGATACGCCGACGCATCTCGAACTGTATAAGGCGTTCCCTGCAATCGGCGGCGTCGTCCACACGCATTCCGCCCATGCGACGGCGTTTGCGCAGGCGGGGATGCCCATCAAGGCATACGGTACGACGCACGCGGACACCTTCTACGGCGACATTCTATGCACCCGCGCTCTCACCAAAGAGGAGATCGAAGGGGACTACGAAAAGAATACGGGCAAAGTCATCGTAGAAACCGTCAAAGACTGTGAGGCGATTCCCGCAGTTCTCGTGAAAAACCACGGCCCTTTCGTATGGGGAAGAACATGCGAGGAAGCGGTGGAAAATGCCGTTATTTTGGAAGAAGTTGCCCGCATCGCGCTCTTCACAAGGCTTCTGCGCCCCGAGACGGAGGGTGTGGAACAATATCTTTTAGATAAACACTACTTCCGCAAACACGGAAAGAACGCTTACTACGGGCAGGGGGAAAAAAAATGAAAGAAAAAATTATCTTTTGGATCACGGGTTCGCAGACGCTCTATGGAGAAGACGTGCTTTCCCACGTCGCCGAGCATTCCAAGGAAATGGCGCAATACATAAGCGAGCGCATGCCCGTCACCGTGAAATACCTTGCGACGTGCAAGAGCTCGGAGGAAGTGGAAGCGGCGATCAAAGCGGTAAATGGCGACGAAAATTGCATCGGCGTCATCGTTTGGTGCCATACCTTCTCCCCCGCGAAAATGTGGATCAAGGGGCTGAAAAAACTTCAAAAACCGCTCTGCCATTTCGCCACGCAGTACAACAAAGAGCTACCGTATTCTTCTATCGATATGGACTTTATGAACGAAAACCAATCCGCGCACGGGGATCGGGAACTCGGCTATCTCTTGGCGCGGCTCCGCCTTCCGCACAAGGTCGTGGTGGGTCACTTCACGGACATGGGTGCCACGGATGCGCTCGCCGCATGGTGCAGAGCCGCCGCGGGCTATGCGTTTTCCGAGGGCATAAAAGTGTGCCGTTTCTCGGACAACATGCGCGGCGTCGCCGTCACCGAGGGGGATAAGGTCGAGGCGCAAATCAAGTTCGGATGGCAGGTGGACTACTTCCCCATTGGCGAACTCGAAGAGGAGATCGGGCGGGTCACAGACGCCGAGACGGACGCTCTTTTTAGCGAATATAAAGAAAAATACACCCTCGCCACGAACAATCTCTCCGCCGTCCGCGAACAGGCGAAATACGAGATCGCGATCGAACGGTTTTTGAAAAAACAGGGCGGCTACAACGCCTTTGTAGACCACTTCGGAACGCTCGGCGGCCTCCGCCAGCTCCCCGGGCTTGCCGTGCAAGATTTGCAGGCAAAGGGCTATGGTTTTGGCCCTGAAGGCGATTGGAAGGTTGCCGCCCTCGGCGCGATCATGAGCTACATGGCGGGAAACAGTTGCACGGGCATGATGGAAGATTACACCTACGATCTTTCGCGGGATTTGGTCCTCGGCGCGCACATGTTGGAGGTCTGCCCGCAGTTCGCAAAAGATAGGCCGAAAATCGAAGTTCATCCGCTCTCCATCGGCGGGAAGGAAGACCCCGCGCGGCTCGTCTTCGAGGGCATCTCCGCACCCGAGGCGATCGCCGCAACGATGGTGGATATGGGCGGGCGCATGCGGCTCATTTTGCAGAAGATCGAGCTCATTCCATACCCCGCAAAGATGCCGCATCTTCCCGTGGGCGGGCTCATGTGGCGGTATGCGAATGGGTTCAAAGAGGGCGTCGCGGCGTGGCTTTATGCGGGCGGCGCCCACCACAGCGTCGTCTCGGCGAAGATAACGATGGAAGAAATGCTCGACCTCGCCGAAATGTGGAATATCGAGGCGGTCGTCATCGACGAAAACACCGACCTTGCGACCTTAAAGAGACAGCTCGCCGTCGGCGATAAAATTTGGAACAAATGAATATGGAAGAGACATTCAAGGACAAGGACATCTCCCGATTTGTCATTCAAAGCGAGGGTATTCGGGCGACGATCTCGCGTTTGGGCGGGGCGATCGAATCCCTTAAAATCAAGGGGAAGGACGGCGAATGGCGCGAGGTGTGCCTTCACTTTTTGAGCCCCATTGATCGCATCAAGAGCGATACCTATGCGGGCGCGGTCATCGGGCGCGTTTGCAACCGCATCGCAGGGGGAAATTTCTCCTTGGGCGGCAGGACATATTTTCTGCCCCGAAACGACGGGAAGAACACCCTTCACGGCGGGAAGGATGGCTTCGACAAGCGCCTCTTTAACCGCGAGGGATATGAACCGCACGCCTTAACTCTTTCGCTTTTAAGCTCTGACGGCGACCAAGGCTTCCCGGGGACGCTCCTTTTGCGCGTCTTTTACATTGCCGAGGGAAGTTCGCTCACCGTGCGCTTTTCGGCAGTCTCGGACGAGGACACCGTCTGGGCGCCCACCCTTCATCCCTATTTCAATTTTGGGGAAGGCATCGAGGATACCTATCTCCAAATTTATGCCGATTCTTATACCCCCATGGACGGGCGGCAAATTCCGACGGGGGAGATCGTACCCGTCGAAGGGACGCCATTCGACTTCCGAAAGCCGAAGAAGATCGGGGCGGACATCGGCTCCGAACTTCTGAACCCCGCAAACGGCTACGACCACAACTTTGTGCTCTTTTCGGAGCATGCCGCGACCGCATACAGCGAGAAGAGCGGCATCAAAATGGACATCTATACCGACATGCCCGGGTTGCATTTCTATTCGGGGAACTTTTTGAAGGGGAATACGGGGACGCATGAGCTTACTCCCCGCGATGGCTTCGCGCTCGAACCGCAGTATTTTCCGAACGCGGTGAACATCAAAAAGTTCTTACAGCCCATTCTCAAAAAAGGGGAGCAAAAGACGCACTATATTCGATTTACATTTGCTCGGTAAGGGTGTTTTTTCAACCCGATATCGAAGGACGTTCCTGTGCGGGACGCCCTTTTTTTGGCGTAAAATCAGTGATTTTCATACAAAAAATTGTAATAAACTTGCGTAAATATAGTAGTGCATAACAAATATTTTTAGATATTTTCATTTTTTTTTAGAAACGATATATTTTCTGCAGGGTTTGAGGTAGTAATGAAAAATTCGGTATGTTATGATAAAGCCGAAAATCGGGGAAAGGGGCATTTTTTATGCTTTTTTTGGAAAATAAGCCCCTCAAAAGTTCCCGAAAACGTACTTGGAGGCACAAGCGTGGAAAGCAAATTGGCACTCAATATCATTCATCGCCCCGAACTTTCGCCCGAATATGCGGAGCGTGCGCTCGGCGGCAAGCGGGATGTTCGGGACGAATCTCTCGACATCTTTCTCTTTCAACAGGAATGCGCTCACAACGAGGGACTGAAGACGACCATTCAGATCACCTACGCCTCGCTCTTTTCGGATAAGATCGTCGAGATCGCGAAGGAGCATCACGAAAAATTCGGCGACGAGATCGGTCTCTCCCTCTTGGGACTTCCCTGCAAGCAATTCAAGGAGAAGTACAAGACCGAGGACTTCTGCATCTGGATGTTCGACGAAGAGAGGAAAAAGCAAATCGTTGACGACTGTTTCGGACTGTTTTTCGAGAAGTTCGGCTTCTATCCCGAATCGACGGGAAGTTACTTCCTCGACGCTTTTACGATCAACTACATCAAGCAAAAATATCCGAGCGTGAAGTGCGCCGTGGCGACCTGCTGGGAAGAGGGGCCCAAGGCCTATCACACCTGCAACAACTCGTGGTACACCTTCATGGACGGCGGCCCATGGAATCCGTGGATCCCTTCCAAGGTCAATTCCCATTGTCCCGCCTCGAGCGAAGAGGACGATTGCGGCATCGTCGCCATTCCGCACCTTTCGCGCGACCTCATGGCGTGTTTCGACGGGAACGGCTCCAACTTCGGCACCCACCCGCAAAATGTTTTGCGCGGCATGATCTATTACGAAGACGAGAAGGGGACGGAATATCCCTATCTCTACAACCTCATCGACGAATACCGCCATCTCGCCAAGTACAACAACGGGTTTTCATACAACATGATGTTCGTCGGCCCCGGTTGGCTGAATAAGGCGGGCAGGTGGGAATCGCCCTACAGCCGCCTTGCCAAGTCGTATAAGGACGTAATGAAATACTACGGAAAGCTCAAAAAGGCGGGCAGGTGCGTGGATATGACGATGAGCGAGCTCGCCGATTATTACCGCGAGACGCACCCGAACTACCATCGCGCCGAGTGCGCCCTTTGGAAGGATATCCTCTACGGGAGCGACAAGGAATATTTCTGGTATGCAGATCCCGCCTTGCGCTGTTGCCTCGATTTCAACCAAGGGGGCGCGATGATCGACCTTCGCCCGTATGTTGCGCGCGTTGCGCAGAAGACGGGCATCGGGACGGAGAATGTGTACGACGCATCCTATCCCTATCTCATTCAGGCGAACTACCGCGCGGGGTATTTCACCCACTATGCGGGTGCGGGAACGGTAAAATCCTGCAAAATCTCCTATCACGGGCAGACGGCGGATCTATGCCTTTGCCGCACGATGGCGACCTTCAGGAAGACCGAGGACGGTATGGAGATCGTAACAGATCCCGTCACCGTCACACTCGACGGACTCAAGATCGTTCTCCGCTCGGTATTCTTCTTCGAGGAAGGCACGGGAAAGGCGCTCACGCGGCGGGAGATCCTGAACGATCTTTGCGGCGAAGAGGTCACCTTCGAGGAATACATGACGGGCGGCTTCGGTACGACGGAATATCAGCCCGACATGACGGGGATCAGGCTCGGCGCGGGAGAAGCGAGCATGGCATTTTCTTATCACGGCAGGTCTGTCTCGGGCATGGATGGGGCGTTTGCCCTCATTCCGCAGATCTCCACGCGCATTGAGATGGGAGGGGATGCAGACGAATTTTCCGCCGAGGAGGGCATCGCCTTCTCGCCCGTCTATCATTTGAGAGCAAGAAAAAAGACTTCAAAAGGAGGGATCGAAACATGGCTCAAGCTACAAAGGGCAGACTGAACTACCGCTGCCCCCTTTGCTTCAAGCGGGACATCGACATGGATATGTTCTTCGATGAAGAGAAGGGGGAGTACTATTGTCTTCGGTGCTGTTTCCGCGGCAGTGAAGAGGAAGTTTTAAGGCTCAACGAGCAGTATAAGGAAAAGTACGGAAGGCTCCGTGAGCGCGTCGTGGACTTCGGCGCAGATAACGAGCCTCCGAAATTTGAAAAACACAAAGCAGGAGAACAGTAAACTATGAATTTTGGAATTGATGTCTCTACTTATCTGGAAGAACTTGAACACGGCGCCAAGTACTTTGACGGAGACAAAGAGGTGGATCCGCTCGATCTCTTCCGCATGAACGGGGTGGAGGGGATGCGCATCCGCCTTTGGGTTGACCCGAAGTCTGAGGACGGCAAGCCTTACCTCGCGGGCAACTGCGATCTCGGCAACTTTCTCCGTCTTGCCAAGCTCGCGACAGGCAAAGGGTTTAAGATCATGCTCGATTTCCACTACTCGGATTTCTGGGCGGACCCCGGCAAACAGACCATTCCGAAGCGTTGGGAGCAGAACGACCTTCAGAAACTCGCAGAGCAAGTCTATACCTACACCGCGGATACGCTCAAAGCAATCAAAAAAGAGGGGATCGACCTCGAATATATTCAGGTCGGCAATGAGATCACGAACGGTATGCTCTGGCCCGTCGGGAAACTTATCGAACAGCCCGACGGCTCCCGCACCAACTATGAGAGCCTTGTCACGCTCTATAAGGCGGGTGTCAAAGCGTGCAGGGAGGTTTTCCCGAAGGCCGCGATCATTTTGCATCTCGAAAGGAGCCACGACCAAAAAGTCTATAACGAATATCTGACGCACATGCAAGAAGCGGGCGTGGATTACGACATCATCGGCTACAGCTATTATCCCTATTGGCACGGGACGTTCGATATGTTCTTTGCGAACGTCGAAATGTGCAAAAAGTTCGGCAAAAGGCAAATGGTCGTAGAACTCGGATATGCGTTCACCGCGGAGGACTATATAAAGAACGAACATGGCGGTGCGCAACTCATCGTCAGCGAGGACAATATGGCGACGCTCGGCTTCACCAAGGAGTATCCTCTCACCCGTGAGGGGCAAGTACATTTCATCGAGGATTTCGTGAAACTTGCCAAACAGCACGGAATAGAGGGCGTTTACTATTGGGAACCGCTATGGATCCCCGGAGACGGGATCTGTTGGGCTTCGGAAGAGGCAATGGAATACACGGGCGACGCAAAGCGATACGCCGAAGCGGGGAAGAAGAAGTCCACGCGCAACGAATGGGCAAACCAGTGTCTCTTCGACTATGAAGGGCGGAAACTGCCCGCGTTTGACGCTTATAAAGTGGGATAATGCAACCAAAATTCGGGCAGGGGCGCCCCTGCCCAGTCTGTACGATCGTGCATCGTACAGAAAAACAACTAACAGAAACGACAAGGCATTCGTCTTGTAAAATAAAAAAACAAAAAAATTTATTAAAAGGGGATACCAACATGAAAAAACAATTATTGGCACTTGGCATGGGAACTTTGATGCTCCTTCCCGCTCTCTGCGGCGTAGCGGCTTGCGGCGGTGGCGGCGGTGAAAATAAGGACGGCAAGTCCTACAATATCACCGTCTGGGTCGGCGAGGGGACGGATACCCTCACCAAACAGCAGATCCAAAGGTTCAACGAAACCAACGAAGACGGCGTGACGTTCAATGCGAACGTGCTTATCGTCAGCGAGTCGAAGGCGGTGGGCGACGCTTCGTCCAAACCGCAGTCTTGCGCCGACATCTTCTGCTTTGCGCAGGACCAGCTTGCAAGGGCGGTCCACGGCAATCTTCTGATGCCGCTCAATACGGGTTCGGTAAATGCCATTACGTCGAGTTGCGACGAACGCTCGGTCGAGGGGGCAAAGATCGGCGGCAGCATCCGCGCCTTCCCGCTTACATACGACAACGGGTATTTCATGTATTACGATAAGCGCGTCGTCAAAGAGGAGCACATCGGAAGTTTAGAGGATATCCTCGCCGACGTCGACGCCTACAAGGGGGAGGACGGCCTTCCGAGGAACTTCTCCATGAATCTCACCGACGACGGCGGGAGCTGGTATTCTGCCTCCTTCTTCTATGCGACGGGATGCGAGTCGGAATGGACGACGGACGATGAGGGCAACTTTATCGACTACAGCGATACCTTCAACTCGGAGCAGGGCCTCATTGCGCTCAAGGGTATGCAGAAGCTCTTGAAATTCCCGAAGTACAACGCCTCTGCCGAAGTCTCCGACTTCAGCGCGGGCATCCCTTCCGCAGTCGTTGTGAGCGGGATCTGGGGCTACAATGCCGCAAAGACTGCGCTCGGCGACAATCTCGGGATCGCGCCGCTTCCCTCTTTCTGGGTGGATGCGAACGGGAACGGGCAGAAGGATGAGGGCGAGAGCTACCAGCTCAAGACCTACCTCGGGAGCAAATTCATGGGGATCAAGCCGCAGTCCGATCCTTACCGCGCGGCATATCTTCAGAAGCTCGCACAGTTCCTGACGAACGAGCAGTGCCAGAGAGAGCGTTACGATGCGGTGGGCTGGGGTCCCTCCAACAAGGCGGCGGCCGAGGCGGCGACCACTTCTCCCGCGCTCAACGCCCTGAACGATTCCGCGACGACGCCGCAGGGGCAGTATCCCACGGGATGGTGGGCCAAACTCGACGTCATGGTCGGAAACGCGAAGACGAGCACGGGCGACGACGCCTCGCTCAACGCATTACTCAGCACCTACAGCAACGCGTTGAACGAACTCAAGAAATCGTAAGACGGAGAACGGTGCGATGAGCAAGAGGGAAACTATGGAGCTGGCGATCGGCGGCGAAATGCTCCCGATGCGCTTTCTCATGAAATATTCATATCAGGGCGAAAAGTACGCGGCTTTTACGCCCGCCTGCGGTGCGGACCCTTCCGATGAGGAAGGGGTCGCACTTACGCATATTGTTTCGGCCGAAACAAAGAGTAAAGAGCGCACAAGGCAGAGGTTGCTTTTCAGGCTTCTCACGGCGGTGACATGTATCCTCTGTATCATTCCCGTGCTCTGCGTTCTGCTCACGGCCCTTGTTTTTGTCCTTCAGCCTGATTTCTGGTGGGTCGGGATGAGCGGCATGATCGTTGCGGTAGCCGATCTGATCGTGCTCATTCCCGTTGCCCGCGCCTTGGCGCGCGCCCGCAAGGATCGCAAAGAACAGAAACGGAGAGAAACGGCCTACGAAGTGCTCCCCGGTGAAGGGAACGGCGAGGTCTTTTCTGAATTTGAGATACGCTATCGGATCATCGAAAAGCTCTCGAAGAATGAGCCTCTCTCGATGCTGGAATATCAGCGTCTGAATATTTGGCGGAAGTTTCTTTACAGATCGAAGATGTTCTTCCGTGGCATTCCGGGGTGGTTCGGCCGCAAATTCAAGCGGCTCGGCCTTCGCTTGAAAGCCTTCGGCATCTCCATATGGGAGAATATCAAGGACATCGGGGCGACCTTCAAAAACGGAAGTTGGAAGACGAGGGTTTCCTACTTTTTCATGGGCTTCGGCAACCTCTCGCACAGGCAGGTATTGCGCGGAGTTCTCTTTTTCCTTTTTGAGGTCATTTTCGTAGGGTTCATGGTCCTTTCGGGCGGGCATTGGCTCGGGAAATTCGGCACGCTCGGCACGACGAGGCTCGAGAAAGTGTACGACCCAGTGCTCGACGTTTGGGTGGATAAGCACATCGATAACTCCTTCAAGATCTTACTCTACGGTCTTCTTACGATTTTCTTTATCGCGGCGTTCGTCTATACCTGGCGGCTGAACGTCAAGCAGTGCCGTATCCTCGATGAGATCACGGCGACGGGCAAGCGGGTGAAGTCGAGCAAAGAGGATATCCAATCTCTCGCCGACAACGAATTCCACAAGACGCTTTTGTCGCTCCCCGTGCTCGGTATTGTGATGTTCACCGTCCTGCCCATCGTCTTCATGATCCTCGTCGGCTTTACAAGCTACGATTTTGAAAACGACGGTTACAATAATCTATTCACATGGTGCGGGCTCGATAACTTCAACCGCGTGTTTGCGTTCGGCTCCAAGCTCTCCCTCGCATTCGGCGAGATCCTGGCATGGACGCTCATCTGGGCGGTCGTGGCGACCTTCTCCAACTACTTCCTCGGCATGTTCGTCGCGATGATGATCAACAAAAAGGGGATCAAAATCAAGAAGTTCTGGCGCACCATCCTCGTCATGACGATCGCCATTCCGCAATTTATTTCCCTCCTATATGTAAGCAACCTCTTTGCGGATAACGGCATCGTTAACGCCACGCTCATGCGTTGGGGATGGATCGATAGTCCCATTCGTTTTTGGGGAAACGGAACGCTCGCCAAGGTCATGGTGCTCGTCATCAATATATGGGTAGGTATCCCGTACCTCATGCTCATCACGACGGGCATTTTGATGAACATTCCCGCGGACCTCTACGAATCGGCGCAGATCGACGGGGCGAACGCCTTCCAGCAGTTCTGCAAGATCACGATGCCGTACATGCTCTTCGTCACGGGGCCCTATCTTCTGACGAGCTTCGTATCCAATATCAATAATTTCAATGTCATCTATCTTCTCACGCAGGGCGGTCCGGAGCACACCGCTTGGGGGGAGGTCGGCGGGTATATCGCAGGCGATACGACCATCCTCATCACATGGCTGTTCGGCATTACGACGGGACCCGAGGCGTCCTATAAAATGGCCTCCGTCATCGGTACGCTCATCTTCCTCGTCGTATCCATCCTCTCGCTCGTCGTCTTTACCATCATGCCTTCCACGAGAAGGGAGGAGGACTACGCATGACGGACGAATTGTTTGAAGGCGAAGTATTCGAGTTCTATCCCGCATCGGAGGAGAAGCCGCAGGAGATTGTCGAGATGGAGGCCGCGGAAGACACCTTTGAAATTTCAGCCATGCCTGAAGTAGCCATTGCAGACATGGTCCCTGCGGAAGAGCCGGAAGAGAATGCCGAAGAGGGGAAAAAGAAGAAGCACATTTCGCAGAGGACAAAAAACAGGATCTTAAACACGATCATCCACATTGTGCTCGCCGTCATGTGCGTCGTATGGATCTTGCCCTTCATCGGCATCGTGTTCGAGTCCTTCCGCTGTGAGAGCACGGGGGTCGTGGGATACATCCTTCCCAAGCAGTGGGGGTTTGATAACTATGTGCGCCTTTTCAAGGAAACGAATTTCCCCCGCTGGTTCGGCAACACCCTGATGATGGGGGTCGTGACGGCGGTGGTGCAGACGGCCTTCCAGCTCGCCGTCGCATACGTCCTTTCCCGCTTCCGCTTCAAGGGGAGGAAGTTCCTCATGAATCTCATCCTCGTGTTCGGGATGTTTCCCGGGTTTTTGACTCTCATCCTTCTTTATACGTGGATGTACGATTGGCATCTGACGGACGCGAACGCGCCCTATGGGCTTATCATCATCTATGTCGCAAGCTCGGGCATGGGATATTATATCGCGAAGGGCTTTTTCGATACTATCTCCAAATCGCTCGACGAGGCGGCGCGGGTGGACGGCGCGACGCGCATGCAGATCTTCTTCAAACTCATCCTGCCGCTCTCCAAGCCCATCGTCATCTATACCATCCTCATGGGCTTTATGGGGCCGTGGGGGGACTTCGTCATGGCATCCTTCATGGCGAACAACGCGGCCGACGGTTATAACGTTGCGGCGGGCCTCCAATGGCTCATAGACACACCTGCAAAAAAGAACATGAACTATACGACCTTCTGCGCAGGCGGCGTCGTGGTGGCGCTTCCCATCACGGTCTTGTTCCTCCTGTTGCAGAAATATTACGTCGCCGGCGTCACGGGCGGCGCAGTCAAAGGATAAGGTGAAATCATGGCAGAAGTTGTATTGGAAAATGTAAAAAAGATCTACGGCAAGAACGTCGTCGCCGTAAAGGATTTCAATCTCACGATCAAAGATAAGGAATTTGTCGTCTTCGTCGGCCCCTCGGGGTGCGGCAAATCGACGACGCTCCGCATGATCGCGGGCCTCGAGGACATCAGCGAGGGCACGGTGAAGATCGGGGGCAGGATCGTCAACGACCTGAAGCCCAAAGACAGAGACGTCTCGATGGTCTTCCAGAATTACGCCCTCTACCCCAACTACACGATCTTCAAGAATATCGCGTTCCCGCTCACGCTCATGCGCATTCCAGTCGAAGTTCCCGTGAGGGATAAAGAGGGGAATGTGACGGGCGTCAAGATCAAGACCAGAAAGCTGACGAGCGAGGAGATCGCGAACAAGGTCTCCGAAGCCGCGGAGATCCTCGGCATCACCGAATATCTCGGGCGGCGGCCGAGGGAACTTTCGGGCGGGCAGAAACAGCGCGTCGCGATCGGCAGGGCGATGGTGAAAGATGCCGCCGTGTTCCTTCTCGACGAGCCTCTTTCCAACCTCGATGCAAAGCTCCGCGCCCAAATGCGTTCCGAGCTCATCGAACTTCGGAAGAGGATCGATACGACCTTCATTTACGTCACCCACGACCAGGTGGAGGCAATGACGCTCGCCGACCGCATCGTCATCATGAAGGACGGCGTGATCCAGCAGGTGGGAACGCCCACGGAGCTGTTTGATATGCCCGCCAATCTCTTCGTCGGCGAGTTCATCGGCTCTCCCAAGATGAACACCTTCCACACCCGTCTCGAGCGGGACGAAGAGGGGTATTTCGTCGAACTTTGCGGCGTGAAAAAGCGCATCGGCGGGGAACGCGGCGAGGCGCTTGCGGCAAAGAACATCGAGCCGCAGGACGTCGTCATGGGCGTCCGTCCCGAGCACATCACGCTCTCCAACCACGAGGATAAGGAGGCGATCCCCTGCGTCATCGGCGTGAGGGAGCTCATGGGCAGTTCGCTCCATCTCCATGTGAAGACGGCGACGGGGGAAGAGCTCATCGTCTGCGTGCCCACCGCGCCCTTCACGCTCGCCCAAATCGCAAAACTCGTGTCGGGAACGCGGATCTATCTCACATTCGATAGCAAATCCACGCATTTCTTCAAGGAAGAAACGAAGGTCAATCTTCTCGTCGAAGATGCACCCGTCGAAACTTCTGGGGAGACGCAACAAAAACAAGAAGAACTGCCGCACAAAAAGTGGCACAGAATTTCATGAAATTAAAGGAGGAAACCATGAAAAAGCTGAAAAATTCACTTATATCCATCATTCTCGCGTTTTGTATGCTCCTGCCGCTTGCGGCATGCGGAGGGAACAACAATAACGAAACGGCCGATATCGAGAGTGTTGAGTTTGATCGGGCAGAAGTGACCCTGAACGTCGGCGAGCAAGTTACGCTTACCTATATCGTCTTCCCTCAAGGGGCAAGCACAGAGGGCGCGAGATGGCTCTCGTCCGATCCGACTGTCGCGACTGTCCAAGGTGGCGTTGTTACGGCGTTGAAAGAGGGCTCAGCCCTGATCAGAATCAGTATTGGCGGCAAATCATCGCAATGCAGGATCAACGTCATCGATCCGACGCTCATCGGCGGTGCGGCAACAGGCGTTTCACTCGATAAACACAGCCTTACACTCATGCAGGTCGGGGCGACGGGCAAATTGGAAGCGACGGTAGAACCCGACGACGCTTCGCAGGCCGTAACATGGTCGTCATCCAACACGGGCATCGCGAAGGTCGAGAACGGTACTGTAACGGCCGTTTCGTCAGGACGTTGCGTGATAACCGTCAGGACAGCGAACAACTATTTCGACAGTTGCGTCGTAGAGGTTGAAGGAGAAGTCGCAGACCCCGTGCTTTATGTGGCGCAGGTCGCCTCCTTGGCGGGCCGTGAAGCGGGTAGCGATCATCCTTTCATCATGGCGATGGACTCCTCCGAGCTTCTCTCCGTCGAGGCGGCACGGAAAGAGAACGGCCTCACCTTCAAGGATTTTGACGGAAAGGAAGCGGACGTTCTGCAAGTATTGAAGGACAACGGCATCACGGACATCCGTATCCGCGTCTGGAACGACCCTTACGCCGATGAAGCAAAACAGCAGGGCTACGGCGCGGGGAATTGCGACGTCGAAAACGCCGTCAAGCTCTCCGAGCGGTGTGCGGCGGTCGGGCTCGGCGTCATCATCGACTTCCACTACAGCGATTTCTGGGCAGACCCCGCCAAGCAGAAGGCTCCCAAGGATTGGGAGATCTATGCGGACAATATCGACGGGAAAGTCACCGCGCTGAAAAAGTTTACGAGCGATGCTCTCACTGCAATAAAGGGGACGAACGTCAAGATCACGATGGTGCAGGTCGGCAACGAGACGACGGACGGCATGGCAGGCGAAACCGATTGGACGAAGATCTGCAAGCTCATGAACGCGGGCGCAGAGGCTGTGCGCGAAGTGACGGGCCCTGTCGCAAACGGCGGCGCAAAGGTCGCAGTGCATTTCACCAACGCAAGCTCCAATAATTTCTTGGACAAGGCGAAGAAGCTCTCCGACAATCATGTCGATTATGATGTCTTCGGCTCTTCGTGGTATCCCTATTACACTTCGGCGGGCTCTCTTACGGGGCTTATCAGCCAATTCAAGGAAGTCCACGATACATATCATAAGGAAGTCATGGTGCTCGAGACGGGCTATGCGTGGACGAGAGACGACTTCGACGGTTGCGGCAATACCGCACTCGAAGAGACGACGCAGCCTTTGACGGTTCAAGGCATGTCGAATGCCGTGCGCGAAGTCATTGAAGCGGTGGCAAACCTCGGCGATTATGGCCTCGGCGTCTCCTATTGGGGCGGCACTTGGATCGCGGCAAGCGAGAGCACGGACGGCGCGACAAATCGTGCTTACTGCCTCGAACACGGATGCGGATGGGCGACCTCCTATGCGCACGATTACGATAGTTCCGCTCCCTCTCCGGTGGGCACCGCCAAGACACCTACGAGCGGCGGCACGATGGTGGATAACAACGCCTTCTTCCGCTCCGACGGATCGCCCATCGAGGCGCTTAAAGTCTTCAAATATGTCTGGGAAGCGGGCCACACCTCCGACCTTCACGCCGACTATCTGGAAGATCAAGAACTTTATTACACGGTCGGACAGGGGACGATCGAACTTCCCAAGACCGTGAAAGTCGTCCTCAATAACGGCTCGTCTATGGAAACGGACGCAGTGTGGGCGATCGAAAAAGCCGATCTCGAAGAGTACATCAACGAAGTCGGCACGTATCAGGTAGAGGGCACGACCAATTTCGGCGGCACATGTTACTGCTATGTATGGGTCACGAATGTCAACATTCTCACCGGCGGGAGCTTTGAGGAGGATCAGGGCATCGCGAAGTCCTACGGATCGCAGAACGGCGGCGCGATCTACCTCAGCAATATGGGTGATTGGAAAGCCACCTACAATAACAGCGGAAGCGGCAACCTGCAACTTTACGTCAGCAACGAATCGCAGAACGCCGTCATGGGAACGAACAGCTTCCACTTCTGGGATAGCGGAAAGGTAGACTTCAAGCTCTTCCAGATGGTCGATATGTCCAAGATCACCGAAAACGGCAAGTACACTTGCAGTTTTGAATTGCAGGGTGATCAGGCCGAGAGCATCGACGTTCACGCCTATATCACAGTGACGTATAAAGACGGAAGCACGCAGACCTTCGACGGCACCAAGCTGACCCAGCTCGAAGGTTGGACGCATTGGCAGCGCACGCAGGCGAGCGTCACGATCGAGGATATCGCGAACGTTGCGAGTATCGAAGTCGGTATCTCCGTCTATTGCGATCCCGTCGGAGAGGGCCCTTGGGGCAATATCGACAACGCGCAGTTCTACTTTGAGGGCTGAAATGTCCGAAAGTATAAGCACAAAACAAATAAGCAAAGGAGGTAGCTCCCGATGGTTTGAATGAATTTATGAAGGGGAAAATTTAGGCAAAAAATGCGTCCGTATCATGGATGCGAACCCACAAAAAAGGGGGATCGCGCCCCTCAAATCAGCGAAAAAATAAGGAGAATAAATTTTATGAAAAACAAAACAAAGCATATTTTTATCGCACTTCTTTGCCTGATCTCACTTTTGGTATTCAGCTTGTCGCTCGCGGCATGTCAGGTCAAGAAAGATACCACTTATACTGTAACAATTTCTAACTATGATACGACACAAGGTAGTGTAACCCTTTCTCCCGAAGCAGAGGACGGCAAGTATGAGAAAGACACCGAGATCACCGTAACCGTCACCCCCAACGAGGGTTACGCGCTCGACACCTTCACGCTCAGCACGGATGCGAACGCCACGCCCGATAGCGAAGGCAAGTTCGTCTTCAAAGTGACTGCTGATACGACGATCACCGTCACCTTCAAGTCCACAGTCGTTCCTGTAGAGAGTGTCACCTTTGATGAAGATACTCTTCAGCTCGAGGTCGGCGGCAGGACAGAAGATGCCAGCGCAACGCTCGTCGCAAATGTGCATCCCGATAACGCAACGGATAAGACCGTGACTTGGACGTCGAGCAATCCCGCCGTTGCCACGGTAGAAGGCGGCAATGTGACGGCACTCACAGTCGGCGAGACGACGATCACCGCAACGGCAGGCGGCAAGAGCGCGACCTGCACCGTGACCGTTACCCAACACACCCATACGATCGATACCGAGAAGGGTTTGCAGAATGACGAAACATCCCACTGGCATGTCTGCAAGACCTGTGGCGAGAAGATGGATGAGGCTACGCACAGCCTCAAGATCAACGAGGCAAAGACCGCGTTCAAGTGCGAGCAATGCGAATACGAAGTCGCTCACACGCACGACACCGAACTCCGTAACACGGGTGACGATGGCCACAAGACAGTTTGCAAGACCGAAGGTTGCGGCTACGAAAGTGCAGTCACCGCGCACGCCGCGGCAGAAGGCGCTCAGTGGAAGCAGGACACCGAGAACAATCAGCACTATAAGGAATGTGTCTGCGGTGCACACGTCGAAGTCGCTTCGCACACCGCCAAAGACGATGAGTGGCTCAAAAACGAAGATAACACCAAGCATTATCAACTCTGCATTTGCGGAGAGAAGGTAAACGAAGCCGAGCATACCGCGAAGGACGATCAATGGCATCAAGATGCTGAAAAGGGCGAGCACTATAAGGAATGTGTTTGCGGTGAACACGTCGAAGTTGCTTCGCATACCGCGAAGGACGATCAATGGCATCAAGATGCTGAAAAGGGCGAGCACTATAAGGAATGCGTCTGCGGTGAACACGTCGAAGTTGCCGCGCACACTGCGAAGGACGATAAGTGGCTTCATGATGATGGCGACGAGGATACAGGCAAGCATTGGCAACTCTGCGAGTGCGGCGCGAAGGTGAATGAAGATTTCCACGAAATCGATCCCGAATACTTTGACGATGGAGATGCGGGACATCACCAAAAGTGTACTACCTGTGACTATGTAACGGCGACCGTCGCGCATGTAGAGGGCGAGGCAAAGCAAACGGGGACCGAGTGGCACACCTATAATTGCCCGGAGTGCAATCATGAGGTCAAAGAAAGACATGTGCTAACGATTGATTTCACCCAGTCCGATTCGGAGCATGTTTCGTGTACAAAGTGTGAGTATCATACGTACTATTCCCATGATTTGAAAACTGTGTCTGACGAAAATGGGCAACACCATACAGAATGTCAAAACGATCGCGGCAGTTATGGTAAATGCACCTATAGAAGCGAACCAGTTGCTTGCGATATGCAGTGGACGAAGCTCGAAAAAGAGGAAGAAGGGCATAAGGGCAACTGCCCGACCTGCGGCTATACGGTCGAATCCGAACCGCATGATACCGATGGTGAAGGCGGCAGATGTTCCAAATGTGGGTACACTGGTGAGCATGTTTGTAAAGATGAAAGAGCTGGAAAATCCGCAGAGTTCAGAGACGGCTTGTGCGATACGTGTGGAAAACAACTTCAAACCCCCGTGTGGGAAGTTTCCTCGTCATCCCTGCAACTTACATCATCATATCAAGCTGATGCGAACTATAAGAAAATAGTAGTTCCTACGAGTGTACCGGGATTGACATATACTAAAGTTAGTTTCAAATCAAATACCAATGTCACTGATGTTGTTATTCCTGCCGGTGTAGCGTTGAACAATATGGCATTCCAGGATTGTTCTAATCTAAAATCCGCTGTTATTCTCTGCGATACAGTTTTGCCTGCTTTCACGTTCAAAAACTGCTCTAGTTTGGAAGTATTGGTTTTGTCCTCAAATAATATAGCAAGCACTGCAAAGTCGAACGCGTTCAGCGTTACAAGTTTACCTGGGTTGAAAGTATATTTTATCGGCACAGAGACTGATTGGAGATCGGCTGTAAGTGGCTTGGGGTCGGGCAATTTGCAGTCTGTGTTGCAGGGCGCTACTGTGTACTATTCTGAGGCAGAGGGAGACAAGGCTTGGCATTGGGACAGTGATGGCATTACACCCAAAGAGGGAAAAGATGCGTAACGGCATAGGAGCTTTGAAATTCATTACAGAAGAAAGGAAATGAGTCCGATGTTCTAAGAGAATGTATGAAAAAATTTTCCAAGAGCAAAAATGTGATGTAAAAAACTCTTCAAGGGGGGAGGTGGTTCCAATGGAATAATTAACTTGAATCAATGTCACTCGGCACGAAAGTACCATAGCCTGGGACCTCCGTCTCAGGAGCACATTAGTCTGCAAAACAGACGAATCTAAATTTATATGAGGTGAATAACCATGAAAAAGGCAATTAACAAGACTTATTGGATTGTTGCGCTTCTCTTTGCGTTTATCGCTTGCCTAACCGGTGCAACAATGTTGTCACTCAGTGCGAACGCGCAGGAAGAAGAACCCAAATCGACCGTCGAGTTCACTTCATACACCTCCGTTCTGAAAGTGGATGAAGAATTTGAATTCGCCGCGTTGGTTACAAACGAAGACGGCACCACGAGCACAGAAGTTACGTGGTCCTCAAGCGACGAAGATGTAATTTTCTTTGAGGAAGGGGGCCTTGCCTATGCGAATGCAGAGGGAAATGCAACTATTACCGCTACGGCAACGGATGGAGCATCGGCCTCGGTTGATGTGGTTGTTTCCAACTCTGCGATCCATGTGCTGAGCATCGAAGCATTCCCGATGTCTCTTGAACTTGGCGTCGATTGGACTTTGAGAATGGATTACACGATCCTTCCTCAGGACGCATACGATCAGAGCGCAACATGGACATCGGACAACCCCGCAGTGGTCACTGTCGATGCGAACGGTAACGTAAAGGCGATCGCCGAAGGCGAAGCAAATCTTACTGTCACTGCCAGCGATGCGTATTACCACGCAGCCGCGAAGGTTCCCGTCAAGGTTTATGCGGGTCTTGAAGAAGCAACGATCAGCCCTGACACCTATGCGATGAACATCGGAGATCACTACGATCTTACCCTTACTCTTCCCGAAGGCGTTTCGCTCGCTGCAGAAACTATACCCAGTTGGTATTCATTTGAGGATTCCGTCGCTTCCGTTGACAGGATCGAAGATACGATCGGCACGGTATTCGCATGGGGCTACGGCACCACCACGATCTACGCTGTTGCGCACGGCTCTGACGGCAAGGTCTATGGCGCTATGGCAACGATTCACGTCAGTGCGGAATTCTACTACCTCACGGGGCTCTATGCCGACCTCAGTGATCCCGAAGGAAATCCTTGGGTGACATATGACACGGCAGAAGACGCGCAGAAGGCGGGCGTGCTTCTTGCACCCACCGAAAAGGAATATGTGTATGCTCTCACGCGCACCCTTTGGGCGTATGACTATTTCCAGATCATCCATGAAAACATGGAGGAAGATCCCGATTGGGTCACCAAGATCACTTCCACCTCGTTCAGCGAAGAAGGCTCTACGATGGCATATGTCGCGAATACGGTTGATTCGTTTGGCGTCAATTCTTTGGGCCAGTACACCATCACGCTCGACCTCTCCTCCGGCCGCGCAAAAGTTACCATCGAAATGGTAGACCTCGTTGTGACCGACCTCAACATCACCGCTGCAAGCGAAAATACATATTTGCAGTTCGAGGGCCCCGAAGGTGCAGAGGATCCCGCGGCGGCACAAACGATGCTTCTCAATGTTGAGACGCTTCCCGAAGACGCGAAGTATAACATGAATGACGTTGTCATCACGGTCCCCGCAGATGTCGAAACGCTTGTTTCCGCACAAGCTATTCAGACCGAAGAGGGCGCGCTTCAGATCAAATTGACGCAGCTTAAAGAGCAGGCAACGACCCAGCTGTTCGATCTCGGCATCAAAGTTGAGAACGCAACGGCAACCGTGACAGTCACTATCCTCGGCGATGGTTTGCCCTTTGCCGCCGTGGAGGACGTAGCGTTTGGTCAGGAGTCCTATATCCTCAATGTCAACAACGGTGCTAAGCCTTGGAACACGCCCATCAGCGCGTCCGTGACCAATGACAATGCATCCGTCAAGGACATTTCGTACAGCTCCGAGAACGATCACCTTTGGTTTGAGGTTATCGACGGGCAGACCTATGCCCATGCGGATGCGCTTGGCACCTACACCATCAAGGCGACCTCGCTCAGTGATCCCACTAAGAGCGACACCGCAACCGTGCTCGTGACCTCGCTCGTCGGGACTGCACCCGATTATACGACCGGTTTCTATCTCATCGGTGAGCTTGGCGGCCACATCATCGAGAACTGGACCTCTATTCCTCCCACAGAGACGACGTTCGGCGACAGCCAGTTTGCGAACTGGACGCTTCCTCTTCAGGCGGGACAGAATAATGTCTACACTACGACAGTCCATCTCAACGCTTATGACCGCTTCTCCATTGCCTTCCTCGGCATGGACGGCAACTGGGGCGGGATCATCGACGCGAACTACATGGATTGGCCGAATTCCAAGGGCGACTACTATGAGAGTGACGGCAATGTTCAGACCACCGTGGCTGGTGAATACACCATCACATTGTATCTCAACTACGAGAGACCTTACTTCGTTGTCGATTTGAAAGAGAAAGATGACACGAGCACCTATACCCTCGGTCTCTACATTGTGAAAGCGGGCGACACATGGGATCCCAACGAGCCCGACAGTGGCAATATTCTTGCAACGGTTGGTTATATTGAGATTGTCAACGGCGTCGCACAAAGTGTTACGCTTACGCTTGACAAGTTCACCATCGATGCAGGCACAGAGCCCGTGATCCAGTTCGTAACTGCAAGGGGCATTGAGGGCGGTTACTTCTATGGCGAGACTTGGTATGGCGAATCCTATACGGATATTGTCTTTGGCGGAAACTCTTACAGCGTTACCGCAACTGCGGGATGCTTTACGAGAAGCCACGGCAATAGCGTGCTCTATTGGGTAGCAGATACCGAAACGGCAACCGTTACCTTCAAGTTCACCTTCAACACAAGCGGTGTTTTGACGAACGTCGACGTGAACCCCGCGACGACGGAGGTCCCTGCCGAATAACATTCGGCTGGAACTTTTGTCTCACCACACTCATCCCCACCTTGTAGGTAGCAATACCTACAAGGTGTTGAGGGGAAAGGTCTAACCGAAAATCTGCGCCGGCAGAAATGCCGACGCAGTATTCGGTAGGATCGTAGGTTGTTTGGTGGGGGGAAAGGAGGGTGAATATCATGAAGACGAAGAGAACACATCACAGATCACTGTTGCTTTTCTGCACCTCGCTTTTTGCTGTTTCAATTGCCTTTGCTGTTGCCGCATGCGGAACAGGAAAGAAAGACGAGCCAAAGGGCGAAGCGGAATACTACTTGTCGCTTGCATCTGAAAGCTGGCAAGTCTACGACTCGAAAGAAAGCATCCCCGAACGGTTGCATTTCCAAGCCGACGGGGAGGATGAATATAAATTGACGATCCAACTTGATGAAGGGGAGCAATTTACCGTAAACAAGCTGGATAGCGATGAAAAAATCGGTTATAGCAACGTTTTCACGACCGCATCCGACTTGACGAGCGGCGAAAACGGAAGTATCAAGGTGGCGCATAGCGGTACCTTTGTTCTCGTTTATAACGAAACAGAAGAAACATTGAGCTATTCTTATTCTGCACCGGCGGCAGTTCCCGTCAGCGGAGTGACGCTCGACCAAAAAGAACTCACATTGGAGTTAAATGCGCAAGCGACGCTTACGGCAACGGTTGAGCCGCAGAATGCGGAAAACAAAATTGTTTCTTACAGATCAAGCGACGACTCTGTCGTCACCGTCACAAGCCAAGGTGTTGTGACCGCCGTAGGATACGGCACGGCAAGGATCACTGTCAGCACGGCGCAAGGCGGCTTTACCGCGGAATGTGAAGTTACAGTTATAAGACATGCGTCCGATATCCGTCTGGATTCCCAAACGCTTTCTTTGACTGCAGGAGGAAAGGAGAAGACGCTTCGGGTCATATTTGTGCCTAACGACGCGACATACAAAGAATATACTGTGAAGATTGAAAGCGGAAGCGAATACATCTCCATTAAAGATGATAAAGAAGGAAATTTGGCAATCTCGGGTCTTTCTCAGGGTGAAGCAGTGGTAATGGTATCTTTAACCGAAGATCCCGAGAAAACAGCTTCTTGCACCGTTACGGTCTATGAAACGGATACCGTAGTCGTTGACATGAAGCAAAATGTGACGGCGATGATTGATGAACCGACGCAGCTCACCGTTTCGCTCGAAAACGCACAAATCAAGAGCGTTCTTTGGACCATTGAAAATCAAGAGGTCGCAACGATTGCCGGGGATGGCGCGGAGGCGACCATAACCGGTGTAAACTTCGGCTCCACCGTCGCAAAAGCAAGCATTTTAACGGAAACGGGCGAGCTCTATGAGGCAAAGTGCAACGTGCTTGTCTCCGATGAGTGGTACTTCATCTACGGATACAACCTCGGTGCGTCGGGATATTGGGATTATTCCTATGTTTCGGATAAGGATGCTGCGGAGCGCGACGGCGTGCTCTTCACTGAAAAAGAAAGGGGGGTTTATACTCTAACACGATATCTCACGCCCGAGAACGGCTTCCAGATCATCTTCCCGAAAGTCGCCAATTATTATCAATATGATAAAACGACGGATAAGAATATTTGGAATAAAAATATTCCATCCCAGTGGGTGTCGTCAGTGCGTTATTATGTTGCGGCGCGTTCAAGCGCAAAATATATTTCCAATCAATCGGATTATTTTTGCGTAAACACATCCGGTATCTATACGGTTACATTGGATCTGACGGGTAGCTCGGCAAAGGTCTACATTAAACAGGATTCCTTGGATGTGAAATCGGTTGGTTGGAATTTGGAAGAAGGGCAAGTTACTTTAAGAAGCGGAGAAAAAGTCAAAATCGGCTTTTCCCTTATTCCCGTTGATGCGTCGTTTGCTGCGGAGCAAGTCGAAGTAAAGTTCTCTTCGAGTTTTGCGAGTTATGACGATTTTGTAAGTTATGCGTTAGATATCCCCAATAAAATGCTCACCATTTCCGTGAACGGCACGATTCCGCAATCGTTCAATGTCAGACTAACGCTAACGATACGAGGGGTCGCAACATCTATGGATCTGTATATCCTTGCTGCAAGTGAGAAAACAGTGCCTGTTACTTCTGTCAATTTTGAACAAGAACATTACTTTGTCAATGTCAATCAAGGCGGCGCACAGGATGCTTGGCAGCAGATCGTAAAGGCTACAGTGAACGAGGATGCCACCAATCAGACGATCCGTTATCTCGATGTGACAGATTATAATTTCCTTCAGCAACAAGCGAGCAATACATGTGCAACAGTCAACGCACAGACGGGGCTTGTAACGGGGAAAGTTTTGGGTACTATTTCCGTCAAAGCGGTCTCGTTAGAGGATGAAACGATTTCCGATACATGTCTTGTTACATTTTATTCCGATGTCATCTATTTGCTTGGTGGAAAATTTGAAGGTGCAATAACGCAGTTAGGTGGTTGGGAACCCGTGGATCCGTCAAGCAAATCCGTAGAGGGGACTGCCTTTGCAGAAGAACAGTTTACGATGCTATCGCAAACGCATTTCCGACTGGAAATTTCGTTGGGCGCGGGCGACGAATTCCAAATTGCCTTTTGCGGAATGGATAAAAACTGGACGGGGGCGATTCTCCAATCATCTCTTTTGTTGGATATGAGTAATGCCGTTAAAGGATGGAACAAGGATTGGGACCCGTCTCCCGATTCAAAATCGGTGCATATAGTCACGAGTCATACTTATGTTATTGACTTGGATTTGAGCAATCACGAAGGATTCTTCACCTTCAACATTAAAGATAAAGAAGAATTCAGCGGATTTACGCTCAACTATGATAAGACTCATACCGAATTGAAGAACGGCGAAAAAGTAGAAGTCGGTCTATATTTCTTGCCTGAAGATGGAATTAACGAAGAGGATATTTCTATTAGTGTTGAAGGGGAGGAATATTTAAGCGCACAGTTGGATTGGGCAAGAAAAGTGCTTACACTTACCGTTGATTCCGTAGATAAGGGCGAAGATAAGCAGGCGACCGTGACTGTTACCGTGAAGGGCAAGGATAATTCCGTCACCTTCAAGATTCTCGCCGAGCATCACCTTAAACAAATGTGGGACGATGACTATCATTGGATGGGCTGCACCGATGAGGGATGCGAAGATTATGTTGTCGAAGGCACAAGAATTGCGCATTCGCGAGGCGATGTCTATACGTTTAGCCCCGAAGGACATTACTATGCTTGTAGCGGTTGCGGCAAACAATTCGATCTTGAGGAGCATCAATGTACACTCAATGCGAAAGGCGTTTTCGACTTTACAAGTCCTAATTGTACGATATGTAATCATCCGCTCTTTACGATTGAAGGGGAAACCCTTGTCGCATACTATGCGAAAGCCGAAAAGGTAGACATCTCCAATACCACCGTGAAGATTCTTGGCGACCATGTTTTTGAAGGTCATACAGAGCTGAAAAAGTTCACGAATAACGAAAAATTGACGAAAATCGGTGCCTACGCCTTTGCAGGCTGTAGCTCTTTGACAACGGTCAAGATCCCGAATTTCGTTAAAGAAATCGGGGCATACGCCTTTCAAGGCACGGGCGCCAAAATCACATGGGGAAGCAATCTGTCTCTTGAAATTATCGGGCAATACGCATTTTATGGCTATCTCGGAACATCTTTTGAGATCCCCGCTAAGGTTAGAAATTTGGATAGATTCTGTTTTGCAAATTCCAACCTTGTGGAGATCGTTATTCCCGATACAGTTGTGAACGACAAGGTGAAAGCGGGGGAAAATTGCTTCCAAGGGTGTAAATCTTTGAGAAAGGTAGTGATTGGCAAAGGGCTTACTGTGATCAACGATTATTGTTTTGCCGATTGCTCTAATCTCGAAACGGTAATCATTCGTGGACAAAAATTCTGGCAATTTGAAATATTCGCTTTCAGCGGATGCACATCGCTTAAAGAGGTTTATATTGAGCGACCTCTTCAAGACCTGCTCACATGTATGCAGTTGTTCGCTATCAACAACGAAACACTGAAGGGCCATTGTTATGCCTATTCCGAAGAAAATCCGGGGAATGATCCTTTTGGCGCAGCTTATAGCGCGCACTTTGGTTATTTCCGTGATTGGTTTGCCGGTTGTTGGCATTGGGATAGCTCGGAAGTTGCAACAGATTCCAATACATTTGAACACATTCAACCGTGGAGCAAAACTCAGTCAATGTTTGTCGATATGCCATTTATTGTGGAAGATAAACGCGGCTATCCGCAAGCGTAAGTTTTCACTCTCCATCTACATCCCCAAAAACTCTCTCCCGCAAAGCGCAAGCCGCGCGGGGGAGAGCGTTAGGGATGAAGAGGTCGGTCAGCGTTTAATGGGCGCGGCGGGCGCATCTATAAGTTGTTGCGGAAATTGTATTTCTTCAAGACTTTGATCTTCCGCGTCGTCGTAACTTCTGTATAGCGTTCTGTGATCGCGATATTGGAGTGGCCGAGGATCTCCTGCACCGCCCGAAGGTCCGCGCCGTTCGCCAAGAGGTTCGTGGCAAAGGTGTGGCGCAAAAAATGCGGCGTCGCTTTGGGGTTGATCTTTGCGAGGTCGCGGTATTTGTAAAAAACATCTTCGATGGCATGGATGGAGATGGGGGAGTAGCTCCTGTTGACGAAGAGACAGTCATGCTCTACGGGAAGAGTCTTCCGAAGATTGAGCCATGCTTTCAGATTGTCAACGGTTTCAGGACAAGAGAGATAGATCAACCGTTCCTTCTTTCCCTTCCCGTGGATCAGAATGATCCGCGTGCGCAGATCGATGTCCTCCAAACGGATGGCCGCCGCTTCTCCGATCCTGATCCCCGTTGAGCAGAGCAGATCCAAGAGGGCGACGTTGCGGATCGTTTGAAACAATTGAAATCTTGAGAGAGGTTCTTCTCTCCTCCTTTCGACGGCGGATAAAAGTCGTTTGACGCCGTGGACGGGTATGGTGCGGGGGAGGACTTTTTCGGATTTCAGCTTAAACTCAAATTGCAGAAGGGGATTGCCAAGGCGATCATTACGGTAGACGTATTTGAAGAACTGTTTGATGCTTGCAAGACGCCTTTTTATGGTGGAAGTCTTATGATCGGATGAGAGTTCGGAGATGTAATCCATAATGTTGCTACACGGGTGGGACCGAGCAAATCGGGCATATAATTCCAAGTCAGAACGGTATGCCGCAAGCGTGTTTTCTCCGAGATTTTTGCTGAACCTGCAAAAGCCCAAAAACCTCGGAATTTCATTGAAAAAATCTTCCATATTTCGTATTTTCTCCTTACTTTGCTATTGAAAATTATAGCGAAATATGGTAAAATATGGAAGAAGAAAAGCAAAACACGAATAATCATTTTCTATGAGGACTTCAAATGAAAAAAAAGCGAATTGTTAATGGAATTTTTCTTAAAAAATATTTGGAAATAATTGCTTATTTTTTAGCATTGTTTTCTGTTATCATACCATTTATACCATGGAAAGATTATATAGTATGGCAAAGGGTAGTTGCAATTATGAGCATGATTGCAATCTTGGCAATTGTTTTCCTTGTGCTTTATCTTTTGGCAAAGAAGATGTCTCATGTAACACTTAAGATTAAACACACTAAATTTACGATTGCAACGGGAGATTTATTGTCATGTGATAATGACGCCCTGAAAGTGATCCCTTTTAACGAATATTTCGATACGGTAGTAGATAATAATATTATTTCCGAAAATACTTTACATGGTCAATTTATAAACAAGTTTTATAACCATTCGCAAATCGCGATTTTAGATCAAGAAATTGCAAACAAATTGCAAGGGCAAGGGGCTGTAAATGCTTCTAGAGTTGTCGGAAAGAAGATCCGTTACCCCCTTGGAACAATCGTAGAAGTCTCCCATGGATATGCCTTGCTTTCTTTTTCTAAATTTAACAGCAAGAACGAAGCGTACCTGACGCGGGAAGAATTTTTCGATTGCCTCTTGTCGATGTGGAAAAACTTAAAACGGATCAATAGTAACAGAGCTATTATTCTTCCGATGATGGGGGCAGGCATATTGAGGATAAGTAATGGTGCACTCAGCAAGCAAGAGATTTTGGAGACCATCATTTATAGCTATCGAATAAGTGGATTTAATTCTAACAATGAGATCAAAATTCTGATCGACGAAAAGTCTCGGGAAGATGTCGATCTGTATAAGCTGTCTGTGCAATATAAGGCATGATTTTTTCTACAAATAACAACTAATTATTGGAGGGAAAAA
>CANQFB010000014.1 GCA_947598205.1 uncultured Clostridia bacterium
CGATCGGAAATGCTGCGTTCTATGGTTGCAATTCGCTTAAAAGCATTGTAATTCCCGACAGCGTGACCTCGATCGGAAATGCTGCGTTCTATGGTTGCAATTCGCTTAAAAGCATTGTAATTCCCGACAGCGTGACCTCGATCGGAGGGTCGGCGTTCTATGTTTGCGAGTCGCTTACAAGCATTACGATCCCCGAAAGCGTGACCGAAATCGGAGGGTATACGTTCTACGGTTGCAATTCGCTTGAAAACATTGTGATCCCCGATAGTGTGACCTCAATCGGAGAAGATGCATTTTATAACACAGAGCTTTACAATGATCCAAGCAATTGGGATGAGAGCGGAGTGCTTTATATTAGTAATTGTTTGATTGAGGCAAGGAAGACGATTTCGGGTACATATGCGGTCAAATCGGGTACAAGAATCATCGCTGATTATGCGTTTGATGAATGTGACAAACTTGATAACATTGTTATTCCCGAGAGCATAACCTCGATTGGCTTTTCGTTCTATGATTGCAGTTCACTTAAAAAGGTGTACTATGGCGGAACAAAGGCGGGTTGGGGGAACATTCAAATTGATTCGGACGATTATAAACTTACTTCCGCCACAAGATATTATTACAGTGCAGAGGCGCCCGATGAGGCAAAGTGGGCAGAATGCGACTATTGGTGGTATTATGATGAGACGGGTAAGGTCGTCGAATGGGTGAAGCCCGAAGGTTGATAAATAGAAAATAAGCATAAAAGACCGCCGAGGGGGACACCATGTCCGCCTCGGCGGTCTTTATTTTGTAACGCGGGGCTCTACCCGCGTGAGAGGGCGGCGCACGAAGTGAGACGGGCGGAGGCTTTTCACTTTCAACCCCACCGCCGCCTACGGCGGAGCCGCCGAATGGATACATGCGTCTTTATTTTTTGTATGCGTCTTTGCCGTAGAGAGCGGAGAGGCTGTCGGCGTACTTTCTCGCCTTATCGAACTGCTTCAGTTCAAAGCTCGAAGAGGCCTCGGAGAGGGCCGCCTTCTGCTCCTTCGTGAGGCGCGTCGGCACCTCGACGACGGCGCGCAGATAGAGGTTGCCCGTGCCGTTCCTCGAACGGATGCCCTTGCCGCGGACGGTGAAGACCGTGCCCGTCTGCGTACCCTCGGGAATATCGAATTCGATGGCGTCGTCGAGCGTGGGGACGAAGACCTTTCCGCCGAGCGCCGCCGCCGTGAAGGGAACGGGCAGATCGACGTAGAGATCGAGGTTCTTCCGCTGGAAGAGTTTATGGGGCTCGACGCGGAAGACGACGACGAGATCGCCCGGCTCTCCCCCCTCCGTGCTCGCCTGCCCGAAGCCGTGCTTGCGGATGTAAGAATTATTGTCTGCGCCGGCGGGAATATCAAGGGTGACGTTGGTCTCGCGGCGGACGGAGCCCTTCCCCTTGCATACGGGGCACTTTTCCAAAATGATGCGCCCTTTGCCGCCGCAATCGGGACATGCCCCCACCCGAACCGTTCTTCCGAACATCGTCTCCTGTGAGAAACGCACCTGCCCGCGGCCGCCGCACTTTTGGCAGGACTTATAGGCGGTGCCGTCGCGCGCGCCCGTCCCGCGGCAGGCGGAACAGGGCTCGTTGCGCGAATAGGAGAGGTTCCTGCGGCATCCTTTGGCCGCATCCATGAAGGAGAGCGTCATCTGGATCTGTACGTCGTCGCCCGTCGTATCGCGCTGGACGCTTCCGCCGCCGAAACCGTGAAAGATGCTCTCGAAGATGTCGCCGATGTCGCCGAACCCGCGCCCGCCGAAGCCTTCGCGCCCGTCCATACCGGGATGTTCCTGCTCATAATCGTAGGCCGCGCGCTTCTGCTTATCCGAGAGGACTTCGTTCGCCTCGTTGATCTCTTTGAATTTTTCCGCGGCGGAAGCGTCCCCGGGGTGCAGGTCGGGGTGGTACTGCTTGACGAGCTTTTTATAGGCCGCCTTGATCTCCTCTTCGCTCGCATCTTTGGAGACGCCGAGGACTTCGTAGTAGTTCTTTTTATCGGGCATATAAGCTCCTTTTCATGCCGAAAGAGGATGCAAAATGCCATCCTCTTTTTTATTTTTATGATCGTTTGGTTGGGGGTGAACCCTTATCGCCCCTTATAGGGGAGAGGTCATTTCCGTAAAACCCCCATCGGTCACCTGCGGTGACAGCTTCCTCCTTGGAAAGGGGGAAGTCTTTGGTTACATGAAATCTTTACTGGTGAAACTCTGTATCGTTTCCATCCGATGCGCCGCCCTGCGCGCCGCCTGCCTGCTGGTAGAGCTTCGCGATGACGGGCTGGATCTTCTTGGAGAGCTCTTCAAATGCCGCGTTGTATTTCGCCTCGTCGTCCGCCTCGAGCTCCTTCTTGGCCTCGTCGACGGCCGACTGCAAGATCTGTTTATCCTCTTCGGAGAGCTTCCCGTCGCCGTCGCGGAGGGTCTGTTCGACGGAGAAGATGAGCCCGTCGAGCTTGTTGCGCGCGTCCACCTTCGACTTGCGCTTTTTATCTTCTTCGGCGTACTGCTCCGCATCCTTCACCGCCTTATTGATCTCGTCCTCCGAGAGGTTGGTGGAAGAGGTGATGGTGATGTCGGTGGACTTGCCCGTGCCGAGGTCCTTCGCCTCGACGTGCACGATGCCGTTCGCATCCACGTCGAAGGTGACTTCGATCTGCGGGATGCCGCGGGGCGCGGGGGCGATACCCGTGAGCATGAAGCGGCCCATCGTCTTGTTGTCGCGGCAGAATTCGCGCTCGCCCTGCAAGATGTGGATCTCCACGCTCGTCTGGTTATCGGCCGCCGTCGAGAAGACTTGCGATTTCTTGACGGGGATGGTCGTGTTCCTGTCGATGAGGCGGGTGAACACTCCTCCCAAAGTCTCGATGCCGAGGGAGAGAGGCATGACGTCGAGGAGGAGCACGTCCTTCACTTCACCCGTGAGGACGCCGCCCTGAATGGCCGCGCCGACGGCGACGCACTCATCGGGGTTGATGCCCTTGAAGGGATCTTTGCCCGTGATCTCCTTGACCTTCTGGACGACGGCGGGGACGCGCGTCGAACCGCCGACGAGGATGACCTTATCAATATCTTTATAGGAGAGGCCTGCATCCTTCATCGCGAGGCGCATGGGCTCGGCCGTCTTCTCGATGAGGTCGGCGATGAGCGCCTCGAACTTCTGGCGGGTGATCTCGAGCTCCAAGTGCGCGGGGCCCGCCTCCGTCATGGAGATGAAGGGAAGGGAGACGGAGGTCGAAGTCATGCCCGAGAGCTCGATCTTGGCCTTCTCCGCGGCCTCCTTCAAACGTTGCATCGCCATCTTATCTTTTGAAAGGTCGACGCCGTGGCTCTTCTTGAACTCATCGACCATGTAGTCCATGAGACGTTTATCGAAATCGTCGCCGCCGAGCATGTTGTTGCCGTTGGTGGCGAGGACCTCGAACACGCCGTCGGAGATCTCGAGAATGGAGACGTCGAAGGTACCGCCGCCGAGGTCGTAGATCATGACCTTGCTCGATTCCTTCTCCTTATCGAGGCCGTAGGAAAGGGCGGCCGCGGTGGGCTCGTTGATGATACGCAGAACGTTGAGCCCCGCGATCTTGCCCGCATCCTTGGTGGCCTGACGCTGGGCGTCGGTGAAATATGCGGGACAGGTGATGACGGCGTCCGTCACCTTGCCGCCGAGATAGGCTTCGGCGTCCGCCTTGAGCTTGGAGAGGATCATGGCGGAGATCTCCTGCGGCGAATAGGATTTATCGTCGATCTTCACCTTATAATCCGAACCCATCTTCCGTTTGATGGAGATGACCGTCTTATCGGGGTTGGCGACGGCCTGACGCTTGGCGACCTGCCCGACGACGCGGGAGCCGTCCTTCTGGAATGCCACGACGGAAGGGGTCGTACGCGAACCCTCCGCATTTGCGATGACGACGGGCTCGCCGCCCTCCATCACCGCGACGCACGAATTGGTCGTACCCAAATCGATACCGATTACTTTACTCATATTGATACCTCACTGATTTTTACTGATTTTGATTAGCGTCATTCTGAGGCGAAAACGCTGATAAGACTTTCCGCAAGAACCTATCCTCGAAGAATCCCCCCAATGAAAACGGACTCCGTACTTCGGGATCCTTCGAGGATAAGCCGTCATGGACTGCGTAATGCTTGTTCGGCTTAGGATGACGCGTTTGACCCGTTTTTCCGCACTCAGCGTGTCACCGCACGACGACCACTTGGGCGAAGCGGAGGATCTTGCCGTTTTGTTCGTAGCCCTTCCTGTAGACTTCGCGCACGGTGCCGCTCTCCTCCCCCTCGGCGGGATCGACGGCCATGATCGCCTCCATCTTCTCCGCGTCGAAGGGTTCTCCCGCGGGATCGACGAGCGTGATATGTTCGCTCTCGAGGAGCTTTTTGAACGCGTCGAGCACCATCGAGACGCCCTTTCTCGTCGCCTCGTCGCCGCAGGCAAGAAGGGCGCGGTCGAGATTATCGGCGATGGGAAAGAGCTTCGTAACGACGTCTGCCCTGCCCTCCGCATACCGCTTTGCGCTCTCGCCCTGCGTGCGTTTGCGATAGTTTTCGTACTCCGCCGAGACGGAATACCACTTGCGTTTATAATCTTCGGCGAGGGCCTTCGCCTCTTCGAGCGCGCTCTCCTTTTCGTCGGCGGGCGTCTCCTCTGCGATCTGCTCCTCTTCCTTCCCCTCCGCGGCGGGCTGTTCCTCCGCGGCGGCCCCTTCTTCTGCGGGAAGGGGGTTCTTGCGTTCTTTTTCCTTTTTGCTCACGTCTGCACCTTGGTTTTTTTCTTCATCTATATATAACAGAACTTTCACCCTTCTAAACATTGCGGGCGAAAATTTTTGCGGGGCGGACGAAAAAATTAGGTTTCCGCTCTTTACAAGATGGCAAAATTATATTACAATGGAGAAAAAAATAAGCTGTCTGGGGGAAAACGGAGGGCACAGAATGGAAAGAAACGCATACGAACTTTTCGCGAAACGCAACAATAAGGTGAAGATCCGCGTGATGCAGGGGCATTTCGTGACCCAACATTCGCACGTCAACTACTGCGTCGACCTCACCCGCATGAAGACGGAAGCGCCCCTCGCCCGTGCGGCCGCAAAACTCTTCGCCGAGAGCTTCTCGGGCGTCGCCGTCGATACCATCATCACCCTCGACCATATGAAGATGGTGGGCGCCTTCCTCGCCGAGGAATTTTCCCACTCCTCGGGCATCAATATGAAACAGGAGATCGCCGTCATCTCCCCCGAATTCACCAAGGATGAAAAGCTCATCCTGCGCGATAATCTCGTGCCCTATGTGAAGAACAGGCACGTGCTCATCCTCTCCGCAACGGCGACGACGGGCATTGCCGCCATGGGCGCCATCCGCGGCATCCGCTACTACGACGGCGACCCCGTGGGCGTGGCGACGGTGTTCGGCGGGAACTTCGAGATCCCCGGCGTCGTCGTGAAACAGCTCATCGGCATCGAAGATCTGCCCGCATACAGTTCCTACCGCCCGGGGGAGTGCCCCCTCTGCAAACAGGGCGTGAAGATCGACGCCCTCATCAACGCCTACGGATACTCGAAGATCTGATCGGACGCTCACATTGGCCGCCTCCTTCACGGGGGCGGCTTTTGCATGCGGCCGTGCCGTAAAATTCATGGCACAAAGGGGTAGGAAGAGAAAAAACATGCGTTATAATGGAGATGCGGCGGGAAAGTTGAGGTGAACTATGTCGTTCATGGAACTTATTGACGCACTCCGCGCCTATGGCGTAGACGTGCTCTTGCTCGCGCTCGGGGTGACGCTCCTCGTCGCCCTCCTCAAAAAGACGGTCATGAAAAATGTCCCGAAGAAGGTCTTTGTGGTCCTCCCCTTCGCCATCGGCATCGTGCTCTATGCGATCTTTCGGGCGCTCGTCTCTCTGAGCCCCGAACCATTCACATCGGAGATCGCTTCGACCTTGGAGAAGGGCTTTGCATGCGGTTGCTGTTCCACGCTCTATTACGTTATCTACGAACAGTTCATCCGCGGCAGAAGCGTCTCCCCGCTCTATCCGCTCCTCGAGGGCGTCGTCCCCGAAAAGAAGCGGCGTCAGGCGGCGAATGCGCTCTACAAAGGGAGCAAGGCGCTTCCCGAAGAGGAGAGGGTACAGTACTTCAAGGAAAACTTGAATACCTATTCCGACCCACCCATGTCCGAGGAAGAGCTCTCGAATCTTGCTTCTATCCTCGCGGAATTTCTCTCCTCGATCCAAAAAAAGTAACCGTCTTTCCGCCCCGCGGCGTCCCGCCCGCGGGGCGGTTTTCTTTTCCTCGGATCTTCGCATAAAAACGCGCGTGCGCCTCATACTTGTGGTATGAAAACCCTTTCGGGCGACCTCAAAAAAGACGCGGACGCCCTTAAAAAACTGCTTCCCGCCGAGGATATTCTCACCTTTGAGTTCTCCTCGGAAAAGGGGCTCCCCTTTATCGCCGTCTTTGCAGATCCCATCACGGATAAGGAGCTTTTGGGCGAACAGGTCATTCGGCCGCTCAAGCACTTTGAGGGGAAGCCGACCGCGGACATGGTAGGCGCGCAGATCACCTCTCCCGAGATGAAGAAGGAGAAGAGCCTGCAAAAACTTGCCGCCGAAGTCCTTTCGGGCAATCCCGTTATTTTGTGGGAGGGAATGGACGAAGGCGTCGTCGCGGGGACGAAGAAGGTATTCACCCGCGCCATCGCCGAACCCTCGACGGATGTGGCCGTCAAAGGCCCCCGCGAGGGCTTTATCGAGGATGTGAAGACCAACACCTCCCTCATCCGCCGCCGCTTCAAGACGGGCGAACTCCGCATCGAGATGCTCGAAGTGGGCCGCCGCTCCAAGACCTTCGTCGCCCTATGCTATCTCGAGGGCACGGCGATCAAGGAGACCGTCGAAGACGTAAAAAAGAAGATCGGGGAGATCGACATTGACATCGTGCCCGATTCTTCCTATCTCACCCACTTTCTCGCCTCCCGCCCCTATTCCCTCGTAAAACAGGTGGGGACGACGGAAAAGCCCGACATCTTTTGCGCGAAGCTCGCCGAAGGGCGGGTGGGGCTCATCGTAGACGGCTCTCCCATCGCCCTCACGGTGCCCTATCTCCTCGTCGAAGATTTCCAATCGAGCGAAGATTACTTCGTCCCGCCCTACCGTGCGACGTTTACGAGGCTTCTGCGCCTCTTCGCCCTCGTCGTCGCCATCTATCTTCCCGCCTTCTACATTGCGGGGCAACTCTTCAAGTTGCAGCTCTTTCCCGTAAAGCTCCTCCTCACCATCGCGGGGAGCATCCGCGATATTCCCTTCTCCCCCTCCCTCGAGATGCTACTCGTTCTGCTCGTTCTGGAAGTTTTGAACGAGGCGAGCATCCGCATGCCGAAGTATGTGGGAATGGCGCTCTCCGTCGTGGGGGCGCTCGTCCTCGGGGAGACGGCCGTCTCGGCGGGCTTCGTCTCCACCCCCGCCATCATCATTATCGCCTTCTCGGGCATCGGGCTCTATGCCGTGCCCAATCTCATCGAGCAGACGAGCGTCGTGCGGCTCGCAATGCTCCTCGTGGCGGGAAGCGTCGGGACGTACGGCATCATCCTTCTCACGGCCTTTATGCTCCTCTACCTCGTGACGACGGAAAACTTCGGCACGCCTCTGCTTGCTCCCTTCTCCCCCATCGTGGGGAAGGACCTCAGAGACAGCGTCCTCAAATACAATTTAGGCTCTCTCGACACCCGCCCGAAGACGCTCAAAAGTCCCAACAGAAGGAGGCTCAAATGACGGCCGCAACCCAAAAAAGAATCGCGCCGCGGCAGATCTATCTTCTGCTCGCCTGCATCGCGCCCATCGGGAAGATCGTCTACCTTCCCTCCCATCTCGCGCACTATGCGCAAAACGACCTGCTCTTCCCCGCCGTCGCGCAGCTCCTCGTGCAATCGCTGGCCGTATTCCTCACGCTCCTGCTCGCCAAGCGGGGCATGAGTTTTTGCCAATTGCTCGAAGGGGTCTTCGGAAAGATCGCGGCGAGGATCTTCGTCGGGATCTTCGGCCTCTTCCTGCTCTATGCCTCCCTCCTGCCCCTCCTCGAACAGCAACTCT
Organism: uncultured Clostridia bacterium; assembly: GCA_947598205.1. GTDB lineage: Bacteria > Bacillota > Clostridia > Christensenellales > Borkfalkiaceae > Gallimonas. The sequence goes on from CANQFB010000014.1 coordinate 8,129, forward strand.
TCGTGCAGAGCGAGTTCTACGATACCCTGCCCTCCCTCTTTGCGTTCGGGCCCTTCTTCGTCTTCTGCGCCTACCTTTGTTCCAAGCCCCTCTCCTCCTTCGGGCGGACGTGGGACATCCTCGCTCCGCTCGCCGCGGCGGCCTTCGTCGGCGTCATGCTCCTCTCGGTGGGGAGCGCGGATTTCGGCGCGCTTGCGCCCGCGGGCGCGGCGGGAGGAAGGGGATTCCTGCGCGCAACCGCTTCGGCAACGAGCTGGTTCTTCGACGCCGCCCTGCTCATTCCCCTCCTCGGGAAATTTGAATATAAGAAGGGCATGGCGTGGAAGGGGACGCTCTGCTATCTCGGCGGCGGGGCGGCCGTCCTCTTCTTCCTCGCCACCTTCTACGGCATCTTCGGTCCTCTCGCCGAGACCCAGCTCTTCGGCTTTTCCAAGACCTCGAAATATTTCTCGGGCATCACCGTGCTCGGGCGGATCGACTATGTGTTCATCTATGCGCTCGCCCTCGCGATGGCCTTTTACGTCGCCCTTCCCCTTCAGGGCGCCATCGAATGCGGGATGCAGATCGCAGGGGAGAAAAAATATTTGCGGACCTTCCTCTCCGTCGCCGTCAACGCCCTGCTCTTCGCCCTCCTCGTCATCCTCGAATACCGCCTCAAGCAGGCCCTCGGCGTCATCTCGGATATGCTCTTCTGGATCTTCCCCATCTTCTTCCTCCTCGTGCCCGCTCTATCCCTGCTCATAAGGAGGCGGCGCCGTGAAGTTTAAGAGGTTTGTCCATACCATCCCGATGAAGCTCTATATCCTCCTCGCCGCCGTCATCCTCTTCGCCTTCTTTTCCAACGACTTCGGGCTCGTAGATATCCAGAAGACGGCCATCATCCTCGCCGCCGCCATAGACAGGACGGAGGAGGGCTTCTCGCTCACCGCCCAGATCGCCGTGCCCAAGGGGAGCGACAGGACGACGGGCGGCACTTCGAGCGTAGAGATCCAATCGGAGGGACAGACGGTCTCCGACTGCCTGACCCGCATCTATACCAAGACGGGCTGGGTGCCCAAGCTTGTCTTCTGCAACCTCATTCTGATCGGAGAGGAGGCGGCGAAGGAGAAGGTCTTCGACAGCCTCGATTACTTCCTCCGCAACGAATATATGCCCGATTCCTGTCTCCTTGCGGTGAGCGAAGGGAAGGCGGGGGAAATGCTCTCCTCGCAGAGCGCGATCGACGACGCTTCCTCCCTCGCCATCACCAAGCTCTTCTCCGACGCCGCGCAAAAATCGGGAAAGGTCATGCCCAATTCCCTCAAAGATTTTACGATGGGCATGTTCGGCGTCTCCGAGAGCGGATACCTGCCCTTCGTGCGCTCCACCCCGCAACAGGGGGAACAGAGCGCCGAGGGGGGCGGCTCGGGCGGAGGCGGAGGCGGCTCGGGCGGGAGCTCTTCGGGGGAAGAACCGCAACAGATCTACAGCGCCGATTCCACCGCCCTCTTCTCCAAGGATAAGATGGTGGCCCTCCTTCCCATCGAGCAGACCTTCGCGCTCAGCCTTCTGAAGGGGAAGGTCTTTGCGGGCACATTCAACGCTAAAGAGGAGGGCAAGCCCGTCACCCTCTCCGTCATCGAAAACGGCGGCGGGGTGAAGCTCGACTCCAAAAACGGCCTCAAGGCCAAGCTCTCCGTCGATCTCCTCGTCCGCCTGTGTTGCCGCAGTACGGCAGTCCCCTCGGAGGAAAATATCGGCGACACCGTGCCCGCGAAGACGCTCGAAGATGCGAAGGGCGTCGTGGAGGGGTATCTTACAGACCTATGGGATACCTGCAAACAGAGCGGATGCGACCTCTTTTCGCTCAAACAGAGCCTCTACCGCTCCTCCCTCAAAAAATATGCGAAATGGAAGGATAACTTCCTCCCCTCCCTCTCTTTCGAGACGGACGTAAAAGTGCGAACGAGAAAATAGCGCAAAGGGCTTCCCCAGAAGGAAGCCCTTTTCCTTTTTTTATCCCAAGGCGACGTCGAGGATCATCATCACGCAAAAGCCCAAAAGGACGCCGACCGATGCGACCGTCTTGTTCCCGGAAAAACATTCGGGGATGAGTTCGGAGCAGACGACGGCGATCATTGCCCCCGCCGAAAAGGAGAGCGCCCAGGGGAGAAGCCCCGCGATAAAGGTCGCCGCGACCGCCCCCAAAATACATGCGGGGATCTCCACCGCCCCCGAGCCCTGCGAAAGGAGGAAACTCTTCGTCCGCGTCATGCCGCCCGCGCGCAGGGGGAAGGCCACGCATGCGCCCTCGGGGAAGTTCTGCACCGCGATCCCGAAGGCGAAGAGAAGCGCCGAGACGAGCGCGCCCTCCGACCCTGCCGCCGCCGCGATCGCCACCCCCACCGCCATGCCTTCGGGGATATTGTGCAGGGTGACCGCAAGATACAAAAGGCCGCATTGCTTCCCCATGCGCCCGCCCGCCCTCTTCGTGAGGAAGAGATCGGCCAAAATGAGGAGGCCTCCGCCGAGGAGAAACCCGAGGGTGACCGTGAGATAGGGCGGGAGCGCGCTCTCGTATTCGAGGGCGGGAAGGAGGAGGGAGAAAAAGCTGGCCGCGATCATGATGCCCGCGGAGACGCCCGTCAAAAGGGTGAGGGCGACCCCGCCGAATTTTTTGGAAAAGAAGACGAGAGAAGCGCCGAGCGCCGTCGCCGTATATAACATGAGGGAGGCAAAGATCGCCTGTTGCCACGCCGAAAGCCCGAAAAACCACTGCATTTGTAACCCCTGTATTTCGCGAATGTGCGTACATTTTCATGGTATGCGCAGAGTCGGTTTTTGGGTTACGGGGTAAGCCTTCCTTCCTCGGGGGAAGGTGTGGATTTCGGCCGCGCTTTCAATGGTTTTGGAATGAGAGCGGAAAAATTTTCAAAAAATACACACAAATTCACAATTCAATATGGTATAATGGCCTTACGATAAGATAAGGAGAAATTTATGAGAAAGTTCCTTCCCGTGGCCTTGACGGCCCTTGCGCTCTGCCTGCCCCTTGCGGCGTGCGGCGGTCCAAAACAGCCCGATTCGCCCACCCCGCCCGAACAAACCGATCCCGTTCCCCCCACCGCCACCAATGCGGAGGCGGCCAAGGCGGCCGCGGACGTCATTTCTTTTCCCGCCGACAAGACGGAAAAGGAATACACGGACGGCAGTTCTCCCATCACAGAGAGCGGCGTGTATGCCGTGAGCGGCGAGATCACAAAGAAGATCTCCGTCGAATGCGACGGGCCCGTCGAGCTGAAATTCTATGACGTGACCCTCTCCGTCGCCAAAAAGGCGCTCGAAGCGGAGGCGGGCACGGGCGATCTCATCATCACCCTCTCGGGGGAAAACACCATTCGCAACACCAATCCCGACGGTTCCAACGGCATCGACATACTCGGGGATCTCCTCATCCGCGGGGAAGAGGGTTCGAGCCTCACGATGGACATTACGAAAAACGCTATCAAGGCAAATTCCATCACCGTAGAGGGGACTTCCCTCAATATTACCTCCCAAAAGGATAGCCTCCATGCCGAGATCGACCGCTTCGACCTCGCCTCCTTCGAGGGCGTGCCCTCCCTCTCCTATGCGGACGGCGGCTTCGTGCACCTCAAGGACGCCGATGTGACGCTCACTGCGGCGGACGACGGCATACAGGCGGATACCTTCGTATGGATCGAGGGCGAGACGACCCTTCATGTGACCACAAACGGCGGAGCGCCCCAGACGATCACGGCGGCCTCGTCGGATGCGGCGAACGGCAAGGGCGTCAAGGCGGGCGCGCTCGACTATGGCGCAGACGGGACGGAACTTGCATGGGACAAATATCTGATCCTCGTCGAAGGCGGGACGCTGAATATCGATGCGAACGACGACGCCTTCCACTCCGAGGGCGAGATCGTCGTCTCGGGCGGCGAGCTCACCGTTGCCTCGGGCGACGACGCCCTTCACGCCAAAGACCTCCTCACCATCTCGGGCGGCAAGATCGACATTTCCCGTTGCTATGAGGGCGTCGAGGCGGCCAAAGTGGAAATTTTGGGCGGCGAGCTCAACGTGAACGCTTCCGACGACGGCGTGAACGCCGCGGACGGCACGCAGAACGCCCCCGGTCAGAAAAACGCTGATTGCAGGATCCTGATCTCGGGCGGAACGACGACCGTCGTCTCTTTGGGCGACGGCGTGGATTCCAACGGCGACTTCATCATGACGGGCGGGACGCTCTTCGTGACGGGCCCTGCGAGCGGCGACAACACCGCCCTCGACGCAGACGGCGATACGCGCATCGACGGCGGGTATCTTCTCGCGGTCGGCTGTAGCGGCATGATGGGCTCCTCTCCCTCCAACGTCTCGAAACAGAACGTCATCGTCTACACCCATGGCTCGAATTTGAATGTTTCTAAAGTGTATATCGCAGACATGGATGGCACGGAGCTCTTCTCCTATACCCCCGCGAGAGCGTTTTCCAATATCGTCGTATCCTGCCCCGAACTCGCCTCGGGCGGCACATATTCCCTGCATGCGGGAGAGTTGACGCTCGCCGAAAACATCACGATCTCCTCTGCCGTGACCAAACTCGGCACACAACAGGGCGGCCCGGGAGGGTTCGGTCCCGGCGGCGGCCCCGGCGGACAGGGCAACTGGGGCGACCGCCCTGCAAACCCCGGCAGAAAATAAAGATGTAAAAAACAGCGCCACACGCGCTGTTTTTTATTTGCAAATGGAGAATCGTCGGGCTACGCATGACAGCTTTTCCCATCAATGCGGGAAGCCTTCTATCCCCTATTTTCGGAATACGATGATGAGGACGATGATCGCGATGGAGATGACCGCGCCGATCGAATAGGTGATCCATCTGATCTTTTTGATCTTCTGGTCGCTCATGGGCTGATAGCCGACGGGCGTGAGTTTGCTCTTGCAATTCGGGCATTGCGTCATATGGTCCAGCACGGGGTATCCGCAGTTGGGGCAGGCGAGGGTATGTTTCTCGAGTTTGGCCCGTTTGTCTTCGTGGATCGTCGTCTTTTTCATATCCCGATTATACCATATTCTTCCCCGACTTTCAACGTTTTTTGAGAGAAAAGTTGCACTTCCGCCCCGCCTCCGATTTTTCCGCAAAATTCTTTACAAATCCCATAAAATGTAGTATGCTATAGATACTTTCAGAGACGGGAGACCCCAAGTGAAAAAGAAGAAAAAGGCCCTCGACGCCCAAGAAAAAGAGGCGCTCGGCGGCAAGATGACGATCTACGACTATGAGCAGAAATACGTCAGGCGGCAAAACGTGCGCGGGGCGAAATTTCTGTTGCGCTTTATGGCGGCCATCGTCGGCGTGTTCCTCCTCGTCGTGCTCGTCCTCGTTTCCCTTCGCGTTTACGACGTCAACAAATATGCGGGCTACGGCGTGGGCGCGGCCTGCCTCGTGCTCTATATCTGCGTCTTTATCGTTCCCACCGTCAAGATCTTGCATGCGGGATACTTCATGACCAACGTCAACGCCTCCACGGCGAGGAAGGCCCAGCGGCACAACAAGAAACTTCGGCACGACATCGCCGATAAGATGATCGACCTCACGGCCAAGGTCGAGGGCGTGGGCTGGTACGACAGCGAAGTCGTGGGCAGAATGGCGATCGCCCTCAAGACGGGCGACGAAGAGAAACTCAAATCGTGCTTGACAGAGCTCTATAAAGGGTCGGTGAAGAAGTCCGCCCGCTCCCTCATCCGCAAATGTTCCCTCAAGAGCGCGGCCTTTTCCGCCGTCTCGCAGTCGGCCAAGATCGATGCGGCGATCGTCGTCATCATCAATCTGCAACTCATCAAGGATCTCGTGTTCCTCTACGGCTTCCGCCCCTCGGATGCAAAGCTCGTGAAGATCTTCGCCACCGTCATCTCCAACGCCCTCGTCGCCTACGGGCTGGGGACGGCGAACATCGGCGGGGCCGTCGCCAAGACGATGGGGAGCGCCGTAAAGGGCATTCCCATTCTCGGGTCCGCCATCTCCGCCCTCGTCGATTCCTCCGTGCAGGGGCTCGTGAACGGCACGCTCACGACGGTCATCGGCTACCAGACCATCAAATATCTCAATAAGGAATACCGCCTGCAAAACATTTTGGACGGTATCGACGTCTCGGAGACGGAGACCGAGCTCAAGGAGGATTGCACCGAGCTCGAGAGCGAACTCAAGAGCCGCAAGAAAAAACTCGCCCCCGCCGTGTAAAATCCACATTGCTTCGCCCCGCGTATTGCGGGAAGAAGCGGCAAGATCCAACATAAACGGACAGCTTCCCCCTTGGGTTAAGGGGGAAGCCTTTTTTGACTTCGTATTAGGGGATCCGCTCGGGCTACGCCCTCGGGATGACGTGCGGGAATTATCTCAAATAACTGCCTTGGGCGGATTGAAGGACGCGGAAGAGTTGCACTTCGTCGCCCGTCTTTGCATCGAGGTAGACGATATATTCGCCGTCCGCATACTTGCAGGCAAACTCCCAGCAGAGAACTTCCTGCCCGTCTACGGGGATGAGCGCGAGGTTTGCGCTATAGGGTTCGAGCCCTGCGGTGAGCTTCTTCTCGGCTTCCGCCTTGGAGATGCCCGCCTTGAGATCGCGGTCCTCATTGTTGAGGAGATACCCTCTCGCGTCCATGCCGACGACGCGGCCCTTCTCTTCGCAGACGCGGATCCTGATGATCTCGGGGTAGATACGCACGCCGTCTTCCAAGGCCGTATAGGTGAGGTTTGCGACCATTCCTGCGTCGGAGAGCCACACCGCCTCGACGTCTTCGATGCCGATGCTTGCGAGATACTTGCGGGCGATGGCGTCGCATGTCTCGAGGTCGAAGTTCTTTTGGGTGCATTCTTCGTAGGTATCGAAGAAGGCGAGCTTGCCGCCGTTTTTGGTGATCTCGGCGAAGATCTCGACGTCGTTTTCATCGGTGAGGGTGAAGTTGTAGCAGCTCACTTCCTGCGTCATGGTCTCGCCTGTGAACTTCACATCGCGGACATGGTATGAGGTGAAGAGCTCGCGAGCCCTCTCTTCCGCCTCGGAAGAGGAGATCTCTTCCAAGCGTGCAAGGCGGTTTTCGCCGATGTTCCCCTCCCCTGTGAAGGGGGCGTCTACGATCTCTTCGGGCTCGGCCTTCGTGCCGCTTCCCATCTCGCCAAACTTCTCCGCGACCGCGCCCTGTTTGCCGTTTACAAAACTGCGCAGATCGCCCTTTTTGAGGTGGGTCATCAGGTCGTTGAGCTCGGTATAGAGCTTATCGTTGACTTCATAGAGATAGGCGACGGTGCTCCGCTCGGTCTCATCCAAATTCTCGCCGCGGCCGAGCTTTGCAAGGAGGGTGCGCGCATAAGAACCCGTCTTATTGACGAAGGCGGAAATATCGGTGCTCGTCGCCTGATCGACGGGGATCTTCTCGAGCGCGCTCTCCATGAGGGCGGTATCCACCAAAATATTGGTGAGGAGAAGCCGCTGTTCGTTCGCGCCCGAGGAGACGCGGAGCTTGGCGAGGCTGTCGTCGAGTTCCTCGCTCGCGGAGACCATCTCATAGAGGGTGGCGCGGGTGGAATTTTCCCCTGCGGTCTGCATATCGTTCATGCGGATGGCCCCCGCCGTGACGACGGTCGCGAGCACCAGACAAGCCGTGCCGAGGGAGATGACTGCGGCCAGCCAGCCGCCGAACCCGCCCGTGCGTCTCCGCTCGGTGCGTTGTTCGCGCTTGTGCTTTCTCTCCTCCGCCTTGCGGACATGGGCGGCCTCTCTCGCTTTGCGGCGATCTTCCTGCGCCTTCATATGGGCCTCTTGCTTTTTGCGCTTTAAGGCGATCCGCTCCTTCTTTTCGCGGGCGATGCGCTGGGCCCTCTCCGCCTTGGATTCGTTCTTCAAGAGCTCCTTGCGGGCGGCGCGCTCCGCCCTCTTTTCGATGCGCTTCTCCTTGAGCGCGGCCTTCTTTTCGGCGCGTTTTTCGAGGCGTTCCGCCTTCTTCTTTGCGATCATCTCCTTGCGGGCGAGCTTCTTTTCGGCGATGCGCTGTTTCTTCTCGAGCTTCTTCTGCTTGATGGCGGCCTTCTTCTCGATCTTGGCCTGCTTTAAGGCCGTCTTCTTATCGAGTTTTTCTTCCTTCTTTTCGGCGCGCGCCCTCGCCGCCTTCACGCGCTCGTCGGCCGCCGCGTGTTCGCGTTTCACGGCCGTATCCGAGGTCTTCTTCACAGGCGTTTTCTTCTTTGCGGGCTTTGCCGCCTTTTCTTCCTGCACGCGCTTTACCTTCTTCGCGCCGCTTGATACATTCTTACCGATTTCCTTTTCCATAACTCCTCCTTAAATGGCAAAGACATGTTTGCCGATGACCGTGACCGTCTTGCGGCCGAAGATCCATGAGCTCGTGGCGACCGCAGGGTTGTAGTAGTAGAGACACCCGTACGTCGGGTCCCAGCCGTTCATGGCGTCGCGGGCGGCGTTGTATGCCGTCTGATTGGGCTCGAGATTGATCTGCCCGTCGGTGACCGCCGTGAATGCGCCGCTCTGGTAGATGACCCCCGAGATACTGTTGGGGAAAGATGAGGACTTCACGCGGTTGATGATGACCGCGCCGATCGCCACCTGCCCCGTGTAGCTCTCCCCTCTTCCTTCCGCGTAGATCGCCTTGGCGAGAAGGTAGAGATCGGACGAAGTGTAGCCCGAGGGGGTAGACGAAGAGCTTGAAGAGCCCGAAGAGCCGCTTCCCCCATTCAGGGCGTTATAAGAATCGGTCATGCCGAGGGCCTTATAGGTGGCCTTGCCGACCACCCCGTCGGCGGTGAGGCCGTTCTTCTTTTGGAAGGCGATGACGGCCTTCTTGGTCCCCGCGCCGAAGATCCCGTCTACAGAGCCCGTGTAGTATCCCCACTGCTTGAGACGGCGCTGGACCTCCTTCACCTCGTTTCCCCTGCTGCCCTGCCGAAGGACGGCCGCATCGACCGCTTCCACCGAGGCGGCGGGGGCTTCCTGTATGTGCGTTGCCGCGACTGCCGTCCCCGTGAGCGCCGCCGCGGCGAGCGTGAGGGAAAGCGTCGTGATGAGCAAAAACTTCTTCATAAAATCCTCCTATGGGCAATGTGTGCAAGGGGAAATTTTTTTATGCGGCGCAAATAAAAAAAGCCCCCGACGGGGCGGGAGCGTTAAGAATATCCTTCTTACTTTGCAAATTGGGCGTAGTAGAGCTCTTTATAGAAGCCGCCCTCGGCGAGAAGATCGGCATGTCTGCCGCGCTCGATGATCTTCCCGTCCTTCATCACCAGAATGAGGTCGGCGTTCTGCACGGTGGAGAGCCTGTGGGCGACGATAAACGACGTCCTTCCCTTCATGAGGGCGGCGAAGGCCTCCTGCACGAGCTTCTCTGTACGGGTATCGATGTTGGAAGTCGCCTCGTCGAGAATGAGCATGGGCGGACGGCAAAGCATGACGCGGGCGATGCACAAGAGCTGTTTTTGCCCCTCGGAGAGCACGCCCTCTTCGCCGAGCAGGGTATCGTAACCCTTGGGAAGGCGGAGAATAAAGGAATGTGCCTTGGCGGCTTTGGCGGCCGCGATCATCTCCTCCTCGGTGCAATCGGGCCTTCCCATCGTGAGATTTTCGCGCACGGTGGCGGTTTTGAGCCACGTCTCCTGCAGGACCATGCCGATATTTTCCCGAAGGGACGCGCGCGTGATGCTCCTAACGTCGTGCCCGTCCACATAGATCGCCCCTTCGTCTACGTCGTAAAAGCGCATCAAAAGGCCGATGAACGTCGTCTTGCCGCACCCCGTCGGGCCGACGATGGCGACGCGCATGCCGGGCGCGACGTCGAGATCGAAATGTTTGATGAGCTCCCGTTCGGGATCGTATGAGAAGGCGACGTCTTCCGCCTTCACCGCCCCCTGCGCCCTTCCGAGGGAGGGAAGATGCTCATCTGAAGGTTCCTCCTTCTCGCCGATAAGCGTCAAGATCCTACCCGCGCTCGCGAGGGCGCTCTGGAATTCGGCGACGACCTCGGAGATCTCGTTGAAGGGCTTGGTGTATTGGTTGGCATATTGCAAGAAGGTCGTTAGACCTCCGACGGTAAACGGGACACCCATGCCCGCGGTCGAGATCACAAAATACCCTCCGGCGAGCACGACGGCCGCATAGACGAGGGCGTTCACAAAGCGCGTCGAGGGGTTGGTCGTCGAGGAGAAGAACACGGCTTTGAGCGAAGTTTTGCGGAGGGCCTCGTTCTTTTCGGAAAAGATCTGCTCGTTCTTTTTCTCGCGGCCGAAGGCCTTCACCACCTTGAGCCCTGCGATCATCTCGTCGGCGAAGGCGCTCTCGTCGGCGCGGGCCTCCACCTGCGCGCGGTAGCTCTTAAAGGTGCGCCGCGCGATGAAGCGGGCGACGAAGAAGGAGAGCGGGGTGATGCAGAAGACGACGAGGGCGATCTCCCAACGGATGGCGAGCATGATGCCGAGCACCCCCGCGATGGTGACGATGCCCGTAAAGAGCTGGGTAAAGCCCAAAAGGAGGCCTTCGGAGACCGTCTCCGCGTCCGAGACGATGACGCTCGCGACGTCGCCGTACGGGCGGTTGTCGATATATTTCAGGGGGAGCTTTTCCACCTTCTTGAAGGCGTCTTTGCGGAGAGCGGAAAGGACGCGGTAGGCGATGCGGTTGCTCAAGACCGCGAGGATCCATTGGAAGATCATCGCCGCCGCACTGCTGATGCCGATGGCGATGAGGTGGTTTTTGAGCGGTCCCCAATCGATCCCGCCCGCATGGATGCAGTCGATGGCCTTCCCCGCAAAGAAGGGGGAAAGGAGTTGCCCCGCGACGACGGCGAGCGCGCAAAGGATCGCGAGGATAAAGACGGGGAGATGGGGTTTGAGATAGCGGAGAAGCCCGCGAAGCGTTTCTCTTCGTTTCATGCCTCGGCCTCCGTCTGCGAAGAATAGATCTCCCGATAGAGGGAAGAGCGCGCGAGGAGCTCTTCGTGGGTACCCATGTCTGCGATACGCCCCTCATCGAGCACGATGATACGGTCGGCGTGCATGACGGAAGCCACCCTCTGGGAGACGAGGACGGACGTACAGCGAAGCTCCCGCAGGGCGGCGCGGAGGCGCGCCTCCGTCGCAAAGTCGAGGGCGGATGCGCTATCGTCGAGAATGAGGATCTCGGGATCTCTGACGAGGGCGCGGGCGATGGCGAGGCGTTGTCGTTGCCCGCCCGAGAGGTTGCGCCCCTCCTGTTCGATCTCGGCGGAAAGCCCCCCTTTGGCCTCGAGGACGTCCTCCGCCTGCGCGATGCGCGCGGCCGAGAGAAGTTCCTCATCCGAGGCGTCCTCCTTCCCCCAGCGGAGATTTTCCGCGATCGTCCCGCGGAAGAGCATGGTCTTCTGCGGAACGTACCCGATGCGGGCGCGAAGCTCGCCGGCGGGGATGGCCCTGACGTCTTTCCCCCCCACGAGGACCTGCCCTTCGCCCGCCTCATAGAAGCGGGGAAGGAGGCGAACGAGGGTGCTCTTGCCCGAACCCGTGCCTCCAAGAATGCCCACCGTCTCGCCGCGGCGCGCCTCAAAGGAGATGGCTTGCAGGGCGGGTGCGCCGCCGCCCGCATAGGTGAAAGAGACGTCTTTGAAGGAAAACGCGGGGGCGTCTTCCGAAACTTCCTCTCCCTCTTCTCCCTCCGAGAGCTTCTCTGCTTCCCCTTCCGTATCGAGCACTGCCCCGATGCGCTTCATGCACGAGACCGTCTTTGCGAGGGTGACGATGAGGTTGGCAAATTTGACAAGTTCGACGAGGATCAGGGAGAGATAGCCGTATAGCGCGACCACGTCGCCCTGTTTGAGCGTCCCCTCGCCCACGCGGACGGCGCCCGTATAGATGAGCACGATGACGGCGACGTTGACGAGAATGAAGGTGAGCGGCGCGGTGACGGCGGCGATGCGCCCCACCCTCTCCTGCGCGCGTTGCAGGCGGTCGCTCTTTTGGGAGAAGGCGGCCGTCTCCTTCTTCTCGAGGCGGAAGGCGCGTATGACGCGCGCGCCCGTGAGATTTTCCCGCGCGGAGAGATATATGCCGTCGAGATCCTCCTGCACGGAGCGGTATTTGGGCACGCAGGCCGCCATTACGGCATAGATGACGACCGCGAGCAGGGGGATGAGGGCGACGAAGACGCAGGCCGCCTTTACGTCTACGACGAAGGCGAGCGCCGTCGCGCCGAACACGACGATGGGCGAACGGAGGAGAAGGCGGAGGGTCATATTGACGCCGTTTTGCACGCGGTCTACGTCGCTCGTCATGCGGGTGAGCATGGACGAGGCGCCCATGTCGTCGATACGGGTGAAGGAAAAGGACTGCATCTTGGAAAAGAGCCTGCGCCTCAACTCTGCGCTCGTGCCCACGGCCGCCTTGGCGGCGAAGTACTGCGCCGTGATCGCAAAGGCGAGCCCGAGCGCGGCGAAGAGGGCGAGAAGCAAGAAGGCGTGCAGAATATAGGACCTATCGGCGTTTGCGATGCCCACGTCGATCGTCTTCGCCACGACGAGCGGGACGAGAAGTTCCATTCCCGCTTCGAGTAGCTTGAAAAGAGGCGACAGGATCGCCTCCGCTTTATACCGTTTTAAGCAGGAAAAGAGATGTCCCATTTTACACTCTCACAAGGAACAGGTAGACGTAATAACCGATAAAGGATAAAACCATGAGGGCCCCTGCGATGCGGCCGAGCTTCTTCCTTCCGAGAAGGGCGCACCCATAGAGAAGCAGGGCGGCGCCGAGAGCGACGAACCCGTCGATGAGGTTGTTTGGATAGTCGAAGGCGAGAGGCCAAAAGAGAGAAGAGACGCCCGCCACGAGGAAGATGTTGAAGATATTGCTTCCGATGATGTTGCCGACGGCGATATCCGTCTCCCTCTTCGCCGCGGCCACGACGGAGGTGACGAGTTCGGGAAGAGAAGTGCCGATGGCCACGACGGTGAGGCCGATGATGTCTTCGGGCACTTTGAAGTAATTTGCGATATATTTGGCCCCCTCGACGAGGAGCGTCCCGCCGCCCACCACCATGCCGAGGCCGACGAGGGTCAGGATGATGAGAAACCATGTCTTTTCTTCCATCCTCTTGAACCATTTCCCCGCCTTGGTCTTCGGCTCTTTTTCGGGCTTGTCCTCCTCGGGTGCGGGCCCGCCCGAAAGTTTTGCCGCTCTCTGTTCTCTTCTCGCATTCAAGAAGAGGAGGGTCATATAGACCGCGAAGACGGCGAGAAGGGCGAGACCGTCGTACCACGCGAGGGATCTTCCCCAAAACCCGAGCCCGATGAGAAGCCCGCTCGCGAGAAGAAGGACGGGAATATCCAAAAAGAGGGAGGACTTTTTGACGGGAAGGACGCGGACGAGGGAGGAGATGCCCAAAATGAGCAGGATATTCGTGATATTGCTCCCGACGACGTTGCCGATGGCGATGCCCGTCGAATGTTTGATCGCGGCCGTCACCGAGACGCAGAGCTCGGGCGCGCTCGTCCCGAAGGCGACGACGGTCAGCCCGATGACGAGGGCGGAGATCTTACATTTTTTTGCGATGCCCGCCGCGCCGTCTACGAACCAATCCGCCCCCTTCACGAGGAGAACGAACCCCAATATCAATAAAAATATCCAAAGATACAGCATAAGTTGATTCTTCCCGAACTTTTGTAGGTTAAACGATTTTATATTTTAAAGGTACCACTTCCGCAAGAATTTGTCAAGCGGGCGCGCGGGTACTTTCGGACTTCGTTTCGGGGGATCCTTCGGGATGACCGCGTCATCCTGAGGGAACGTAGCGACCGAAGGATCCCGAGGATGAAAACGGACTTCGTATGGGGGGCTTCTTCTTCGGAGAGTTGCTCCCGTGGAAAGTCTTATTGGCCTCGTCGCCCCTGCAAGGGGAGATGTCACTTCCTCCCGCCTCGTCGCCCCTGCAAGGGGAGATGTCGCCCTTGGGCGACAGAGGGGTTTAACCCTTTCCCCCGCCAAAGGCGAGTACTTTCCCTAAAGGGACAGCAAGAATAAGGTGATGCTTCAACTACGTTCAGCATGACGGTTGGGAAGCTCAACCCCCACCACCGCCTACGGCGGAGCCGCCCCCTTCAAAGGGGGCAGCTTCCAAGGGGGAAGCCTTACGGTCTTCTCCACTTTTTACATCACCCCTTCGAGGAGGAGCTTACAGCCGATGACGATAAGGACGGCCCCGCCCGCGATCTCCGCCCGCCCCGCAAGCCGCTTGGCCGCAGACCTGCCGAGCACGACGGCGGGGAGGGTGAGCACAAAGGTGACGACGCCGATGACGAGGGCGCAGACCGCCGCATGTGCGGGAAGGCCCGCTCCCTGCTCCGTCGCGAGAAATGTGACCCCCACGGCGAGGGCGTCGAGGCTGGTCGCCACCGCCTGCCCGAAGAGCTTCATGGGCGTGAGTTTGCTCTTTTGAGCAATTCCGAGGGGGGCATGTCTGCGTTCCTCCCGCACACATTCTAAAATCATATTGCCGCCAAGGAGGACGAGAATGGCAAAGGATAGGTAGGGCGCGATGCGGGCGATGAGCCCCGAGAAGGCATATCCGCCGTAGTACCCGAAGACTGGCATGCCGAATTGGAAGAGGGCAAATGCGCCCGCGGCGGCGAACATCTTTCCCTTCCCCATCTGCGGTTCGGCCATTCCGTCGGTCATGCCGACGGCGACGGCGTCCATCGCAAGCGCAATGCCGATGAGTATCACTTCCCAGATCTGCATCCTTCCTCCCCTTCCGTCCGCGGCCGTTAAAAAAAGACCTACGCACGGAAAAAAGCCGTGCATAAGTCTCACCGTTTCATGCGCCGCCCGCGCAAATGCGCATTATGTGGACGGCGCCGCTCCGCCCGAAGGCAGAGCCGATTACTCCCCTATGACTTTATTGATTATATCATATGCGCGGAGGGCTGTCAAACATTTCCGCCGCACCTTTCGAGGAATTTTGCGCGGGATACGGGGACGGGCGCCGTCTGCGGCGTGCACGTCTCCACTTTGAGGACGGTCGTCTCGATAAGCCGCTCCTCCCTTCCGAAGGGCGCGAGGACCTTCTCCCCTGCCTCCACGGGGAAGGGGGCGATATACCAACGGGGCGTGCCTGCGATCTCCACTTTCGCAAACGTTATGGGCATGTTGTCGGCGATGACGCCGCCCGAAAGGGAATGGATCATGCTTCCTCCTATTCTTAAAAGAGCGGGGCGAAGAGTTTGGCGAGCTGGCAGATCCACCGCCACACGACGTTCCTTTTCGCATCTTCCTTGGTCTGCAAGGCAGACATTTCGAAGGTCTCCTCGAAGTCCTCCTTGATCTTTTCCACCGCCTTGGTGCGGTACATGAGCACGCCGTCCTCGTAGTGGTAGAGGAAGGAACGGTAGTCGAGGTTGACCGTCCCAACCGTCGCGACCGCGTCGTCGGAGAGCATGAGCTTGGCGTGGATGAACCCGGGGGTGTATTCATAGATCTTCACGCCCCCCTCCATGAGCGCCATATAGTTGGAACGGGTGAGGGCAAAGGGGATCTTTTTATCGGGGATATGCGGGGTGATGATGCGCACGTCCACCCCCCTTCTCGCCGCGAGGATGAGGGCCTGTTGCAGACTGTAATCTATGATGAGGTAGGGCGTGGCGATATAGACGTAATCGCGCGCGCTGTTGAGAATGTTGATATACACGTCCTCGCTGAAATGGCGGGGATAGATGGGATAGGGGCCGTCGCCGTAGGGCTGGACGACGCCCTCCTCGTCGAAGGTCTCGTACCGTTCGGGGAGATACCGCTCCACGTCGTCGATCTGCTTGACCTGCACGTCGAACTGCCGCAAGAACATGAGCAGGAGGCTCTTCACCCCCTCCCCCTCGAGGCGGATGGCGTTGTCCTTCCAATGGCCGAAGGGATGGGTGGCGTTGATATATTCGTCGGCGAGATTGAGCCCGCCCGTATAGCCGATCTTGCCGTCGATCACCGTGATCTTGCGGTGGTCGCGGTTGTTGTGGACGTTCGTAAGGATGGGGACGAAGGGGCTGAACTTCTTGCAGTAGATGCCCTTCTTTTTGAGCGTGCGGTGGTAATTCAAATGGATCTTGCCCATGCAGCCGATGTCGTCGTACATGACGCGCACTTCGACGCCCTCGCGGATCTTCCTCTCGAGAATGGAGAGGATGGCGCTCCACATCTGCCCCCGTTCGATGATGAAGTATTCCATAAAGATATACTTCTCTGCCTTCTCGAGGTCGGCGAGATAGCGTTCAAAGAAGGCCTCCCCCGAGGGGAAATACTCCGTCTTGGTGCCGCTATAGGCGACGGCTTCGGGCGTGACCGTGGAGAGCGCTTCGCTCACCATCCCCCACCGCCCCATCTTGCCGTGGAGCTCTTCGGGCGAGAATTTGCGCCACTCGTGTCTGCGCATGGCGGCGTCTACCCCGCGGTAGAGTTCCCGCTTCTTCCGCGAAGGACGCGAGGAGGAAAACATGAGGTAGAGGACGACGCCGAAGATGCTGAAGACGACGATGGTGATGATCCACGGGATCTTGGTCTCGGGGACCATATCGCGGTTGGCGACGCGGATGACGAAGACGGCCGCGACGATATACCATATGATGAAGACGGCGAGGGCAAAATAGGGCTCGGCCGCGGGGAGATACTTCGCGATCACCCCGTCGAGGACGATCAGGGCGAGCACGATCGCCGTCCAGATGAGAAGGACGAAGATGATGATGGTAAGCGCAACGATAAAGAATCGGCTGAAGATGCGCTTCAAAAGTCTCATAATGCTTCCTCCCCGTACCGCTCATAGACCGTGCACCCGCACGGCGCGATATACGCTTTGTAAGTTCCCTGTAGAATCAAGCCCGATCTCGGCGAATGGACGCGTTTCCACCCAACCATGTCTGCGAATGCGTCGATAGAGACATCTTCTGCGGCGAGGCCGCACGCATCGACTTCCTCGAGACGGGGGCAGGCATAGAAGCAATGGCTTATGAGCTTCCCGCCGAGGATCTTCACCCGTTTGAGGCTCTCGGGCACGCGGTAGCCCTCCCGCTCGGCAAAGAGCCATGCGAACGTCCCGTCGTAGCCCGTTCCCGCGCTCCTTGCGGCGTTGCCCGCATAGGGAAGGGTGAGCTCGGCAAGCGACGTGCAGGGAAGAAGGGCCCCTTGGTCCATATAATCGGCCGCGGCGACGGTGAGCGAGCGCACCTTGGGCAGTGCGGCGACCAGCCGCCTTTGCCCCGCGACGGTAAGATATAGGCCGTCCTGTTCGACCTTGTAGGGCGCGGGGGCGGAAATTTCGGCGATCTTGCTCCCGATGAGCTTGTCCGCCGTGAGCGTCGCTCCGCTTGCAAGGCGCAGTTTCGTCGCCCCCTTTTCGGCGAGATAGCCTGCGGGAAGGGTCCCCGAGAGCAAGACGACCTCCTCCGCATGTCCGCAATTTTCGCGCACAAAGCCCTCGCCCGTATAGTGAAATTCGTCGACGGAATAGTAGACCGCGCCGCCGTATTCGCGGAAGAGCGCGGCCCGCTGGATGCGGGAGAGCTCCCCTCCGCCGAGAAGCAAAAGGTCGGTCAGCGACCCCTCCGAGAGGGCATAGCAGTAGGCGGAAAAGTCCTCCGTGGCCTCTATCCTCCCGACATGGGTACCCCGTTTGAGCTCGATAACGCCGTCTTCACCGACTCCCTCGAGCATGGAGAAGGCTTCGGCATAGCCCTCCGAACTCACCGTCCCGTCGTCCCAGACGCAACGATATACCTCTCCCTGCCGTCCTGCCGTCTTCGGGAGGGGCAAGAATAGGGTTGTGGCGCACGCCGCCGAAAGGACTGCCCCGACGGCCGCGCATGCGATCTTCCTCCCCTTCACCATTTTAACCTGTGCAGCGCGCCCTTCTTCTCAAGGCCTCCGAACGCGTTCTGGCGAAGGGCCTCATAGAGGGCGACCGCCACGCTGTTGGAGAGGTTGAGCGAACGCCGCTCCCCCGCCATCGGGATGCGCACGCACCCCTCCTTATTCTTTACGAGAAGTTCCTCATCGAGCCCCTTCGTCTCTTTGCCGAAAAAGAGGGCGCACTCCGCGGGATAGTTTATGTCTGCATAGCACGTCTCTGCCTTCGTCGTGAAGAAAAAGCAGGGCATGCCGCGAAGCGCCAAAAAGGCCTCCTCCAGATTTTCGTGCACGCGCACATCGGTATATTGCCAATAATCGAGCCCCGCGCGGCGCACGGCGCTCTCCGAAATATCGAAGCCGAGGGGCTTTACAAGGTGCAAGACGCTCCCCGTCGCGGCGCAGGTACGCGCGATGTTGCCCGTGTTCTGCGGGATCTCGGGCTCTACAAGGACGATATGGAACATACCGCTATTTTAATATAAAACGAGGCAATTTGCAAGGGGTTGTAAAAAACTTAATAAAAAATCGGGGTGCAGGTATAAATCTTCTTTCACATGGCAATCATCGCAGGGCACGGAGGTGATTTATGAAAAAGTTTTTGGCGGCGATCCTTCTCCTCGCAGGGGTGCTCGGCATCGTGTTCGCATTCGGAAAACTCCCCGGGGGCGGGATAGGAAAGGACGCCTATCTTCGCGTACATATCCGCGCCGACTCCAACGAGGAAGCGGCGCAGGCTGTGAAATATAAGGTGCGGGACGAGGTGGTAAAATTCCTGACACCCGTCGTCGCATCCTGCGAAAAAAAGGAGGAGGCGATGGAAAAGATCGGGGAAAATCTCGGCGCGATCGAACGCGTCGCCGAGGGCGTCTTGCAGAAGAACGGCTTCTCGTACGGGGCGCGCGCCTCCCTCCGCAAGGAGGAGTTCCCCACCCGCGTGTATGAGGGCGTTACGCTGGATGCGGGCGTCTACGATGCGCTCATTTTAGAGCTCGGCTCGGGCAAGGGGGATAATTGGTGGTGCGTCGTCTACCCGCCCCTCTGCTTCACGGGCGCAAACAACGTGGTCTATAAGAGCAAGATCGCCGAGATCATCAAAAAATTCTTCGGCTGAAATTTTCATGAGCTTATCGGAAACATAGGAACTTCGTAGGGGCACTCACTTCGCCAACATAAAGCTGTTTTTCAAAAGAGTAGCGATTTCCCCGAAGGGAATGCGGCCGTCGAGGGGGACGGAGATCCAGTGCTTCTTGTTCATGTGCCAGCCGGGGAGGAAGCGCACGCCGTCCACAAGGCGGACAATTTCGGCGGAGTCGGCGCGAAGGTCAACGATCTCCATCGTCCCCTCGCCCGCAAAGCCGAGGCTCTTCCTCCTCGCGGTGAGAACGGCGGCGTACCACTTGCCCGTATCCTTGCGGCGAAGGACGGCGTTATCGGGAAATTTCTCCCAGAGATATTCTGGCTCGGTGCCGTATTTTTCGCGGGCGTGGGCGAGAAGGTTTTCCGTCTGCGGCTGTTTGAAGAACGCCCCTTCAAAGCAACTCTCGGCGATCTCCCCGAGGGCCGCCTCATAGGCCGCGCGCACCTTGCCCACGAACTCGCCGCCCGCCTCTTCGACGAGGTGCAAGGTATAGGGCTCGCCGAGCTCGCATTCGAGGAGACGCGTCTTCACCTCGCCCGTCGGCAAAATGGTAACGGTGAGCTCAAATTCACCTTCCAAGATGCGGACATGGTATGCCCATACGCCGTCCTCTTCGGAAAAACCATGTGTTTTCAGGCGCTCGATGACGGGCGTTTTGTTTTGAAAGAAGTCGGTCATGGCGTCGCCCTTTCGATCACGCCCCCGCCGAGGCACTGTTTTTCGTCGTATAATACGGCAAATTGGCCCTCCGTAACGGCGCGTTGGGGCTCTTCAAAGAAAATTTCTGCTTTCTTTCCCCCAATCCTATGCACGCGGACGCGCTGTTCTTCCTGCCGATAGCGGAACTTTGCCGTGCAATCGAATACCTCATCCTCGGGCATGGTAGGGATATAATTCATCCCGCTCACCAAACACGAGCGTGAAAGAAGGGGCGTCTCATCGCCGTGGGAGACATATAAAATATTATGTTCAAGGTCCTTTTTGACGACGAACCATCTGCCGTCTTCCCCCTTCTTCCCGCCTAAATCCAGCCCCCTGCGCTGGCCCAACGTGTAGTACATGAGCCCGATGTGCTCCCCCACCTCTTCGCCCGAAAGAGATAAAATTTTTCCGCGCTGTGCGGGGAGGTATTCTTGCAAAAATTTGCGGAAGTTGCGCTCGCCGATAAAACAGATGCCCGTGGAATCTCTCTTCTTCGCCGTCGCAAGGCCGTACTTTTCGGCGATCGCGCGCACCTCGCGCTTCTCGAGGTCGGCAAGCGGGAAGAGAACATCCTCGAGCTGGGCTTGGGAGAGTTGGTTCAAAAAGTAGGTCTGATCCTTTCCCCTATCTTTCGCCTTGAGAAGGCGGTGCACGCCGCCCTCATGCGAGACGCCGCAATAGTGCCCCGTGGCGATATAGTCCGCGCCGAGCTTCTTCGCATATTCTTTGAACGGTCCGAACTTGATCTCGCGGTTGCAAAGAACGTCGGGGTTGGGCGTCCTGCCCGCCCGATATTCCGCGAGAAAGTACGAAAAGACGCGGTCCATATACTCGCGGGCGAAATTCACCGTGTAATAGGGGATCTCGAGAAGCCCGCAGACGCGCTTTACGTCCTCGAAATCGTCGTCCGCCGTGCAGACGCCGTTCTCGCCCGCCTCCTCCCAATTCCGCATGAAGAGGCCTATGACCCGATAGCCCTGCTCCTTGAGAAGTAGGGCCGCGACGGAGCTATCCACGCCCCCGCTCATGCCGACGACGACCGACTTTTCAGGCATATCCGTCCCCCGAAAAATTTTTCTCTATTTTACCATATCCGCGCAAAAATATAAAGCATTTTTCCGAAAGTTATGCTATAATGTGAGAAAAGAGAGACGCACTCGTAGCGACCGCGTCATCCTGCCCCGACCGCGGCTTCTATTGATTATCGAAGGTCGGCACGAGGAGCGTAGCGACGAAGTAGGGAACGCAGTGACCGAAGGATCCCCTGAATGAAAACGCGGACTTCGTACTCCGGGATTCTTCGGCTCCGCCTCAGAATGACGCAATAAAAAGTACTCGTAGTGTAATTGGATAACATTATGGCCTCCGACGCCATCGACTCCGGGTTCGAGCCCCGGCGGGTACACCAAAAACGCATGGCTTTCGCCATGCGTTTTTTATATCTTTTCGCCTCATTTTATTATTTCGATAAATATCGAAATAATAGATTTTTTCCAATAATTTTCATAATTCTTGGCCTTTCCCCGCCGAGGCGGGCACAATCTCCGCCTCGGCGGTCTTTTCTCTTATGTTCCTATTTTTACCCATTCGACGGCCTTTCCCGTCTCATCGAAGTGCCACCAATGATCCCATTCCGTCCATTGCTCCTCGCTCGGCTTTGTTAAAGAGAAGTAGTATCGGATCGCGGAAGTAAGGTAGGAATTATCGGCGCCTATTTGCATCTTGTCCCAGTCCTCTTGCGTCCCGCTATAATAAATCTTTTCAAGTGAACTACAACTCTTAAATACTCCCTCTCTGATCGATGTTACGCCCTCGGGAAGCACTATTTCGGTCGGGGCCCCCTTGGGGCGATAGCCCAGCAGTACGCCGTCGACGATAAAGAAGCCGTTTTCATCACACAATTTGGTATAATCGTTGATGAAATCATACCAAAATTCTGCATTTGCAAAATTGCCGCCCGTAATGCTTTCAAGGGCACTTTCTTCGCCTCTCCACTCGTCTACGCCAAACACCAGCCAACCGTAACTGGTTATTGAATCAGGCAGAATGACCTCACGCAGGGTCTCCAAACCAAAGAAGGCTTTACCATGGATCTCTTTCAAATTCGTTGCATTTGAGAGATCGATCTTGTCGATTTGGAATGTAATGCCGGCAAGCTGTGCGTCAACAGTCCAATCGGGAACAAATTTTACAGCTTCATCACCGTCTTTTCCGTCCCTTAGATCAAGCCCATCGCTCCAATCAAGCTCTCCGAACCATGACGTCGGATAGTAAACCGAAGCAGGCGCAAAAGTGAACGCGCCGATTGTTTTTAGTTGCGAATCTTTCTCGACGGAAAGCGTGTGGATATGAACGAAGCTTGGATCAAGATAAAATTCATCCCATTCCTCATCATAAATGATTCCGTTCCCATATGAAGAAGTCATGAGGCTGAACAAATTATGGATGGAGGTCATTTCTTTCGGGAGAATAAGATCTCCGTCAAACTTGGCAGGTATGTAAACGAGGCTTGTCCGATCTTTTGAATAGACAACATTCCTAAAAGAAGATATTTCGGCGTTTTGCTCACTGACTGTGATTTTTTCGGGATAAAACGCCGCACCGCAGCCAGATGAAACCGTGCTTGAGCTTTCGTATCCGTATATAAATTTGATGAACTCATCAAAGGAGATCCCCGCTCCTACTGTAAGCTCTCTTACGTTATACGCTTCCACGCTACCCGCTACCGAAGTTACTGTATCGGGAATGACAAGATTTTCCGTACCGCTTTCGACAAACAAGAGGCGCGAAACGTCCTTATTGTAAACTGCACCGTCTTTTACAACCATGTCTCCGTCATCGTAAATCTGAATTTCTTTACATAAATTCATGCTTATCCGTCCTCCGCGATTGTTTCCGAAGAGTTTCTCAAAGGTATCTTCGCTACTGCCCCAGCGCTTTCCGAGGATGAGCTTGTCTACTTCAAGCGCCGCGATCAACGAGTCCTCAACTTCTTCAATGTTGTCCGGGAGCCAAAACTCCGTATAATGTCCGCCGAGAACGCTGCTCTTGATCCGTGTGGCCTTTTCCCAAGGCGTAAAAGGGCCCACATAAGCGGGTGCGCCATAGATCATGTCGCCGTCCCTTCGATTATATACGATGCTACTTATACAGATCATGTTTTCATTGACGGCGGAGATTTCTATGTTTGCAAGGTCGTAGGAATGTATATTGGTGAAGAACGCCGTCTCCATGAGGGGCGCCTTGGCGCCGAGCGTAAGTGATTGAAGATTACTACATTTTGTAAATGCATATGCGTCGAGTATGCCGACATTATCGGGAATAATGATCGAAGTATAAGCGCCTTCGTCAAAGGCGTGCGTGCGGATCGTTGTTACCGTTTCGGGGATCTCCACTGTATCAAGCTGTTTATTGCGAAATGATTCTTCACCGATAATGACGATCCCGTCCGGTATTTTTGAGGCAGAGACAACAGAGGCAACAAGAATTTTTTCCGGCTTATAGACGAGACAGCCGTCCACAACCTCAAAATAGGGATTGCTTGCAGGAATCGTAAGTGTCTCTAAATTGGCAGGATAATTGGGGGCTAACTGACTGTATCTATAAGATGCTGAAAGGTGCAATTCGGTAAGCACACAGCCACCTCGCCCATTGTATATGAAGTCTGTCGGAAAGACACTCTCCGAAGCCCACATGACGGAATCGGAAAACGTCAAGCTTGTCAATTTTGAGCAGTAATAGAAAGCACCCGATGCGACGACCGTCGTTCCTTCCTTTACGGTATAATCCGTCAAATCGGTCACGTCCCAAACGCCCGCCTTTCCGTCACCGTTCTTATCCTCCGTACCGTACCCGACGCCGAGGCAGGCCTTTTCCCAATAGAAAACGGAAACGCCATTCCATACGTCTTTCGTCAATTTCGCAAGCATCTTCGGACATGTTGCAAAAATATCTGCCTGAATATACGCAAATCCATCTCCCGTGGGAAAATTTATATTCTCAAGTTCAGTACAATTCTCAAAGGCTCCGGCCGCGATCTGTTCGAGCCCGTTCGGCAGAACGATCCTTGTCAAGGAAGTACAATCCTTGAATGCTTCTGAGAAAATTGCATAGATCGTTTCCGGTAAAACGATCTCTGTGAGATTGGTGCATCCTGCAAATCCGCTATTATCCACTCTCATGACCTCTTTTCCTTTATAGCGCGTTGGCAGGAGGACGACGCCTTGTAATTCCTTTTCGGCCCCCTTCTTTACGGAAACGGTATAGCCGGAACTTATCATGCGCAATTCGAGTTTTGAAATGTCGATCTTATCGCTCCATTTTGCATACAGCGTTATGTCGTCATTCACAGTCAACCCTGTTCCCGATAAGGCTGGACGAGAGCCTTCTTCATCGAGATACCATCCGAGAAAGTTGTAAACGGTGTTGCCGCCATCCTCTTCCCGTTCGACAAGGGGGAGAGAATTTATAACAGAGCCCTTTTGCACGGCGATGGGGTTTCTGGCCTCCCCGCCAAGGGAATCGAAGGTCACAACAGCGGCTGTCTTGATCCATTTCGCTTTGAGGGTGAAAGATGACCACACCGTATCGTGAGAGAAATCCCACACATTGTCTTCGTTGGCCGGCGTATAGGGGGCATACCATCCGTCGAAGGTATAACCCACGCGGATCGGGTCATCGATCCTTGAAACATATCCCCTGTATTGCGTCGTGGATATTTCTTTTTTATTGTCATATCCGAAATCAAACGTTATTTGCACATCATCTTTTTTTGCCCAGCGGATATAGACATCATTTTGCTCTTTTTCAAAACGGAAAGGGACGGGGTAGATGTTTTCGGCGGTAAACTCCCGCGTCTTATAATATCCCGTCGCTTCATAACCCGCTTTACGGGGGGCATATCCGTCTGTTTGGAAAGGATACGGCGTATTGGCGTTAAGAGTCGCGATGGGTAATTCTTGATGAAGAAGCCCATACATTACGGTATCCTTTTCCCCATTTTCGGGATGCACCATGAGCTGTGCATAAGTTTGATTGCTTCGGACTTCTATATATACAGCGTTGAGGGTGATCTCATCGTAATCGGTATCATAGAGCGGGAACAACACCGCCGTCGATATGTTGTACTCATATACGGAGGAAAACGTCCAATAGGAAAATCGCAATGTATGCGCGTTTCCATCCTCATCTTGATACGTGATATCCTTGGGATTTTCCGGTTGTTCAAATTTAGAGCCACGTTCTATTTCCATAGGCGGAAGGATATCCTGCGAATAATCAATGAGTTTATCGCCGCTTGCTCCAACGACCTTCCCGTCGACGATCATGTCTCCGTTTGTCGTGAAAGAACCCGCTTCAGGTACGATCCGAAATTTTACCTCTGTCTTGTTTACGGAAGTCCATTTTGCGTAAAAGGTGACGTCTTTCGTGACGGTATATGGAAAGCTCGCCTCATGCGAACATCCTACATCGGTAAACCAGCCGCCGAAACGATATCCGTTCTTTTTCGGTTCCTGCGGCGCAGAGATCGTCTTTTCGGCCTCGCATGTCGTAAAGGCAACGATCGGATAGCCGCCGTTAACATCAAATTGCACGGCGCAGGGTTCTCCGGGCTCTCCCCCTCCTTGTTCGCCGCCGGGCGTGACAGGCTTTTTTGCACCGCAGATGCAGTCGCCCTTTGTGAAGTCGTGGGGCGCGCGGGTCGTCTCGTCGATGTTGGACTTGTCTGTGCCGTGTTCATCGCAATACTTCCAGTGTTGCGTCTCGTCGTAGTCCCACGCATCGTAGGTATGGTTGTGTGCGACAGGATCTTTTGCCTTTGCGCAAGCTCCAAGACCGAGCGCAAAGCAAAGCGCGCTTGCAATGGCAAGCAAAATGAGCCAATAGTGTTTCTTCATGGGAGTACCTCCAAAAAAATTTTTTCGAGAGAAGATCCGCTCGGCCCCTGCGTGGCCTCGGGATGAGGGCGAATAAAAGAAAAAGACGCCCCAATACGGGACGCCGCAGAGAGTATCCCATATTGTTGCTACACAAATGAATCTGCAATACGGCAGAATAGGATACACCCCTACCAGGTTGTAACCGTATTGCAAAAATATTCATTTGTGTAGCGAATTCAGTATAGCACAACGGAAAAATTTTTACAAGGATTTCGGGAAATGTATTAAGGATTTCGGGAAATGTATTTTTGAATGTTATCGCTATTCCGCACGACGGGCGCACATGAAACTCACACACAAAAAGTGCAACTATTTTTCCTTTTCCACTTGATTTTTGCCGATTTTGTTGTATAATGAGACTATGCGGGTTTTTGTTTTCCCGCGCAAACCATTCAACAAGGGGTACTTTTTTATGGGTTCAGCCAAAAACATCCGTAATCTCGCGATCGTCGGGCACAGCGGCGAGGGCAAAACCACCCTTCTCGAAGCCATGCTCTATAACGCGGGCGTCATCGAGCGTATGGGCAAGATCGAGAGCGGCAACACCGTCTCCGACTTCGACGAGCAGGAGATCGCAAGGAAGACTTCCATCTCCCTCGCGCTCGCATATTTTAATTGGAACGGCGTAAAGATCAATCTTCTCGACGTCCCCGGGTTCTATGATTTTGAAGGGGAATTCGATTCCGCCATGCGTGCCGCGGGCGCGGCGCTCATCGTGGCGGGTGCGGGCGGGGCCGTCACCGTAGGCGCGGAAAAGGCCGTCGGGTACTGCCTCAAGGAGAAGAAGCCCAGCGTCATCTTCATCAACGGCATGGACAAAGAGAACGCCGATTATCCCGGCACCGTGCGGGCCTTCCAAGAACAGTATAAGGGCAAGATCGCTCCCATCCAGATCCCCATCATGGACGGGAACAAGATGACGGGATATGTGAACGTCATCACGGGCAAGGCGTTTTCCTTCGGGGCGAAAGGGCCCGAAGAGATCCCCGTTCCCGCCGCATACCAAGGCGAGCTCGAGGAGATGCAGGCCGTCCTTCAGGAGGCCGCCGCGGAGAACGACGAAGCCCTTCTCGATAAATATTTTGAAGAGGGCACGCTCTCTCCCGAAGACACGGCGGCAGGCATCCGCAAGGGCATCCTCTCCATCGGCGTCATCCCCGTCATCGCGGGCAGTGCGCTCATCAACAAGGGCGTCATCAACCTCATGGACGCCATCGTGGAATACGTCCCTCAAGCCGCCGAGCGCGGTCTCAAGGCGACCGACCTCAAGACGAACGGGGAGACGGAGATCGCCTGCGACGAAAACGCTCCCTTCGCGGCGCAGGTCTTCAAGACGGCCGTGGATAACTTCGTCGGCAAACTCAACTATCTTCGCGTCAACCGCGGCGTATTGAAGACGGGGGTCGACGTCTACAATCCCAACAGCGATACGACGGAGCGCATCAACTCCCTCTATGTCGTGCGCGGGAAGAAGTTAGAGCCCGTCACATCGCTCTCTGCGGGCGATCTCGGCGCCGTGGCGAAACTCACCGCGACGGGCACGGGCGATACCCTCTGCGATCCCGCAAATCCCGTGAAATTCGCCCCCATCGACTTCCCCGAACCCGTCCTCTCCATGGCCGTCAACGCGACGGTGCGCGGCACCGAGGATAAGGTGTTCGGCGGGCTCGCGCGCCTCGCCGAGGAAGACCGTTCCTTTGAGGTCCGCAAGAATACCGAGACGGGCGAGACGCTCGTGTGCGGGCAGGGCGAAGTCCAGCTCGAGATCATAAAGAAGAAGCTCAAGGCCAAGTTCGGCGCCGACGCCGAATTCACCACCCCCACCGTCGCCTACCGCGAATCCATCACGGGCAAGGCAGAGGCGGAAGGCAAGCACAAGAAACAGACGGGCGGCGCGGGGCAGTTCGGCGTCGTAAATATCCGCTATGAACCGGGCGCAGCGGACGGCGTATTTGAATTCGTGGATGCGGTCGTCGGCGGCGCCGTGCCCAACAACTTCATTCCCGCCGTCGAAAAAGGTCTCCGCGAGGCCATCAAGAAGGGCGTGCTCGCAGGCTATCCCATGGTCAATTTGAAGGCCACCCTCTTCGACGGGAAGTATCACCCCGTCGATAGTAAGGAAGTTGCCTTCGTCTCGGCCGCAAAGCTCTCGTATGAAGACGGTATCCGCCGCGCAAGGCCCGTCATTTTGGAGCCCATCTGCTCGATGAAGATCACCGTGCCCGAACAGTACGTCGGCGACATCATGGGCGATCTCAACAAGCGCCGCGGCCGCATCATCGGCATGGACACCGTCGAAGGGTTGCAGGTCATCACGGCCGAAGCGCCCGAGGGCGAGATCCTCACCTACGCCACGAGTTTGCGCTCCATGACGCAGGGAAGAGGCCGCTTCTCCAAGGAGTTCGCCCGCTACGAACAAGCTCCCGAGATGATCTTGCAAAACATCGTCAAAAAATAAAATCTTCTTTATTGTAAGGCTCCCGCCCCTGCGGCGGGGGTCTTTTTATGCAGAAATTTCCGTCCGCCGCTCCCCTCGTTTTTTCCGCCGCCCGAAAGCTCCTTTCCCCGCCGAAGGGCCCTTCCGCATAATAAAAATGAAAAAAATTATCATTTTGACAAAAATTCACTTTCAATTTACTTGACAGAGGAAGGATTTTCCGTTAAACTAAAAACTAATATTTGTAATACTCTATGAATATTGTAAAAAGAAAAATAAATATATACAAGGAGAATGCAAAATGAAGAGGAAATCATGGATCACCGTTTTGGCCGCATGTCTTTTCATCGCCCTCCTCGCGCTCCTCGGAGCTTGCGGCGAGAGCAAGCCGAAAAGGTATCGCGTGACTGCGGAAAGCGGCGAAGGTTACACCGTGAGCGGCCTCGCCCAAGATGGCTACGAAGAGGGGGCGCAGGTCTCCTTCACCGTGACCGTGACCGACGAGACAAAAGAGATCGACGCCGTGACCTCGGCGGACGTCGCCGTTGCAGACAAGGGTGAAGGCGCCTACGGCTTCACCATGCCCGCGAAGGACGTTACGGTCTCTGTAACGCTCAAAGACAGATCCATTACACCCCCCCCCATCAAATATCTCGTCACGGTGGCTTCAGGCGAAGGATACACCGTAGAAGGGCTCACGGCGGAGGGGTACGAGGAGGGCGCGCAGGTGTCCTTCTCCGTAGTCGTAACGGATGAGACAAAGGAGATCGAGAGCGTCGCTTCCGCCGACGTCACCGTCGAAGACAAGGGCGAAGGCGTTTACGGTTTCACCATGCC
>CANQFB010000015.1 GCA_947598205.1 uncultured Clostridia bacterium
GCTGCAAGCTCTGCTGCAAGCTCTGCCGACAACAATGTGAAATCGTCCAAAATACGGACAATTTCACATTGTACCGCCAAAGGCGGCAACGGAATTTGAAGGTGCGAATACTTATCTATCCAATGCCGAGCATGCCCCGTCGGAGAATAATGAAGATGTTGCATAGCATAGAAAACATATCTAAAAGTGGTATTCGATACATGTTTGGGTGTAAGGATTTTTAAGGCAGACGATTTTACTTTAAATGAAAAATCCACCCAATGAAAAGATGTTGTGAAGTCATCGAAAATAATTACCGGGCGTTCTTTGCTTGCCAAGTAAATGCCATCCTCCTCGTTTGTGTAGCCCAAAATAAAGCTTTGCCCAGCGGTTAAAACGGGTACGGAATAGTCATCACTATAATTTGTACTTGTAACTATGTATTTGCCAGGTTGAGTATAATCAAGCAATTCTCCCAACTCAACATGATCCACCCCGTTCGGACACAATTCTTTTATTAATTCCTCAAGTTTTGTCATTTTATATTTCTCCTAATTAAAAGAAACTATCTTCATCGTCAGATTCATCGTCTTGGAAAATGGTTTGCCACATTCGTTTTGCCGCTGAATCGTTGATCGAATCATAATTCTTTCCGACCAACAAGTTTTTATAAAATTCAAACACATCCTCGTCATATATAATTCGACTTACTTGAGAATTGGTTTCAGCAATTACACAGAGTTCTTCGATTTGCTCATCCGTCCAACCGTTATATTTCCGCAATTCTGCAATAATTCCATGAGTATCTATAAAATGGCGACTTCCTTCCAATCTCGCTATAAGATCCTGCTTATAAGTTTCTGTTTTTAATTGGATTTCCTTATAGTGCTCATTCAAGAATGGAACCAAATTCTTATAAAAATATATCTTCGATTGCTTAACCTCCTCCCATTCGTTTTGCAAATATGAATTAAATTCATCGGGATAAAGTTCAGAACAATAATCTTGATCCGCGCTAATAAAATATAAATCTTCTCCCGTCGGAACATTGTCAAGCAAACACAACCAATTGATTGCATCGCCATATTTTTTATCCTTACCGGGAGGATTGCCAATATTATAACGCAAAAACGCAGGATTTACATATTGATCACATTTTAAGATATCTATTGAATTCAGGAAATCTTGAATGGCAATATCTGCGGGCAAATTACGGCTTTTTATATCCTGCTCGATTTTGGCATCCCACTTCTTTTTCTCATCAATCAATGCTTTATATCTCTTGCTAAATGATTCATACTCACTATAATTTTTAGAAAATACCGGGTAATGAATATCCCCGACCTTAAACTTCGCCAAAGCGTCTTTTATTTTTGCATCTCGATTGCGCATTATTTCATCTTTCACCTGCCGCGGAACAAAAAGACGAATTTCATTCCCTACAAAATCCTTCAACTTCCCAAATTGTTCCAGATCGTCGTTTGTAAAATGATATAACGATAACCAAATATTAGAATCGATAAATAAGTTTTTCATCTTCCGTTCTCCAATTCTCAATTCTTAATTTTCATTCTCCATTCTCAATTTCCGCAATGATCTTCTCAATTTCCTTGCGCAAAACGTCCTCGCGGGCGACGATCTCGGCAATTTCCGCATTGAGTTTTTGGATATCCACCTTCTCGCGGGTATCCTTTTGCTCCACATAGGTCGAGACGGAGAGATTATAATTATGTTCCTCGTCGCCGATAACGCTGTTTGGAATAAGTTTTGCAAAGTGTTCCTTATCTTCCCGCGCCTTAAAAGCCTCTAAAATCGTCTCGATATTCTCATCGGTGAGTTTATTGTTATTCGTCACCTTCACAAACTCATTGGAGGCGTCGATGAAGAGCACGGAACTATCCTTTTTGCTCTTCTTCAAGACCATGATGCACGTTGAAATACTCGCCCCGAAAAAGAGGTTTGCGGGAAGTTGGATGATGCAATCGATGAAGTTATTATCGATAAGATATTTCCTTATCTTCTGTTCTGCGCCGCCGCGGTACATGATACCGGGGAAGCAGACGATCGCCGCCGTGCCGTTTGCCGCAAGCCACGAGAGCGCGTGCATGATGAAGGCGAAATCCGCCTTGGACTTGGGCGCAAGGATGCCCGCAGGCGAATAGCGGCTGTCGTTGATGAGGAGCGGATCGCCGTCCCCCGCCCACGGAATGGAATAAGGCGGATTGGAGACGATCACCTCAAAGGGCTCATCGTCCCAATGGGCAGGCTCGGTGAGCGTGTCGCCGTGGGCGATGTCGAACTTGTCCGGCTCGATATCGTGCAGGAACATATTGATGCGGCAGAGATTGTAGGTGGTGATGTTGATCTCCTGACCGAAAAAGCCTTGACGAATGTTGTCCCGCCCCAAAATCTTCGCCGCTTTCAGAAGGAGGGACCCCGAACCGCATGCAGGGTCGTAAACTTTGTTGACCTCGGTCTTTCCCACCGTCGCAAGTTTGGTGAGAAGTTCGGAGACCTCCTGCGGCGTGAAGAACTCCCCGCCCTTCTTGCCCGCGTTGGAGGCGTACATACTCATGAGATATTCGTAAGCATCGCCGAATGCATCAATGGTACTATCTTGATACTTGCCGAGTTTCATCTCCGCGACCGTGTCGAGGAGCTTGACGAGTTTCTCGTTGCGCTTTGCGACCGTCGCCCCGAGTTTGTTGGAATTGACGTCAAAATCGTCGAACAAGCCCTTGAAGTCATCTTCGCTCGCGCTCCCCTGTGCGGATGTCTCGATATGGTTGAAAATGCGCTCAAGCGTTTCGTTGAGATTTTCATCCCGTGCGGCGCGCACTCTCACATTGCAAAACAGCTCCGAGGGCAGGATGAAGAAGCCCTTCTCTTCCACCAACCCCTCACGGGCGGGTTCCGCTTCCTCGTCGGACATCTTTGCGTAATCGAAATCTATATTGCCCGCGGCGTGCTCGCCCTTGTTGATATATTCCGTGATATTTTCGGAGATATAGCGGTAGAACATGGTGCCAAGGACGTATTGTTTGAAGTCCCATGCGTCCACACCGCCTGCATGAACGAGGTCGGTCGCCGCATTCCAGATCATCTTGTGCAGTTCCGCCCGCTCCTGCTCTTTTCGTGTATCAGCCATAAATTCCTCCTATCGTAATCTATTATAACATATTAAATATGACAACAGCGGTCATGTTTTCAAAAATTTTTCTTACGTTGGCATTTTATCTATTTAAGCTATCTTTATCGAGCAAGAAATCGTACAGGCCCATGTAGATGATGCCTTTGTCGTCATAACTTGCCTTTCTGCGGGAATCGGTGATGATGATCTTCTTGAAAAAGTCCTTGGTCGCAAGCAGAGGGCGGCGTTCTGCATTGATTTTTTCCTCATCTCCCAACCGATACGCCGATTGAATATAATACCGTTCGGGTCCCATGTTGACCACAAAGTCAATTTCGCACTGTTTTTTCTTCCCATCTTCGCTCACATCCACGACGCCGACATCCACCGCATACCCGCGGGCAATCAGTTCGTTGAAAATGATATTCTCCATTGCATGGGTTTCTTCGTCTTGGCGGAAGTTCAGCCGCGCGTTCCGAAGCCCCATGTCGGTGCAATAATACTTGGAAGGATAGGAGAAGTACCGCTTCCCTTTCACATCGTAGCGGCTCGCATGGTAGAAAAGAAACGCCTCCTCCAAATATTCCAAATACTTGGAAATTGTCTCGGAATTGACTTTCACCTTGCGCACGGTTTGGAGCGTGTTTGCGATCTTGTTGGAATTGACGAGCGAACCAACCGACGAACAGAGGTCATCGGTGAGCATCTTCAACACCTCGGGAAGTTCGATGGTGTACCGCTCTTCGATATCCTTAAAGTAGGTCTCCCTAAACAAATCGGTGAGATATTTCATCTTTCCCCGTGCGTCGGGAAGAGACAGCGTAAACGGCAGTCCGCCGTACAGCGCATACTCCTCAAAGGCGTCCGCCTTATCGCCGCCCACAAAGTCGTAATATTCCTTGAAGGTGAGCGGGAACACGCGCACCTCATCGCCGCGCCCGCGGAACTCGGTCATGACGTCTTTGGAAAGCAGTTTGGAATTGCTTCCCGTCACATAGACGTCCACGTTCCCCAAATGCAAAAATCCGTTGAGAACGCCATAGAGCGGCAACGGCTCTTCGATCTTCAGCTCTTCTTTCTTGATCGCATACTGAATTTCGTCGATAAAGACATAGTACATTTGCGATTTATCGGCGACTTTGGAAATAACATATTCCGACAGTTTCATCGGATCTCTGTACGGCGCATTTTGAACGGCATCGAGGGCGAGCGTGATGATGTTCTCCTCTTTGACGCCGATAGACAGCAGATAATTCCGATAAAGTTCAAACAGCAAGTAGCTCTTTCCGCAACGCCTAATGCCCGTAATGACCTTTATCATTCCGTTTTCTTTTCTCCTTATCAGCTCCTGCAAGTAAGAATCCCTTTGAATGGTTTTCATGCAAATCGCCTCCTTATAATCGAAAGTTGCTCCGCAAATGGAGTAACTTTCGATTATAGTATAACATGAAATGACCAAAAAGTCAATAGCGTTCCCCTCTTTCTTGCCTGTTTTTGGGGTGAAAAACGGGGAATTTTCTTGCTTTCGGTCGAATTACCTGAATTATTTATGACAATTTCTAAAAATCGAACCGCGCATGGAATAACTTTCGACGATTAAAAAACCATGAATAATGAAAGCGACGAACCTCGAAAGTATTTCGAGGTTCGTCGCTTTTTTGCTATGCCTTCCTCTGTATACACTGTCTCTTTCAAAGGCTAAAAGGACGGACTTCGTATGAGGGGCGTTGCCCCTCGGAATGATGCGTTTGACGGCGAAATATCGCGGGGATGCGGGATGCGGAAATTAGAAGAGGGCTATGACCTTATGAGGGCGACGATGGAACGGACGGCTTCATCCACGTCGCCGCCGACGCCGATCTCCACGTCGCACACTTCGCTGTTGCGGTACTCAAAGTCGAGCGACATGATGCGCCGCGTCTTATCGTCGAGGTCGATGTCCCGCGAGATGATGCTCTTGATCGCGTCTGCCCTGTCCCTTCGCGTAAAGACGAGCATCGCGCGGTCGCGGTAGAGATTTTTCAGGGTGATGGCGCCGCAGATGTCGATGGGAATGACGGCGACATGTCCCCGTTCCACGATGGGTTCAATATCTTTTTCAGAAGTGCCGAAGTGGTAGCCGCTATACACCGTCGTCTCAATGTAACTGCCTGCGCGCATCTCGCGGAGGAATTGCGCCTCGCTGATGAAGCGATATGCCCCCTCCTCCTCCGTCTTCCTCCGCGGGCGGGTGGTCGACGTGAGGGGTTTTTCAAAGCCTTCGAGTTTCGTAAGCCCGTTTGCGATCTCCGTTTTGGAAGAACCCGAGGGCCCTACAAGGCACAAAACCCCGCCGCCGCCGAGCTTCGGGAAGGTCTCGGAGAAGGAACTGCGCACCATCTCGCAGAAATGCAGAAAGTCGTCGTAACTGTTGACGGAGAGAAGCCCCGAAAGACCCGTGTTCCAAGGTTTGCGGAAGAGGACGGGATAGGCCGCGCGCGAGCTCGAAATGTTGTGGGCGCCGTCGTCGAGCATGATGTCGAGGGAGATGACGTCCTTCCGCGTGCCCATGATGATGTTCTGGGGCGGGATCTCGGGGAAATCTTTGATGAGCCGTTCCGCCCGCGCGCTCATACAGCAAGCGGGGACGGCCGTGATGAAGAAGACGTCGGCGATCTCGGAGAGCTTCTTCACGAACTCCTGCGCCCCCTCGGTGATGGGCTGTGTGCGGACAAATTCGGGATCGGAATAGAGTTTGATCCGCTCATCCGCGTGGCGATGCCCCCCTCCCCAACTCTTGATG
The DNA here is from genome assembly GCA_947598205.1 of uncultured Clostridia bacterium. Lineage (GTDB taxonomy): Bacteria > Bacillota > Clostridia > Christensenellales > Borkfalkiaceae > Gallimonas. The sequence continues at coordinate 5,892 of CANQFB010000015.1, forward strand.
TCCTCCACGCGGAGGGGTTCCTCATCGGGATGGCGGCTGTTGATGATGGCAACGGCGTAGGAATTGCATTCATAGAGCGTATCGTCGACGTCGAGACCGACGCGGATCCTATACTTCTTCATGGGTCACCTCTTTTGGAATATCATTATACTCCCGAGCGGCCGCATTGTCAAGACTTGACAATGCGCTCCCGTTATGATACAATATTCTGATAACAATAAGGTGGGATGTTATTTAGAATGAGTACCCACCCCCCTACCCCCCTCCGTGGGAGGGGGCAAGAATTGGGGGCTCCCATGAAGGGGGCAAGAATTGGGGGCTCCCATGAAGGGGGCAAGAATTGGGGGCTCCCATGGAGGGGGCAAAAGGAGAAAAGCATGTTCAAACAAGCCTTAAAGCTCATCAAAAAGTACGACCGCATCATCATCCACCGCCATAGCTATCCCGACGGCGACGCGATGGGAAGCCAGCTCGGCCTGAAAGAGCTCATCCGCGATAATTTTCCCCAAAAAGAGGTCTTCGTCGTGGGGGACGAAGCAAAGCGGCTCCCCTTCCTCGATGCGAAGATGGACGAGATCCCCGATGAATATTATAAGGGTGCGCTCGCCGTCGTGCTCGACTGCGGGGCCGTGCATATGATCTGCGATAAACGCTACGCCCTCGCCGAGAAGACGCTCCGTTTCGACCATCATGTCTTTGCGGAGAATATCTGCGACGTCGATCTCGTCGAGAGCACCTTCGAGAGCGCGAGCGGCATGGTGGCCTATTTTGCGAAGGAATGCAAGCTCAAGCTCTCCCTCCGCTCCGCGACCTATCTCTACATGGGCATGGTGACGGACAGCGGGCGGTTTGCCTTCGATTCCACCTCCGCGCGCACCTTCGAGACGGCGGCCTTCCTCCTCTCCCAGCCCATCGACCTCAACGCCCTCAACTACGATCTCTATGCCGAAGATTTTTCCAAGATCATCGAGAAGGCCGACAACATGCACAAGATCAAGTTCACCGCAAATAACGTCGCCTATATCTATACTTCGCGCGAAGAGATCCCCGCGGGATCGGACGGCGCGCCCGCCATCTCCTCGGGGCTCGTGGGGCTGATGCGCGACATCAAAGACGTGTTTGTATGGGTGAATTTCACCGAGAGCGACGACGGGGTGCACTGCGAACTCCGCTCCAACCGCTTCAACATCAACCCCATCGCCGTGAAGTACGGCGGCGGCGGGCACAAAAAGGCGAGCGGCTGTACCGTCCCCGATAAGGAGACTGCCATGCGGCTTTTGGACGATCTGAATACCCTTGCGGGAGGTGAGGCATGAACGAACAATTAAAGCAACAGATCCTCGATAAGATCGAGGCATACGATACCGTCATCGTCTCCCGCCATATCCGCCCCGACGGCGACGCGGTGGGCTCCACCATGGGCTTTGTGCAAATTCTGCGCGATACCTATCCCGACAAGAAAGTCTTCCTTACCGACGACGATTTTTCCGACTATCTCGCCTTCTGCGGCGGGGAAGACAGCGTCCCCGAAGAAGTTTACAAAGACGCCCTGCTCGTCGTCATCGATACGGGCACAAGGGCGCGGATTTCCAATAAGAATTACCGCCTTGCGAAGGAGATCGTCAAGATCGACCACCATATCGAGGCGGACCCCTATGGGGATCTGAATTGGGTGGAAGATTTCCGCTCCTCGGCGTGCGAGATGATCGCCGATTTTTGCGTCACTTTCAAGGGCCGTCTCAAAGTTTCCCCCAAGGCGGCAACGTTTATCTACATGGGCATGGTGACGGACAGCGGGCGGTTCCGCTTCGAGGGCGTCACGGGGGAGACCATGCGGCTCGCGGGCGCGATGCTCGACTGCGGGGTGGACTATGAGACCCTCTTCGCCCATCTCTATGTGGAAGATTTCGCTTCCTTCAAACTCAAATCCTATGTGTATGACCACATCCGCATCTCCGAAAACGGCGTCGCCTCCATCTATATGGACGCCGAGGCGCAGGAAAAATTGGGCCTCACCCTCGAGGCGGCCTCGAGCGTCGTCTCCGAGCTTGCGGATATCCGCGGCTCTCTCATCTGGATCGCCTTCATCGATAACACGCAAAAGGGCAACATCCGCGTGAGACTGCGCTCCCGCTTCTTGGGCATCAACGACCTCGCCATCAAGTATCACGGCGGCGGGCACAACATGGCGGCGGGGGCGACCGTCTTCTCAAAAGAAGAGATGGAAGCGCTCATTCGCGACGCCGACGCCCTTCTCGGCGAATATAAAAAGACGCACGGAGGGTGGCTATGAAGATCCTTCTCACCAACGACGACGGCATCGCCGCGGAGGGCCTCTCCCACCTCGTGGAATTTGCAAGGCATTTGGGCGAGGTGACCGTCGTCGCCCCCAAGACACAGCAGAGCGCGACCAGCCATTCCATCAATATCCACGGCGGCGGCTATGAGGTGAAGAAGGTCGACCTCTTCGGCCCTATCGAGGCCTACAGCGTCGATTCCACCCCCGCCGACTGCGTGCGCATCGCCATTCTCGGCATGAAGAAGAAGTTCGACCTCGTGATCTCGGGCATCAATAAGGGGCCCAACCTCGGCGCGGATATCCACTATTCGGGCACTGTGGGCGCGTGCTTCGAGGGGGCGATGCTCGGCGTGAAGTCGCTCGCCTTCTCCGCCGCGTTTGAAGATTTCTCCAACGCCGTCAAAAACATCGGGAGAGTTTACGACGAGATACAGCGGCGCAACATGTTCGCCCACACGGATATTCTTAACGTGAACTTCCCCGCCGCGGGCGAGGAGATCCTTCTCACGAAGATGGGCCCCGCGATCTATAGCGACGATTTTGATTTTATGCCCGACGGCACCGCCGTCCCCCGCCTCGTCTGCCTCTATGAGGGCACAGCCGATTTGACGCTCGACACCGACGCCGTGATGACGGGCCACATTTCCATCACCCCTATCCGCTCCGACCTCACCGATTATAATGCTTTTGAAAAGCTGAAGAGGTAGACGATTGGAGAACGCCTCAATGCTCTAAATACGTCATTCCGCCCCGCGCTTCCTCTCGCGTCACCCTGAGCCATGTCGAAGGGTGACCTCATAATAACAAGGCCATGCTTCGACTGCGCTCAGCATGACGATAGGATGATAACAAGGTGATGCTTCGACAAGCTCAGCATGACGTATTAGGAATGTGGCAAAAGGGCAAAAAAACAACCTTCCGAGGAAGGTTGTTTTTTTGTGCATTGATTGCCGCAGTGCGGCTGAAAGGTCGCTTGGAAGAGATCAGTTCTTCTTTTCGGGAAGGACCGCAACCTCAGCGGGAGCCTGCACGGTAGCAGGAGCGGGGACGTTCGCCTTGATCTCGACAGATGTCAAACCAAATTGCTGATTGCTGGTGGAAGTCGCCGCAACACTCAATCTCACAGCTTTCACGTTTGCGGCAATGCCCGTCAACTCGAATACGTTATTGGCCTTTTCTCCTGTATCAACGATTGCAAAGGTCGTGCTACCGGTGACGGCCGTGTCGGCAACCTCCGTCCACACTTCACCGTCGATCGTCGTTTCAATTACGATTTTACTGAATTTCTTGTTGTCGCCCCACGCCTTGAGGATGAACTTAACGGACGTGATATTCGCATTGCTCACAGTGACCGTAATATAAGCCGTCGCGCTTGACTTTGCCACCAAAACAGGCCTGTCATCAATTGCCTGGCCAGAAGCTTGCTTCGTCGCGCTACTTAAAACAACGTTACCTTCGAGCTTGGTAGCCGTCTCGCTTGCTCCTTCAAGCGTTGCGAAATCCAAATCGCGTTCTGTGTACCCACTCCAATCCTTCGCATACGTAGCATAAGTTTTTGTGAAGTCGAGATTGGCCTCGTAGTCGCCGGCAGGAAGAGGAATAACGGCAACGATCGTAAGGCTTACGGTCTCCTTTGTTCCGCCTTCTGCTTCGATATCAATGGTGAGCGAGGTCTCATCTTCGCTGTGCGTGATGGGAAGTTTTCCATCTGTGATGACCCCAACGCTTGCCGTATAGTTGAGCGTTACGCCCGTGACAGCAGAAGCGGGAAGCTCAATCTCCGTCACTGTTGCCCCAACAATGCCATTTTCGTATGTGCTTTCAAGGATTTCCTTTGCACCCTTGATAGCATCATTGGCCTTCTCGACTGCCGACCTTGCGTCTTCATAGGAGACAGTCTCGATTTTCGTGTCGCCTTTATCGTTCATCTCGGGCGTTACGGTGCTACCTTTAACATACTTGTTAAGATACCCCTTCACGGTGATTTTAGAGCCAACGGAGAGGTCATCCCAAAGTTTAAGATCTGTGCTCTCATTGGGATAAATTCTATAAACCGTAAAGCCGTCTTTGGCATCGCCATCCTTTTCATCGACGAGAACAACTTGATTCCAGTTGGGATATTGGGTGCTCGGTTTGTTCTTAATGGAAGCAACGTAACCGGTCACATAGACAATCTCCGCGCTGTAACCATTGTCTTCGAGGGCCTTCGTGGCAGCAAGCGCATCCTTCACGCTATAGGGATCATCGGCCGTGCCCTTGTGATCGAGCGTAATTTCGGGGTCGGGTTCTTCGGTACCACCGCCTTGTGTGCCGTTGCTGACTGTGCCGAGTTTGCCGAAGTAGTTCGAAGTGTTCGTGAAATACTTGCTTGCGCTTGTACCTATGTTGGAGCTTGTGCCAAAGGCGCCGAGCGCATAGGTATCGTCATTGATTTCCCATGTGAAGAACTTGTAGGTAGTGTTCCAAGTCCATGTGCCGTTCTTGGTGTCTGAAATGGTGGCATTGACGTGCGTGCCGCTACTGTTCGTACTCACAACCATTTCGATATACTTGCTACCATACTTGATGACCCAACCTTCGCCGTCCGCTTCGAGAGCGACTTTCACAGCCTCGGAGACATTCGTCGTGGTGGCAAGATAGTAACCGTTATCCGTCTTACTGCCGTTGAAATAGCAAACCGTGCCGTCCGTCTTGGTCATCGCCAAGTAGTAATCGGTGCCGGCGACAGGGCTTTCGATCGCCGTGAAGGTATCGGTGGGTTCGTCGGGGCCGGGGGTCACAGTGCCGCCGCTTGTAGGCGTACCCGTGAGGGTGATGGAGGAGATATACATTGCATGCGTGTCGGAGTTGGTGATCTTCACTTCGCCCGTACCCGTAAGTGTGTAGGTGATCGTGTACTTATTGACGGTAAAAGTCTTCTCGTTGTTTACGATCGTCCCGTCTGCCACGCCTTCGTCGGCGGTGCCGGTCACTTCCGTCCCATTAAGGGTGACGGTAGGTTTTACCAGATCATAGCTCGTTCTCAAGACGATCACGACCTCGGTGAAGGTGCCGTTCACGGAAAGATAACCGTGGTTAGTGCTCGAACCCTGGAATTGAATAGCGCCGGGATAACCTTCGTTCGTGCTGATCATCACCTGGCTGGTGGTAACGGTGGCCGTGCCGACTGTGTGGGTGCCATTGAATTTGCTGTAGCTGTTTTCCTGCGAGAGGCCCACAAAGAGGGTATCGGTGGTGAGGAGAAGGGTGCCCTCTTCCTGCTGGACGGGCGCCTTGATGGTGACGGTGACATCCTTGGTGTTGTCCGTCACGGTCGCGCCTTCGACGGTGGCGGTAACGGTAGCGGTGATCCGCGCATCGCTTGTAGGAAGCGTGGCAACATGGAGCTTGTTTTCGCTGATGGTGTAGGTGCTATCCGTGGTGGACCAAGTGAAGGTGACGCCGGGGATGGTAGATTCGGGGAGCGCGTGATCTTCCGCGGTGTTGAACGTCATCGTGTCATCCACTTTGGAAAGTGCGAGCTCAACATTCTGTTGCGGGGTGCGCTCTTCCTTTTCGAGATAGTCGCAGTAGACGTCTTCAAAGCCATCCGATGTCTTGAAGGAAGCAATCTCGGCATAAGGTGCAGAATCATTCTTGCCTTGATACCATTCGATGAAGCCGTTCACCATGATCTCTTTGCCAACGGCGAGATCCTCGAAGCAAGTGAGGTTCTCTTCGTCGTACTCGACCCTGTAGAGGCAGAGTGCGTCGGGGCTATCTTTCGTTGAATCTTTGCTCTCTGCGATATAGATCCAACCGACAGCATTCGGTGCGAACTGTGTGCCGTTTCCGCAGTCGATGATGTAGCCCTTGACCCAAACTCTGGTGGGAACATCCTTGCCCTTGTCGGCTTCGCTGTAATAGTAACTGCCGACCGTGCCGAGACCGCTCGCGATCTCGATGACCTTTCTCGTGGAGTAAGGATCGTCCTTGGTGCCCTTCGCATCGGAAGGCTTCGCGTTGAGCTTGTGGGAGAACTTGGTGGTCTTCGTCACTTTTCCGACGGTGACGGAGGCCTGAAGATCGAACTCGACGGCCTGCTCGCCCATGGTGAGGGTGATCGTGATGCTCTTGGAGGTAGCGTCCATCTCCCCGACCGAGACGTAGTCGTCGATGTCGATGCCCTGCGTCGTGGCGACCGCAGTCCAAGTGACATCGTAGAGCGTCTGGTCCGAACCCCTGACTTGGCCGGTGACTTCGTACTTGCTGTCGCTATCGGGCGTGTTCTTGTAGAGGGCCTTGATCTGTTCGATTGCGCTTGTGGCAATTTCCTCATCGTTGTTCTTGCCGCTCTTACCGCAAGCCGCAATGCCGAGAGACACTGTGAGCGCCATAGATGCGGCAAGGAAGCCGATCAACCATTTTTTCTTCATATATTTTCTCCTTTTATAAAAATTTTACATGGTTTGTTGTGCGACCCTTCGACAGGCTCAGGGTGACGCGTGGTTATACTGCGGTGACCCTTCGACAGGCTCAGGGTGACGCGTGGTTATACTGCGGGGACCCTTCGACAGGCTCAGGGTGACGCGTGGTTTGTTGTGGCCCGAGGGCCTTGTGACTTGTCGCCCCTTATAGGGGAGATGTCGCGAGCCCCGCGAGTGACAGAGGGGTTTTAACCCTTTCCCCCGCTTCGCGGGTACTTTCCCTAAAAGGGACAGCAAGTGGACGGGAAGTTCGGGTACTTTCCCCTTTGGGGGCGTGGAATGGTCTGTTTTTCAATTCGTCATTCCGAGCGCAGTCGAGGAATCACCTCATTTTATACTGCGGGGACCCTTCGACAGGCTCAGGGTGACGCGCGGTTATACTGCGGGGACCCTTCGACAGGCTCAGGGTGACGCTTTTGACGAATGGACTTCGTATCAGGGGATTCTCTCACCCGCGAAGCGGGTTCGGAATGACACGTTTGCCTCCCGCGGAGAAGCCATGCCTGCGCTTGCAAGGGGTAGGCAGAACAAACCCCTTTCCTCCGCGGGGCGGAGGAAGGGGGCCGAGCTTTATCCAATGATCGTGATGTAATCGAAAACGTGGACCTTTAATTGATATTCGCCGTCGAATTTCTCGATGATGCCCTTTGCGGTGATGATCTTGTTCCTGAAGATCTCCTGGCTTACGAGGGCGCCGTCCACATAGAGCGGGGTCGTACGGACGACGATCTCGACGGCTTTGCCGTTTTCGTCCTTGATGGGGTTGCCGCTCGCATCGAGCTGTTGACAGGTGATGGAGATCGCGCCCGTGTTGTTCTCGCTGTTCTTGGTCGTATAGAGGTCGACGACTTTGAGGTTGCTGAACGTGGCGGTGGTGTTGAGAACGGCCTCGCCGTATTTGATGGGGACCTGCTCCTCCGTCTCGTTGCCGTCTTCGTCTACGACGGGGAAGGCGATGTTGCGCGTGCCCATAGCGACGTCTTTGATGTTGAGTTCGGGGAAGCCGCCCGTGCCCGTGACGGGATTGCCGTCTTGATCCTTGACGACGACCGTATTGTCCGTATTTTCGGGGTGGAAAGGATTGTTGGTGACGCCGTTGATCTGATAGCCGAACCCATCGCTATAGGAGACGGTGCCGCAGACGCTCACGCGGTTGCCGATGGTGAGCGCAGTGCGGAGCGTCGGCGTGGGCGTGAAGCCGTAGAAGATGACGATACCGAAATAGAGACCCGTCTCCGCGTCGTAATCTTCGATATAGACGTTGTTGTCCATCTGCGTGGTGACGACGCCCTCGACGCGGACGACCTTGGTGACGTATTCGTCGATATGGCAACGGAGTTTCTTCAGCGTCACCTGAATGGCTTCGCCTTCGTAGTAATTCTCGTCGTGCTCGTTGGAGTAGATCTTGAGCTTGTGTTCCTTGGCCTGGTTGAGCGCGGGCATCGCGTATTGCTCGCCATAGCGGTTGGTCGCGGTATTCTGCGCGAGGCCGTAGCCGTTTTGCAGAAGTTCGACGTTGAGGTTACGGAAGTTCTCCGCCTTCGCCTCTACGCCCTTGGGCGCATACCAGATCCAAAGGGTGTAGCGGTTGTTGGAATCCATGTTCCACTTATCGTCGTCCGATTCGACGATGATGGTCGCACCATCGAGCTTATCGTGCGTGAAGTTGGAGGCGGTCTTCCCCCACTTCTCGACGTCGCCCGTCGATTCGGGGGTGTTGACTGCGAGATAGCGGGCCTTGATATAGCCGTAAGTATCCGCGAAGTCAGATGCGTTATAGCTCGTGAGCGTGGAATTCTTCACGGGGTCGAAGTGGGTGGTGTCGCCGTCGATGAACTGCTTCACGGTGACTTCCTGCTTCTTGGTGTTGCTCGAAAGGTCGAGCTTGAGATTTGCGACGTAATCGATGAACTCGCCGACGGGCGGGTCATCGGGCGGATCGTCGTCGGGCTTTTTGTTTCCGCCGCAGGCCGCAAAGGCGGGCAGAACAAGAAGGACCGACATCACCGACGCAAGCATGAACTTACCGAATTTTTTCATAGATACCTCTCTTCGTTTCTATTCGTGCGTGAAGGGCTAAATCAGATCTGCTCGCACTCTTCGACAGCGATCTTGAAGATGGAATCGAGCTTGGAGGGATTTGCGAACACGGCCTGCATCAGGAGGCCGACCTGCGTACGCGCTTCGGCCGAACCCATGAAGGCGGGAGAGGTGAAGTAGGCCTCTTCCTGCTCCATGCACACGCTTGCGGAGAGCGCGGGAAGGTTGCCTTCGCCGTCGGCCTGCCCTAAAAGGTCGAGATAGACGGGGTTTGTGGACATCGCATCCATGTTGAGGACGGGGACATAGCCCGAGGCGATGGAGAATTCAGCCTGGAAATCTACGCTCGTGGTGAGATATTTAATGAAGAGCCAGCTCGCGAGAACTTGCTGTACGTCGCCCTTCTTGAAGATGCAAACGGAGGGACCCTGCGAGATGACCTTGGGCTTTGCGGGATCGACCTGCGGAATGCGGGTGATGCCGACCGTGAAATCGAACTGGCCCTGCGTGGAGCCCGCCTGCTGATAGCTTGCGCCCGCCGTCGAGCCGATGCACATGTAGGCCTTGCCGTTGAGATCGGTCTGCGTGAACAGGTCGGAAGTATATTTATTGTTGTTGAGCAACTGCGTCGTGACGAGCCCGTCTTTATACCAGCCTGCGAAGTACTCTACGAATTCGCGGTTCTTCTCGTTATCGAAGAGATAATGTTTGCCCGTTGCGGAGGTGTAGGGAGAACCGTATTGCTCGCACATCGTGATGAACCAGTTCGCCTCGCTGTCGTATCCGAGCGGGATGCTCTCGGGGAAATCTTTCTTGATGGCGCGGCAGGTCTCTTCCATCTCCTGCCAAGTTGTGGGAACTTTCCAACCGTGGGTCTTGAACGCCGTCTGGTTATAGTAGAGCACCTCGGTAGACTTGGAGAAGGGCATGGTGTACATCTTCCCGTCGCCGAAGCTCTTGCCCTCGTTGTAATAGCCGGGGATGAACATATCCACCTGCTCCTGCGTGAGGCCGAGCTTCTCCGTCGTCCCATCTGCGCGCGTCACTTCGATATCGGCATACTTGCCGCCGGGAAGGAAATCGTCGAGCGTTTGGACGGCGCCCGCCGCATTGTAGCCCGCCACATGGTCGGAATAGCAATAGGCGATGTTGGGCTCTGTCCCTGCGATGATCTGCTTGGAGATCATGGAGTAGAGCTCCTCGTACTTGCTCGAATCGCGGGGCTCATCGAGATTGGTGATCGTGACGTTGGGATAGAGCTCCATGAACTTCTCGGCATAGGGCTTGAGGACTGCTCTCAATTTCTGCCCCTGCGTGTGGGAGAAGCTGATCGTGACGGGCTTGGTGGTATCGAACCCCGTTTCGGGCACGACAAGTTCACCCTTGTTGCCGCCGCCACCGCCGCCACCGCCGCAACCCGCGAGGGCGAAAGCCGCGCCCATCGAGCAGGCCATCACGCCGGCCAAAAGCACTGCGCCAATTTTCTTCTTCATTTTGTTCTCCTTATATAATGATTTTTTGGATTTTGAATTGAGTAGGACTTACGTTTTGGGGGGATCCGCTCGGGCTTTGCCCTCGGGATGACGCGGAAGCCCATCGGACTTCGTATTGGGGGATGTTTCGACTTCGGCTACGCCTTCGCTCAACATGACGCGGAAGCCCATCGGACTTCGTATTTGGGGATGTTTCGACTTCGGCTACGCCTTCGCTCAACATGACGCGGAAGCCCATCGGACTTCGTATTGGGGGATTCGCTCGGGCTTTGCCCTCAGGATGACGCGTTTGACAGAGGGGTAGGGCCGAATTTACCCCTTGATGCCGCTACGGGAGACGCCGCGCACGATGTATTTGCGGAAGATGAGAAACACGATGAGGAGCGGGATCGTGACGAGCACGACGGCCGCCATCTGCGCGGGCATGTTGGTCTTGTTCAGAATCTCGTCGAAGAAGGCTTCGCCGCGAAGACCGACCGTGACAAGCCTGTGGTTGAGGTCCCTTGCAACGAGGTTGGGCCAAATGTAGCTGTTCCATGCGCCCATCATCTTCAAAATGGTGATGGAGATAAGGGTGGGCGACGAGAGCGGGATCATCACCCGCCAGAGATACTTCAAATCGCTCGTCCCGTCTACTTTGGCCGCGAGATAGAGCTCGTTGGGGATCTGCATGAAGTTCTGCCGCAAAAGGTAGATATAGAACACGCTCACGAGGAAGGGCACGATGAGCGCGAGCCATCCGCCCATGCCGCCCAAGCCGTTGCCCGTCCATTTCATCTGGGAGACCGTGATGTAGTTGGTGACGGTGAAGAGTTCGCCGGGGATCATCATCGTCGCGAGCATCGCGCCGAAGAGGATGTTCTTCCCCTTAAATTCCATCTTTGCGAACGCATAGGCCGAGAGCACCGTGATGATGAGGGAGAGAATGGTCGATACCACGCCGACGATGACGGTGTTCAGGAACAGCCTGCCGAGGTGGAGGTTGCCCGTGAAGGCGAGTGCGAAGTTATCCCACTTGAAGGTCTTGGGCCAGAAGGTCGGGACGGCCAGTTCGTACTCCGAAACCGTCTTCAGCGAGGAGATGAGCATCCAATAGAACGGGAACAAGACGACGAGCGCCATCACGGAGAGGAAGAGATAGAGGAAGAACTTTGCGATGAACTTCTTCGTCTTCCGCCGCGCGTCGGCGCTCCGCCTGCAGATGATGACGACGCAGGCGACGATCATGCCGAGGATCAGGACCGCGAGAACGGCCGCAACGATGATGGCGGGCTTGCCCACGGAGGCGCGTGCCAAAAGTTGATTTGCCATATTCCCCTCCTCAATAATGGACTTTCTTCTTGCTGACATAGAGGTTGATCATCGTCACAACGAATATGACAGCAAAGAGAATGAGCGCCGCGGCGCTTGCGCGCCCTTGGTTGTTGTTGATCGTGCCATAGATGTACCCGACCATGGTGTTGAGCGGTTTGCCGATCGATCCCGGAGGGCCCATCAGCGATTCATCGAAGATACCGATGATGCTCGTGTATTCCTTGAAGCCGCCGATGAAGCCCGTGATGACGACGTAGGCGATCATCGGGGAGAGAAGGGGCACCGTGATGCGCCAGAAGACGCGGAAACGGGAAGTCCCGTCCACTTTGGCCGCATCATAATATTGTTTATTGACGTTCTGGAGGCCGCCGAGGAGCACCAAGATCTTGAAGGGCAGGGCGTTCCATACGATAAAGAACATGAGCACCGCCATGTTCGCCCAATAAGACGACCCCTCGTTGACCCAGTTGACGGCATTCCCCCCGAACGCCTTGATGATGGTATTGATGATACCCACGGAGTTGGGAGAGTTCACCGGGCCGATGATCTCGAACATCGCCTTGAAGACCATGCCGATGGCGATCGCGTTGGTGACATAGGGCAGGAAGAAGATGGTCTGGAAGACCTTTTTCAGCCATTTGATGGAGTTGAGCCCCACTGCGATGAGGAGGGCGAGCATCGTCGAGACGGGCACCGTGATCACGGTAAGGAGCATCGTGTTCCCCATACAGGTGAGGAAGCCACGATAGTGCACGACGTTCGAGAAGTTGTTGAAGTTTACTGCAAATGAAACCTCGCCTCCCTTTTGCGTGAGGAAGTTGTAATCCTCCAAGAAAGAGATGCGGACGGTATTGATGATAGGCCAAACGGTGAAGACGGCCAGAATGGCGAGCGCGGGCAGAAGATACAGCCACGCCTTCCACTGGTTCTTCTTTTTGGGCGAGACGAGATTGCGGTGCTCTTTTTCCGCCTTGCGCGCGGCGCGCCGCTTTTCGCGCTCGGTAAGCTCGGGCGCGGGCGCCTCCTCTTCGTTAAGGGCTTCGTTAAGGGCGCTCTCCGCCTCGGCCGCCGCCTCTTCGGGCACGGGCTCTTCGGGTTCTTCGGTCAAGATCTTTTCTTCATCCATACCTCAGTCCTCGCTTTCGGGCGTATTTTTTACATCGTCTGTTGCGGACATGGTAGGCGCATTTGCCTTCTCTACCCCTTCAACGGGTTCCTCCGCGGGCGTTTCGTTTCCCTCTTCGGGCGCTTCCTTCGCGCCCTTCTTTTTGAAGAGCCCCTTGACCTTGGAAAAGCCCGTCTTGAAGAAGGAGGCCACCTTCTGCATCTTGGTCTTCGGGGGTTCTTTCTTCTCCTTGGGTTTATCGTCGGCCTCGCGGGGAAGAGGGCCCGTGTGGGTCACATAGTCCTGCCCCTCTTCCTTCATTCTCTGGAGCATGGCCTCGTGCGCGGCGATCTGGGCGCCGAAGTAGACGCGCCTCTCCGATTCCTTATTGAAGATATACGTCTTATGGGGTTTTAAGTTGAATTTTACGGTGTCGCCCTCGATCCTGCCCGCATCGTCGGAAGCGATGATGGAGCGGATAACGGTGTTGAGCGAATGCTCGTTCTTGGAGACGACGGATACGTCCCTGCCCATGACGTCGACGCCCGAGACGGAGCAGGTGAGCTTTCCGTCTTCCGCGAGGATAAATCCCTCGGGACGGATGCCGACATACACCTCCTGATCTTCGACGCCTTCGACGTCGAGCACTTCCTCCTCGCCGATGAAGAGCTTGCCGCCCTCCACTCTGCCCGAGAAGAGGTTGATGGGAGGCGCGCCCAAGAACTTCGCCACAAAGAGATTGGAGGGATCGTCGTACACCCATTGGGGCTTGCCCGTCTGCATGATGACGCCCAGCTTCATGACGACGATATAATCGGAGATGGACATCGCCTCCTCCTGATCGTGTGTGACGAAGATGGTCGTAATGCCCGTATCGCGCTGGATCCTTCTGATCTCTTCGCGGGTCTGAAGGCGCAACCTTGCGTCGAGATTGGAAAGAGGCTCGTCCAGAAGAAGAACGCGGGGCATTTTCACGAGCGCACGGGCGATCGCCACGCGCTGCTGTTGGCCGCCGGAGAGCTCCGCGGGCTTACGCTGCATATACTCGTCGATCTGGACAAGTTTTGCGACGTCGTTCGCGCGCTTGAGCATTTCTTCCTTGGAGAGCCTCTCTTCCCCTTTGAAATTCTGCAAGGGGAACAGAATATTTTGTTGTACGGTCATATGCGGATAGAGCGCATAATTCTGGAAAACGAGACCGATGCCCCGATTCTCCGGCGCGAGCTTGGTAACGTCGTCGTCGCCGAAGAAGATTTTGCCGCGCGTTGGCGCCTGCAACCCGCTGATCATATACAGCGTGGTACTCTTGCCGCAACCCGAAGGGCCTAAAAGACCGATAAGCTTGCCGTCGGGGATCTCGAGATTGAAATCGTTGACCGCGACGACTTCGCCGCCCTTGTCCTTCTTGTTGCGGCTCGGGAAGATCTTTGTGAGGTTTTGCAATACGACTTTCATAACTCTTCCTTTGGTATTTTTTCTGTCGAACTGTCGAACAAGATCAACTCCTCGAGTTTATCACTTCCTCTTTATGGAGGAGAGATTTGGCCTCGTTGAGCTCGTCTTCCGAATAGTAGACCATCTGCAACTTCGCGTCCACCGCGACGGTGCCCGCAAGCAGGTCGTGAATGGGCGTTCTGTTCTTTGTTGCAAAAAACAGGATGGCATTGAGCAGGAGAAGTGCGCCGAGCAATAGGAGCGCAAGCCAACCCATGTTGCCGAACAGAAGCATAAATATCAACAGGACGGGGAACATCGTCTCGATGGCGAACTTGCCGAGGATGGTCCTCGCGAACAGCGCAAGCGTCGTGATCTTGACGCAGTTCGGGCGGACGAGCTCGATGGAAAAGACCTTTTTCCCCACCGTCTGTCCGTTCTTCAGAATGATCGGTAAAATAAATTCCAAAACCAAATACGCGAGCAGAAGCCCCATCGAGAGCATCGTGAAGATAAGGCTGTTCACGAGCTTGTTCTGCGCCGCGACCCTGCCGAGCGGGATACCGTCTTTATTGACGACCGTCCCCTCGCGGTCGGTGCCGCAGAGTTCGAGATAGGCATCGTATGCCGAAACGAGAGCCGTATCGGGATCGTCTTCCTTGGGCGGATCGTTCGCCATCTTCAGGATCACCTCGAAATATTCGACTTCTTTGTCGCTGTCTTTCGGTGTGACTTTATATTCGAGCCCTTCTTCGTCTTCGACGGTATAGTCGTAACCGTAATGTTCGGCAATATCGGCGAGATGTTCGATGCGGTATTGATCCCATGCCTCGTAATAGCCCGCAAGGACGGACTGCTGGTGGCCGTATCCTGCAATAAGCGAAATGAGGAACATAAAGCCCGTCGTGAGCACCGCAAGGAGAATCGCGTCCAATAGCCACGCGGAAGCCCTTTTCACGATGCCGATCTTCTTTAGCTCAAACATTCCGTTACCTCGCTTCCCATTATAGCAAATTACGGGAAAGAAAGCAATGGTTTCGGGAAGAAAAATCTATATGAAATTTTTGTGAGGGATCTCCCTTCACAGGGAGAAGGTATATTCCACGCGGACGGGATGCCCCGCTCCATCGGTATAGGTGAGCCTGATGGTCCTGAAGAAATCGAGAAATTCCGCCCAGATCTCCATATCGGTGCACGAAAGGGAAGAGCCCGTGAAACTGCCGACATCCTCATCCTTCACGCCCGCCCGAAGGTAGATCCCCGCAAGGTCGGCGTCTTTGAAGTAGGATTTGTCGAAATGGAACGGGAGGACGGCGATCTTCGGAGAGATGCCGATGTCGTCCCCTTCTACATGCACGCTCTCCCCCTCGATCGTCGCCGTGCCGCGCTTTACGATCTTGCCCTCTGCTTCGGGATGGGCGGGATCGAACGGGGCGAACTGCTCGACGGCGTATGTGACGGAGACGGCGCTCTCGCCGTAAGAGATCTCGTAGGCGCTCGTAAGTTTCTCCTCTTCGCCTTCCCCGAAGCCCGTCTCGATCGTAAGGACGATCGCGGAATAGGAATGGCCGAGCATTTCGTTGAGGGCCTGATAGGCGTCTTTATCCCACTGGCCGGGGACATCTTCGTTGGGCGCGAGGGAACAGCCCGCAAGCGCGCAACACGATGCGGCAAGAACGGCAAATATCGCAAAAATTTTCTTCTTCATGGCTTATTCCCCCTTCTGTTTGGGAACGAACGCATCGTTCGCCTCTTGCGCCGCCCCGTTCATGGCTTCGACGTCCGCGTTGAATGCCTCGACCGCGGCGGAGAGCGCCGAATAGTCGTCTGCGGCCGCCGCCTTTTCATCATCGGTCAGGGCGTTATACGCGTTCACCGCCGCCCGAAGAGCGGAGCGCCGCTCCGTGAGCGTCCCCTCCGCTTTGGCCGCTTCGACGGCGGCATGGAAGGCGGCAAGTTTCTCCCCGTCGATGACGGTGCGCACATGCCCGCAGAGATTGCAGGTGGCATCCATGTCGTCGGTATAGACGTGCTCTTCGCGTTCGTCGAGGCCGCAGTCGCAGGTGACGCGGTGGTAGGTATCGTCTGTATCTTCATAATGTTTGGTGTGCACGTGTTCCGAACCGCCGCCGATCGTGCGCTCGTAGCCGCACTTATTGCAGGTGGTGTCCTCGGCGTCGGTATAGACGTGGGCCTCCCGATCGTTCACCTCGCCGCAACTCTCGCAGGTGACGGTGTGATAGGTGTCGTCCAAGGGGGTATATTGAAGTTCGTGCGTATGGACGGTACGGACATGGCCGCACAAATTGCAGGTGGTATCCGTGTCGTCGGTGTAGACATGGGGCTCTTCTTCGAGATAATCGGTGCATGTCTTGCAACCGACTAGGTGGGTCTCCTCCGTGTAGTCCTCATACTCGAAGACATGCTGATGTTCGGGAGGCGGAGTCGGGTCTTCGCCCTGCGAGGCCGCGTATTCCACCGTGATGCTGTCGAGATAGGCAGCGCCCGAATCTTCGTAAGTGAGAGCGAAGTAGGTATCGTTCCCCGAAACTTCCCATGTGACGCCGCTCGTCGTGACCGTCTCGACGCCGTGGTCGTTGCCGTTTGTGGGTTCCCCTTTGACTTCCCCGTATGGCGTGGAAGAAGTGAGGAGCTTCCAACTCTTACTGCCCGATTGCATCTTGACGGTGACCTTGGTGATGGGCCCGGGCGTGGCAGTGGTGCTTGCAACGTAGTAGCTGTCCTTGCTACTGTTGAATTGCATGGCGTCCCCGTTCCCGCCGTAGATAAAGGCCGTTCCTTTTACGTTGTTCGCAGACCATTCATAGAAAGCATAACTGCCGCTTGCATTGAAGCTGTCTCTATTGATCGTGAAGGAGCCGGCAGGCGTGCTGCCGCCTCCGCCCTCTGATTTCTTGACGGTGACGGCCGCCGTCGCCTTGACGCTTTCGTCCAAAGTACTCGTCGCCGTGACGGTCGCCTGTCCCTCGGCATATGCCGTCAGTTTTCCGTTCACGATCGTGACGACGTTTGTGGGATAGACCGACCATTTGACCGAGGTCGAGGCGTTTGAGGGGGTAGCGGTTACCGTGAGATTTTGCGTACCGCCCACGGACATGGTTACCGCGGAAGGGGTGATGGTGAGTTTTGTGGGCTTCTCGTCCGAGACGGGCGGATCGGGCGGGACATAGCTGCCGTCCCCCCAGATCGCCGACGCATATTCGGGATGGTCGATGAAGGGATTGCGGTTGCCTTGGATCTTGAAGACCTCTTCGTTGCGCTTTTCTTCGATCGCATCGACGGGATCGAGCGCGTTCCATTCGAGAAGAAGCTCTCTTGCCGCCGCCTCACTGCTCGCCGCCATGACGTTGGTAAAATTCAGCGTGCCGCTGCCCTTGCTATCGAGCGTGCCGCCGACGTTCTTCCCTTTATTGTAGTGCGTATACACATACATGACGATGCGCGCCGCATCGCCCTTGACGTTATCGAGCGGCTCGAAGACGCCGCCGCCGACATAGCCGCCAAGCTTGGATTGCGCTCCGCCCGGCTTCTTTGAATATGCCTCTTTTTTCTCAGACGTGACTTCGCCGTATTTATTGTTCCCGCGCGTGCTGTTCAAAGTCGCTTCCGTAGGGCGGATATGGTGCATATCGCTGCCCGCGCCGCTCGTCCCCCAAAGCCCGTTGGAAAGGCTTTGGCACCAGACATGTTCGCGGTTTGCAGTCCCGACGCTGCCGCCGAAACTCGTAAGCGTCTCGTGCGTGTAAAACTCGAGATATCCCTTTCCATCAAGACCGGGGTCGGTCGTCGTGCCCTTTGTCTTGCATTCATCATATGAAGTGTATTTTGTGTGCGTTTTCACGATGAGGTCGTGAACTTGCCCTAAAAGCTGCGTGCCGCCCGTGGCGGTGATGGAGCTATAGTAGTTTCCCTCCGCCGCGTCCGTGTATACGACGGTCGCCGCCGCTCCGCCCACCGAGACGAGGCCGAACATGAGCGCCGCCGCAAGAATGAAGGATATAGACTTTTTTCTTATGTTCATGGATACCTCCTATGCTTGCTCCGCACGGTATTTGAGCCAGCATTTTCTGCACATTGCCACATATCTGTCGTTGCCGCCGAGGAGCACTTGCGAACCCTCGGTGACGATCTTCCCGTTCTCGTCGAGGCGGGCGTTGACGGTTGCCTTCGCCCCGCACGTGCATACCGATTTGATCTCGCTGATGGACTCGGCGATCTCGAAGAGCCGCTTTGAGCCCGGGAAGAGATGGGTCGTAAAGTCGGTGGAGAGCCCGAAGCAGAGGACGGGAATGTTCTTTTTCATCACGACGTCGGCGAGCTGATCTACCTGCTCGGGCGTGAGGAATTGGCACTCATCGACGATGACGACGTCCGCATCCGAATATTTCTCTTCATAGAGGGCGTAGAGATCCACTTCGCTCCCGACGGCGATGGCGTCCTGCATGAGCCCGATGCGGGATCTGACGACGGTCGCCCCGTCGCGCGTGTCGACGGCGGGCTTCAGAAGGAGCACCTTCATGTTGCGCTCTTCGTAGTTGAATTTTGTGATGAGCGCCTGTGCCGTCTTGGAGCACCCCATCGCGCCGAATTTGAAGTAAAGTTTTGCCATAATTGCTCGTTCACGAATTTTGTTTTGGCAAGCAAAACAAAATTCCGTGAGGAAATCATCTTTTGCGCCTTAACCTTCGTGTCCTCTATATCGTTTCATCCGACAAGAAGCACATAAATGTGCAACTTGAGACGCCCACGGCGGAAGTCAATTCCGCCTAAGGCAAGTGATTGGGAATGCTCGTTCACGAATTTTGTTTTGCAGGGGGTGAGCCTTGGCGCCCCCTTGAGGGGGAGCTGTCGCGCCGTCTTTGCGCGACTGAAGGGGTGTCACTCCCAATGGCATACACCCCTTCCGTCACGGCTGAAACAGCCGTGCCACCCACCCCTCAAGGGGTGGGCAAGGGACAAATCTCACGCCACAATATCGTAAATGAGCGGGGGCTTTTCGGGCATGGTAGGGCCGAACGATGTCGCGGTGAGCAAAATGCGCTCCGCTTCGGCGAACTTTTCCATGTCGTTTGCATACAGCGTCGCCACCGTCTCGCCCTTCTCCACGAAGTCCCCCGTCTTCTTCCTCAAGATGATGCCCGCCGAATAGTCGATGGCATCTTCCGCCGTATTGCGTCCCGCGCCGAGGGCGAGGCTTGCAAGCCCGTACGCCTCGGTATCCACGCGGGTGATATAGCCCGCTTTTTCGCTCTTCACGGCGTAGGCGTACTTCGCCTTGGCGAATTTATTTGTATCGTCGATGCAGGCGGGATCTCCCCCCTGCCGCGCGACCATTTCCTTAAGTTTTTGAAGCGCGCTCCCATCGTCGATCGCCCGTTTTGCGAGCCGTTCGGCCTCCTCGGGAGTACCCATGCCCGCGAGAGAGAGCATATAAGCGGCGAGAGTGAGGCAAACCTTCGTAAAATCTTCAGGACCTCTTCCCTTGAGCGTTTCGACGGCCTCGATGACCTCCAAGGAGTTTCCGATCGCATGGCCGAGCGGCACGTCCATATCGGTGATGAGGGCGACCATCTTCTTGCCCGCACGCTTTCCGATGTCCACCATGAGGCGGGCGAGAGCGCGGCTTCTTTCCACGCTCTTCATAAAAGAACCGCTCCCCGTCTTCACGTCGAGGACGATGCAGTCGTCGTCGGCGGCAAGTTTCTTGCCCATGATGCTCGCGGCGATGAGGGGCATGCTATCCACCGTGGCCGTCACGTCGCGCAAGGCGTAGAGCTTCTTATCTGCGGGCGCGAACTCGCGGGACTGCCCGATGATGGCGATGCCGATGTCGTTGACCTGCTTGATAAAATCTTCTTCCGAAAGCGTCGTCTTGAGGCCTTGGATGGCTTCGAGCTTATCCACAGTTCCGCCCGTGTGCCCGAGGCCGCGACCGCTCATCTTGGCGACTTTCACCCCAAGGGAGGCGACGATGGGCCCCACCACGAGGCTGGTCTTATCCCCCACGCCTCCCGTGGAATGTTTGTCGGCGCGGATACCTTTGATGGCGGAAAAATCCAGCCGCTCGCCCGAATCGCGCACGGCAAAGGTGAGGTCTGAGGTCTCCCGCACGTTCATGCCCCGAAAGTAGATGGCCATGCAAAGCGCGGAGATCTGATAGTCGGGAATGGAGCCGTCCGTCACGCCGCGGATGAAGAAGTTGATCTCCTCGGTCGTGAGCTCTCCCCCGTCGCGTTTCTTTTTGATAATATCATAAAGTCTCATAATTTATTTCGCTTTTTTTGTTTACCGCCCACCTGTCATACCGAACCCGCAATGCGGGTGAGAGTATCCCCTCATACGGAGTCCGTGTTTTCATTTAGGGGATCCTCTCGCCTTCGGCTCGGGATGACACGTTTGACGAGGTGCGGCTCGGGATGACACGTTTGACATGCAGTCGGACTGCGTATTTCGGGATCCTTCGAGGATGGGCCCTTTCGGACATGGTATAGCCATATCGGCTCAGGATGACGCGGTTGGCGGAATGTTATCTTTATTCCCAGCCACCTTCGGCGATGAACTCTTTGAGAAGGTCGCGGGCGTAATAGCCCGTGCCGAGACCTGCGACCTTGGTGATTCGGTTGGAAGAATAGCTCGAAGTATAGCTATCCACAACGATATAATAGGTCTTTCCCTCGTCAACGTCGGCGGGCTCGATCGTCGTGTAGATGGTGTATTTATTGCTCGTTGCGGTGCGCCTATTTAAGAACCTGATAAGGTCGCTCCCGCGGATCCTGCCGAGGACGATCTCGTTATCGAAGGGCAATACGGTCGCGATATCCGCATAGGAGACATCCACCCCATAGATATTGTAGGGGTTGCGGACATTGAGGAACCCGCCGCCGCAGACGATCGTGTAATCCTTGCCCCATACTTCCACACCTTTCTCATAGTAGAGCTCGGCGACCTTGCTCACAATGGCGTCGCTGTCGCGCGTGGTGCTTGTAGAGCCGATGGGCGAATAGAGATCGCGCTCGGGGAAATATTTGCCGTAGAGGGTATCGATGATGGGATCGTCTTCAAGCGTGTTTTTTGCATAGACATTGGTGCCGATGTGGCGGGGCGTGACGGTGAAAGTCTCCGTTACCGTATTGTAGGAAATATCGGCACAGCTCAAATCGCGGTTCTCACTGCTCCCCTGCAGATGGTAGACGCCGTATTCATCCTTGAGGGTGTATTTCTTATGGGTATGTCCCTCGAAGACGAGATCGACGTATCCGTTCGAGAGCCCGCTATCGTACCAGCCCATATCGCTGTTCTTCACGGAAGTGACGCCCGAAGTACCGTTCTCGCCGCCGCCGTGAATGGAATAGACGATGAGATCGCACCCCTCTTCCTCGCGCAGACGGGTCGCCTCCTTCTTGACGAGGTTCGTAAGGCTCGTTCCCGTCTCGAACTGCAAGCCGCCGCGGAATTCCCCCGAAATGGAGGAGAGGCAATCGCCGATCGCGCCGATGATGCCCACCTTGACGCCCCCCTTCTCCACGACGACGGAGGCCTCGCAATAGTCGGGCATGACGCCGTTTTCGCGCACGTTGATGCCGAGGAAGGGGAACTCGGCGAGCTCGCTGTTAGGGGTAAGAACATCCGAACCCCAATCGAATTCGTGGTTGCCGAGCGTCATCGAAGAAAATCCGACGTCGTTCATCCACTCCGTCATGAGTTGCCCTCTGTTGAGGAGAGATTCGGCCGTCCCCTGCCACATATCGCCCGAGGAGATGAGGATCTCTTCGCGGGCGGGGTCGGCATAGAGCCCCTTCATATAGGTGGTGAATTCGTCCAGCCCGGGTTGGGTGGAAGTATCCATAAATTTGCCGTGAAGATCGTTGACGGCGTAGATGGAGAGCCCCACAAGGACGCTCTCGCCGCCACGGTCACAAATGCCGTCTCCGTCCACGTCGCTATGGACATGGTCGGGGTCTACGACCTCTTTATGGTAAGTCTGCGGGGCGGAATAGTTGCTGTCGGCGAGCGCTTCGTCGCCGCTTACCGCCTTGACGCGGACCGTCTGCCCATCCTTAAGGGGCTCGGAGCAGGTACATTCCTGCGTAAAGACCTCTTCGCCGCCGTCGACCGAATATGCATAATATAACGCCTTTTCGACGGGAGACCAAATGACGCTCCCGTCGTTGCAGACGACGACTTCGGGCGTTGCGATCCTGCCCCCTGTTGGCTCGTCCCCACTGCCGCAGGCGCCGAGGAAGAGCGCAAAGCAGAGCGCGGCGATGAGCGATAAAACTTTGATGGCGGTTTTTTTCATATGTTTCCTTATAGATCTTGTTTCGTGAACGAAAACGGCAGGAGCATGCCCAAGGTGTAGGTCTCGAAATGCTCTTTATTCCCTAAAATGACGGGGAATTCGGGCGGGCAGAATTCTGCGATGACCTGCCTGCAAATGCCGCACGGGGCGCAAAACGGGGCGACTTCCCCCGCCCTTCCGCCGACGAGCGCAAGGGCCTCAAACTCCCTCTCTCCCTCGCTCACCGCCTTGAAGATGGCCGTGCGTTCGGCGCAGATGCCGGCGGGATAGGAGGCGTTCTCGATGTTACAGCCCGTATAAATTTTGCCGCTCTTTGTGAGGAGCGCCGCGCCGACGAGAAAACGCGAATAGGGCGCATAAGCTCCCATTCTCGCATCCTCTGCGGCTTCTACCAAAAATTTCATGTCCTTCATTTTGCGACCTTCCCCAAAAAGCTCTCGCCCGCCGTGTCTTGCTTCTCCACGCCGAAGAAGTCGAGCACGGTCGCGGAAATATCGGCAAACGTAGGACGGATCCCGAGATCTATGCCGCCCGCGATCTTGCTCCCGAAGATGAGCATGGGCGTGTATTCGCGGGAATGATCGGTCGAAGGGGTCGAAGGATCGCAACCGTGGTCGGCCGTGATGAGAAGCACGTCATCCTCCCGCATGGCGGGAAGAAAATCGGAGAGGAAACGGTCGAACTCCGTCGCCGCGGCCGCATAGCCCGCAACGTCGTTCCTGTGGCCGTATTTCATATCGAAATCGACGAGGTTGACAAAGCAGAGCCCCTCGAAATCCTCCTTCTGAAGGGCGAGCGTCACTTCCATGCCGTTCGCGTTGGAGACGGTGCGGTGGCTCTCCGAGACACCGCGCCCCGCAAAAATATCGTAGATCTTGCCGACGGAGAGGGTCGCATAGCCCGCCCTGTGCAAAAGGTCGAGCATGGTATCTTTGGGCGGCTCGAGGGAAAAATCGTGCCTGTTCGCCGTGCGCGTAAAGGGATATTCCCCCGTAAACGGGCGGGCGATGACCCTGCCCACGCCATGCTTGCCGCGGAGCATCCCGCGGGCGATCTCGCAGTAGCGGTAGAGCTCTTCGGGGGGTACCATGTCCTCATGCGCGGCGATCTGGAATACGCTGTCGGCCGAAGTATAGACGATGAGCGCACCCGTCTTCAGGTGCTCCTCTCCGTAGTCTTTGATGACTTCCGTGCCCGAATAGGGCTTGTTGCAGAGCACTTTTCTGCCCGTGCGGCGTTCAAACTCTTCGATGACCTCGCGGGGGAAGCCTTCGGGATACGTCGGAAGAGGTTCTTTCGAGATGACGCCCGCGATCTCCCAATGGCCGATCGTCGTATCCTTGCCCATCGACGCTTCGCGCATTTTTGCAAAGCTGGCCGCGGGCATGGGTACCCCGCCACCGATGCCTTGGATGTTGAAGAGCCCCAAATTTTTCAAATTCGGGCAGTTGAAATTGGGATGGGAACGGATGGCGCCGAGCGTATCCGATCCTTCATCGTGCCACAAATTTGCGTCGGGAAGTTCCCCCACGCCGAAACTGTCGAGGACGATCAAAAACAATCTCTTTGCCATATCAAGCGATCTCCAGAGCAACTTTCATCATGGCGGTGAAGGAGTTCTGCCGCTCCTCGGCCGTCGTGTTCTCTTCGGGATGAAGGAAACTATCGCTCACGGTGCAGATGCAGAGGGCCTTCTTGCCCGCGCGCGCCGCATTGCAATAGAGGGCCGCACTCTCCATCTCTACGCCCAAGACCCCCATCTTTGCCCATTGCATGCCGCTATTGCTATCATCGTAAAACATATCCGAGGAGAAGATATTGCCCACCTTGTAGCGGAGACCCTCCCGCTCGCATACGTCGGCCGCACGGCGCAGAAGGCCGAAATCGGCGATGGGGCAAAAAGTCCCCGGAAGGTTATATTGTTTGGCGTAGTTGCCGTTGGTGCACGCGCCCTGTGCCAAAATGAGGTCGCGCACGTGCAAATCCTCCACGAAAGAGCCGCAAGAGCCCACGCGGATGATCTTCTCCACGCCATAGAAGTTGAAAAGTTCGTAGGAATAAATTCCGATGGAGGGCTGACCCATGCCCGAGGCCATCACCGATACCCTCTTGCCATGGTATGTCCCTGTGTAGCCCTGCACCCCGCGCACGTTGTTCACGAGAACGGGATTTTCGAGGAAGTTTTCTGCGATGAATTTTGCGCGAAGCGGATCGCCCGGCATGAGCACCGTCTCGGCAAAGTCGCCGTATTTTGCCGCGATGTGCGGCGTGGGAACGCTGGTTTTCTCGCTCATAAGAGATGTTCCTCCTTCACGATCTTCACGATACGGGAAGTGCCCAAACGGTCTGCGCCGAGGGCGATGAACTTCTCCGCATCGGCGATGGATGAAATGCCCCCCGCCGCCTTGATGCGGATGTTGAGGCCGTGCTCTTGAATGCGCCTTTGAAAGATCTCTACGTCGGCAAACGTCGCGCCCGCCTTGGAAAAGCCCGTCGACGTCTTGATGAAGTCCGCCCCCGCCTCGGCCACAAGGTCGCATGCGGTCGCCTTCTCTTCATCGGTGAGAAGGCAGGTCTCCACAATGACTTTGAGGAGCTTCCCGCGGCATGCCCGCTTCACAAGGGCGATCTCATCGCGGACGGCGGCATAGTTGCCCGCCTTCATATCGCCGAGGTTGATCACCATGTCGATCTCGTCTGCACCCGATAAAACGGCCTCTTCAGCCTCGCCCGCCTTCACGATCGAAGCATTGTAGCCGTTGGGGAAGCCGATGACCGTGCAGATCTTCACGCCCTCCTTCGCATAATCCTTCGCCGCCGCGACATAGCAGGGCGGGATACAGACGGAAGCCGTGTGGTAGCGGATGCCGTCGTCGATGAGCGCACGAATATCTTCCCACGTCGCCGTCGGCGAGAGCTGGGTGTGGTCGCACCGCGATAAAATTTCTCTGATGTCCATAATTTCTCCCATATCCTATCATTATTATAATGCAAACCGCGCCCCTTGTCAAGACAAATGTGAAATTGAAATATGAACATTCTGCTCGCTATAATCACGTCATTCCGAACGTGATTGGAGAACGCCCCGCTATAATTACGTCATGTTGAGCGAAGTCGAAACATTGCTGTGGAACCCCCTCCTTGGGGAGGGGGAATTGAAGGGGGTGGGGTGTCCCAATGCGTCATTCCGAGCGTAGTTGAGAAATCACATTATTTTATAATGCGGTGATACTTCGACAGGCTCAGTATGACGTGAATGGAGAAGTTCCTCGGCGGCTCAGTATGACGTGAATGGAGAACGCCCCGCTATAATTACGTCATGTTGAGCGAAGTCGAAACATCGCTGTGGAACCCCCTCCTTGGGGAGGGGGAATTGAAGGGGGTGGGGTGTCCCAATGCGTCATTCCGAGCGTAGTCGAGGAATCACATTATT
>CANQFB010000016.1 GCA_947598205.1 uncultured Clostridia bacterium
ATCAAAGGGGGTGGGTACGAATTCAGAACACGCCCCACCTCAGTCACGCTCTCGCGTGACAGCTCCTCCGTGGGAGGAGCCTTGCCCCCCATTTTTTCGGCACAAAAAAACGGACCCGAAGATCGGATCCGTTCTTTTTTTGTGTTGTGCGGTCTTTCCGCTCAGCGATTATTCGGTCACAGCCGAGAAAGTGAAGGTCCCTGCTTCAAGATCGAAAACGATCTGATAGGTGCCCGCTTCGGTGAACAACGCATTGTCTTCGGTGTCGGCGCAGTTATACCAATCCTTGATCGTATCTTCGTCGGTCACACTGACGACCTTGCAAGCAAAGACGGCGCTGGATTCCTTCAACCAGTTATAATTCGCATCGCCATCCACTGTATCGGAGACATCCTCCACTTCGATCGTGCAGACATACTTGCCGTTCTCAAGCGTAAGTTCGGGGGTAACGCCGTCTTTATAGTTGAAGTTGACCATCTTGCCCTCGTCATCCACGAAGGTACCGACGACGTAGTAGCCCTTGATCACGATGGGCTTAAGAGGGGTAAGCGGTTCCACGATCTCCCAGGTAAGTTTGTTGTGGGAAGGAAGAAGCGGGTTGGTCGTAAGGGTGAGCTTGAACTTCGCGTTCACGCCCTCGGCAACCTTGATGTTCTTGATGTCGTAGCCGCCGCCCGTCTCAAAGATCTGCTTGTCTTCGGCGTCCTTGCCCTCGTTCTCAACGATCTCGATGCCCATCTGGCCATCCCAAGCGTTGTCGTGAACGATACCGAATTCGTCGCCCTCATAGAGGTTGATGGTGATCGTGAAGACGTTGCCGGTCTGCGTGGTGTCCTTCTCGAATGCGTGGTTGTTCTTCTCAAGATCGAAGCCGTTATCACCCTGATCCGCGAGGTCGCCCCTGCCCTTACCGACGATATAATACTGCGTCGTGTCCTCTTTCGTGGGGAGATCGGGAGTATCGGGGTCATCGGGATCCTCGTTCCCGCCGCAAGCCGCAAGGCCGGCGACTGCCGAAAGTGCCATGGCGCCTGCAAGCAGGATGCCAAACAATTTCTTTGCCTTCATTGTTACATTCCTCCAAAAAAATATTTTTTATTTTCGCACGAACTGTGCGTTTGTGCCGGATAGATGTTTTACAGAATACAGCCGTATTCTGTACGGACAGGGGGCGCCCCCTGTCTTGAGCGGAGATCAAAGAACCGATCTCATCGAAGGCCTGCGCCCCGCCCGTTTCGCTATTTACTTCCCGAAGCGGGACATGCCCGCCCCGGGAAGCTCCTATCTTCATTTATCAGCCGTTCAAAACGTAGACATAGCAACTGATCGGAGGGATCTTCACATCGGTGTTGCCGCTTACGGAGCTACCGATACGGGTCGTTCCGGCCACGCCGGTATCACCGTTGATGTAGAGCCCCCAATTTCCTGCGGGAAGATGTGCCGTGCCCTCTTGCAAGCCTGCATTGAAGATCACATAGATGGTGTCGCTTCCGGACTTCATCTGATATTGGATGAGGGAGCCCTGCGCAACGGGAATGCTTCCGTTCTTCGAGAGGATGCCCTCGGACGTTGCCGAGCGAACCACGGCGTGCGCCTTACGGAAGGCGATGAGGCCGGAGTAGTATTGCATCATCTTGTACTGTTCGGAAGAGGTCGTAAGCGTATCCCACTTCAAATTGTTCACGCTGTCGGGTGCATTGTAGCTGTTTTCGTTGAATGTGCCGTTTGAATTCGTCTTGGTGCGGAGCATCTCTTCGCCTGCCTGCATGAAGGGAACGCCGAGCGCAAGTTGGACGATGGAAGCCGCCAAGCGGTTGCGCTTGATGCTGAGGGCGTTCGTGCCTTTGCCGTAAGCCGACTGGATCTTATCCCAAAGGGAGAGGTTATCGTGTGCGGAGGCGTAGTTGATGACGTTGGTGGGGTCATATGCCTGCCAACCGGAAGAACGAGTCCCCAAAGTCGAGTTCTGAACACTGCCGTTCAAACCGAAGAGAATGTTCTTGATCGTGCCGCTGTCGTCCTTCGCGCCCGTCGCATAGCCCGTATCCTCGCCGTTCGTCGAACCCTTGATCGCATCGCGGATAACGTCGTTGAACATGGAAACGCCATTGGAATGATTTCCGCTGACGCCGCCGACACTGCTGTTAACGGTACGAAGTTTACTGAGGACAGATTGGTTCGAAGAAGCCAAACCGCTCGTGCCGCCCGTCCAGCCTTCGCCGTAGATGAGGGCGTTGGGGTTGATGGCGTGGACTGCCCGTTCGATTTGTTGCATGGTCGTCGTATCATGAAGACCCATGAGGTCGAAACGGAAACCGTCGACATTGTAATCGTTGAGCCAATGCTCCACGGAGTCGATCATGAACTTGCGGAACATGGTACGGTCGGAAGCCGTCTCGTTGCCGCAACCGCTGCCGCTGTAAGGCTTGCCGTTCCCTTGGAAACGATAGTAATAATAAGGGACGATCTTCTGGAAGTTGGAGTCGAGCCCGCTCGTGTGGTTGTAGACGACGTCCATGATGACGCCGATGCCCTCGTCGTGGAGAGCCTGCACCATCGCCTTGAATTCCTTCACGCGGACTTCGCCGTGTGCGGGATCGGTGGAATAGCTCCCTTCGGGCGCATTGTAGTTCAAGGGATCGTAGCCCCAGTTGAACGCCGCGCTCGCCTGTTCTTCAACAGTCGCATAGTCGAAGGAAGGAAGAAGGTGCACGTGCGTGATGCCGAGCTGTTTCAAATACTTGACGCCGACGGGCACGCCATTGGCGTTGGTGAGATTTGTCTCGGTGAACGCCATGTACTTGCCCCTGTATTCCGCCTTCTGCGCGCTGTTCATATTGGAGAAGTCGCGGACATGGATCTCCCAGATGTTGGCATCGGTGTAGTTGAACTTGCCGCCGTTTTTCGCCGTCTCGGGAAGGAAGTTCGTGTGATCGAAGCCCGTCTCGGGATTGGTGTTGGCGATATCGAGCACCATGCCCCGTTTGCCGTTGAGCCCCACGGAAACCGCATAGGGATCGACGACTTCGTTCGTGCCAAGTGAATTTACAACAGTATAGGTGTAATATTTGTTTTCGACTTCACTGCGATCGAGCTCCTTCGTCCAAAGGCCCTTTTCGGCTTGGCCGCCGCCCGTAAGCGGATAGGTCTTGGCTGTGCCTTCGCCCTGCGTGCCCGTATCGTAGATGTTGAGCGTGACACTCTTGCTCGTAGGCGCCCAAAGACGGAAGATCGCCTTCGTGGTGGTAAGCTCCACGCCAAGTTTGCCGCTATAGGAATAATTGTTGAAGAAAGAAGGATCGTTGAACCACGAATTGGGAACGATCGGCGAATCGCCGTAGCCTTCGATCGAAAGTTTGTAAGCCTCTGTAGGATCGAGATTTTCCCCGAGCGTGATCGTTCCCGAAAGCCTGCTGTCGTTTGCCAAAGAACTGACCGCGACTGTCTTGCCTTCGTCGGTCTTGATCGAGATCATATCCTTCGTAATGTCGCCTGCAGGCGAAACAACATATTTGACCTGTGTGAAGGAGGCCATATCGGCAAGACTGATGATCTTCATTTCTTCAAGTGTTTTGCCTCCGTCGTTACTCAAATAATTTTTCGCATCATTCGCCTTCAAATAGACATCGATCTGATTATTTTTGATGAAGCGATCGGTAACGGGAACCGTGCGGTCGTCTTGCGTACCGTCCTTGGTCGCAGTTCCCCAGTCCGTCCCGCCGGGATCGGAGCAACCCGTACGGACGATGAAGCCAACAGATTCCGTGTCCGCAGGAATGTCGATAATGACGTATGCGCCATAGGAATCCGTATTAGTGAGCGTATAGCCTCTACCCGCAACATCGCTCCACCAGATCCAGATATCGCATCCGGAATAACCCAACGCACGGTTATAATGGAACACGACGCGGATCTCGCCCTCTTCGACATCGCCGGGGTTATCGGGATTGTCGGGCTTATCGGGCTTATCGGGTTTAGAACCCATGGGATCGCCGCAGAGATCGCAGATATCGTCGCCGTTTTGATCGACATGGTCGCAGGTATCGCCGCTGTTATTTCCTCCGCCGCAGGCCGCCAAAAGGCCCGTGGAGAGAAGCATCATGACCGCAACGATCAGTGAGAAAAAGGTAACCAGTTTCTTCTTCATATATTTTCCCCTATTTTTTTACCCGAAAGCCGAAGTTTTATACGCCCCGAGACAGCCGCCCGCAGGGCATGTTCCGCCTCTCGGATTCTTCAAATATTGTAACACGGCTTGAAAAAAATTGCAATAGATTTTCCCAATTTGGCCAAATTTTTTTTAGAATTTCACAAAAAATGTGAATATGTAAAATTTATGTCGATTTATGCGCTTTTTCTTTGAAAATATACATAAAATTTTGCATACGGCGGCGGTGCGGTTTAGGCGTTTTTGCGCGCCCTAAATTATTTGCTACGCGAGCGAAAACAGGATCCGTGCGAGGGCGGGTCGGTCCTCCGCCTCGAAATCGGGCACGGGAGGAGAGTTGTAGCGGCCCGATTGCGCCGTCTCGATATAGACGCAGGCAAGCCCCGCCGCATGGGCCCCGCCCACGTCGTCGGAGAGATCGTTGCCCACATAGATGCACTCCTCGGGGCGGAGGGAGAACTTTCGGAAGGCGGCCTCGAAAAAACGGGGTGAAGGCTTTTTGAAGCCAACCTCCGAGGAGAGCAGAATGCCGTCGAAAAGCTCCGCGATCCCGAGCAAAGCGATCTCGCGGCGGGTGAAACACGCCTGTGCGTTCGAGAGCAAAAAGGCCCTTCCCCCTCGGACATGGATGCCACGTAGGAGCTCTTCCACCCCTTCATAGAGGCAAAGTCTCTTCAGAGAGGCATCGCGGAAGGCGTGGGCAAAAGCGAGGCCGTCTTCTGCGAAGGCGCACCCCTTTTTTGCATGCTTTTTCAAAAGCGCCGCGAACACGCGCATGAGCTCGATCTCCCCGCCTTCGGGCAATTTTTCGGCCTCCGCGCGGCAAAAAGAAAGGTAATCCTTGCGCACCTCGCCCGCATCGGGGGCGGCGAGCAGGCGGGCGATCTCCTCCCAGAAGGCGGCGCTCTCTTCGTCGGTGTGAATATCGGCGAGC
Organism: uncultured Clostridia bacterium; assembly: GCA_947598205.1. Lineage (GTDB taxonomy): Bacteria > Bacillota > Clostridia > Christensenellales > Borkfalkiaceae > Gallimonas. The sequence goes on from CANQFB010000016.1 coordinate 5,103, forward strand.
GTGCCGTAAAGATCGAACAAGAAATTCTTCATCCCCTCTCCCAAACGAAAACGGCGGCCCCCATGGCCGCCGCGATCGCATAAAGTTATTTGACGTTCTTCTCGAGCATCGCGACAATATCGCCCACCGTCTTGATGTTTTCCACCTCACCGTCGGGCAGGGTGATGCCGTATTCATCCTCGATCGCCATCATGAGTTCCACGACGTCGAGCGAATCGGCGCCGAGATCTTTGATCACCTCCGATTCGGGCTTGATGGTATCCGCGGGGATCCCCAGCTGATCGGCGAGCATCTTGCAAACTTTCTCGAACATAAATGAACCTCCCGTCTCCGCAATGCGGAGCTTTTTGACAGATTTTTTCTCTATTTTAACGCAACGCGCGGCAAATGTCAACCCTTTTATATAAATCCGTCCCCTTCAATCTTTGCAAAAGAGAGCCGCGAGCTCCGCGTGCCACGCCTCTTCGCGATAGCGCGGATTGGCGGGCGAGGTCGAAGGGAGCTTTTTCGCCATGGGAAGAAGATCGGGAAAATGCTCTTCGAGCATGCCAAAAGCGGCCGCCCCGTTGCACAAAATCGCCCCGAAAGGCGCGCTCGAAAGGAGGGGGACAAGATCGACCGCCGCGGGCTCTTTTATGGAGGCGTCCGCCGAGCCTTTGACCTCGCACGAGGCCACCATGTCCCAAAGTGCGACGTGATTTCTATGTAGAAAGGCGATCTTCCCCTCGACGGAAGATGGAACTTCCTCCCCGAAAAAACCGCAGAGCATCCGCCAGAATCTGTTCTGCGGATTGCCGTAGTAGAACCCCTCCCGCCTGCTCTTCACGGAGGGAAAACTCCCCAGAATGAGCACGCGGCTCTCCCCGTCGGATACGGGCGCGAAGCCCTCGAAGCGGCTCATAGCTTGATGGGAGCGGCGAGTTTCCCGACGGCGGCGACGGCCGCCCGTTCAAAATCGAAATTCTCCGAAATGGCGCGGCGGATGTCCTTGAGGGTGAGCGCGGAGATCGCGGCCATGCGCTTTTCAAAATCGTAGACCTCGTTGAAATAGAGCATCGTCCTGCCGTAGAGGAGCATCTGCGAGGAGGTGTTCTCCTGCGAAAAAATGTTGCCCGCCTTGAGCTGTTCCCTGCCGCGCAGGAACTCTTCTTCCGTCATCCCCTCCTTCTTGAAGGCGGCGATGACGCTTTCGACCGCCCGCGCGGCCTCCTCCGCCTTCGCGGGATTGACGGCGGCATAGACGGTGAGAAGCCCCGTCTCGGCGTAGTGCGACGTGTAGGAATAGACGGAATAGGCGAGCCCGAGCTCCTCGCGCACCTTCTTGAAGAGGCGGGAACTCATCCCCCCGCCCAAGACGGCGTTCATCACCTGCACGGCCTCGTAGCCTTCGCCCTCCCTTTTTACGGTGGGGAAGCCGATGGCGAAATGCGCCTGTTCGATGGGCTTTTCCTTGAAGAGGTTGTCCCGCCGATTCTCGATCGTCTTCACGCGATCGACAAAAGATGTTGGTACCATGTCCGAGAACCAACGCTCGGCAAGCTCCATGGCGCACTTCACGTCGATGTTCCCCGCGAAGGAGACGACGATGTTTTCGGGGCAGTAACGCTCCCGCTTATAGCGGAAAATATCCTCCCGCGTGAACCCCTGCACATTCTTTGCGGGGCCCAGAATGTTCCTGCCGTAGCTTCCCCTGCCGAAGGCGGCGCGGGCAAGCAGGTCGAGGCAGAGATCTTCGGGCGAATCCTCGTCCATATTGATCTCCTCGATGACGACGCCCTTCTCCCGCTTCATCTCCTCCTCGGGGAAATCCGCGTGAAGGAACAGGTCTGCGAGAAGGCCGAACGCCTCCTCCGCGTGGTCGGTCGTCGCCTTCGTGTAGTAGCAGGTGAGATCTTTGCCCGTGAAGGCGTTGACCTGCGCGCCCAAGGCGTCGAACGCATCCGAGATCTCGAAGGCCGTCCGCGTGGGCGTACCCTTGAACTGCATGTGTTCGATGAAATGGGAGATGCCGTCTTCCCCATCCGTCTCGTAGGCCGCGCCCGTGCCGACGAGGACGCCCATCGTCACGGAGAGAAGCCCCTCCATGTGCTTGACGATGACGCGTACGCCGTTTGAAAGTTTCCTTACTTCAACCATTGGTATTGCCTCTTTCCTATGTATTTCTCTATTTCAGCCGAGGTTCTCCCCCACCGTTACGGCGCGGAGACCGTGCTCTTCTAAATAAGTGAGAATGCGGGGGAGCGCCTTCACCGTGTGCGCCATGGGGTGCATGAGGATGAGATCGCCCCCCGCGACGTCCTTCGTCGCCCGCTCGAAGCAGGTATCGGCATCCTTATCCCTCCAATCGACGGTATCCTTGCTCCAGAGCACCGTCTTGAGCCCCATGCTCTCCGCCGCCTTCACCGTATCCTTGGAATACGCCCCCGATGGCGGCGCAAACAGGGTGACGGGGCGGTGGGTGATGAGGGAGAGAAGTTCCACGCTCGTCGCGATCTCGCGGACATTCCCGTCGAAGTCGAGGTCGTCGTGGCTCAAATGAAAATAGCCGTGCGAACCGATCTCATGCCCCCGCGAGGCGATCTCCTTTACGCATTCCACGTTGTCGTCCGCCCAGCAACCGCCGATAAAGAAGGTCGCCGAGGCGTTGTGTTCCTCCAAAATATCCAGCATCTCATAGACTTCGTCCGTCCCCCAATAGACGTTGACCATGAGGGATACGCCGTCTTCGCAGCCCCCCTTGCGGATGACGCCGTCCCCGAGGGTGGCGGCCGCGCTCGGCGCGGGAAGAAAACAGACGACGGCGACGACGGCAACGACAAGTACGAGCGCCGCATTGGTGACGGCGGCGATCACGCATGATTTTTTCAACAGTTTACCTCAAACAAGCAAGATTTATCACCATTGTATTGTTCGGGTAAAGAAATTATGACTATTTCAAGGTCGCGATCGTCACGCCCGATTCCCCTTCGCCGTACTTTCCGAGGCGGAAGCCCTCGATGTGCGGATGCTTTTTGAGCAGGGCGTGCACGGCGGCGCGCAACTTTCCCGTGCCCATGCCGTGGACGATGCGCACCTCTTTGACGCCTGCGAGCACCGCGCCGTCGAGGAATTGCTCGAGTTCGGGTTCCATCTCCGCCGTCGTCATCCCGATGAGGTTGATCTCGGGGAAGGCCTCCCTGCGGACGGAGAGATCCCGCCGAAGCTGTACGCTCTCCTCCTCCTTCTTTTGGGGAGCGGGCTTATAGAGGTCGTCTTTTGAGACCTTTACGCGGATCGCGCCCGCCTGAATTTCCGCCTTTTCCCTGCCGACGGAGAGGACGACGCCGTCCGTCTGCATGCTCCCGATGCGCACCCGCATGCCCGCCTTCAAACTGTTCGGATCGAGTTTTTCGGCGCGGATCGGAGGCTCTTCCTCGGACATGGTGCCCCTGTTCATCGTGTTCTTGAGCGTTCGGGCGCGAATGAGGTCGCTCTCGGAGAGCGTCTCCTTTTTGAAGATCTCCTCGATCTTGGCGAGGATCTCTTCGGCCTCGGCGGTGCGCTCCGAGACGATCCTTCTCGCCTCCGCCTTGGAGGACATGAGAAACCTCTCCCGCTCCTTTCTGAACTTTTCCTCCTCGCGCGAAAGGGCGGCCGTGCGTTCCTCCCATGTGCGGCGAAGCTCTTCCGTCTCCAAAACGAGCTTTTCCGCTCTGATCCTGCTCTCTTCGGCGGCGCGGATGGTGCGCTCGAAGGTGCGGGCCCCCTCCGAGAGATACCCCCTCGCCTCCTCGACCGTCTCGGCGGCGAGGCCGAGCTGTTCGCAGATCGCGAGGGCGTTGGAAGATCCGGGGGCGCCCATCTTGAGTTCATAGAGGGGGCGGTGGTCGCCCGCGTCGAAGGCCATACTGCCGTTTTCGATCCCCTCCGTCTCGTAGGCGAATTCCTTCAGGGCGGAATAGTGCGTGGTAACGATACCGCGGCATCCCTTCCGCATGAGTGCGGCAAGGACGGCCTTTGCCAAAGCCTGCCCCTCCTCGGGGTCGGTGCCCCCGCCCGGTTCGTCGATGAGCACGAAGGAATTCTCCCCCGCCTCCTTCAGGATCTCACGGAGATTTACGATATGCGAGGAGAAAGTAGAGAGGTTCTCCTCGATGGATTGGCTGTCGCCCACGTCGCAGAAGACGCGGCCGATCGAGAGGCGGGCGCCCTCCTCCGCGGGAACGAACAGCCCGCACGCCGCCATGAGGCAGAAGAGCCCGCACATCTTGAGCGTGACCGTCTTCCCGCCCGTATTCGCCCCCGAGAGGAGCAAGAAGCGGTAGTTCTCCCCCACCGCGACCGAGACGGGGACGGCCTTCTTCTCATCGAGAAGGGGATGCCTCCCCTTTTTGATGTCGATGATGCCCTTCGCGTTCGGAAGAGGTCTTTTGGCCTTGATGCGGTAGCCGTATTCGGCGCGGGCAAAAAAGGTATCCGCTTCGCAGACGAGGGAGAGGGAATGCTCGAGCGCGGCGCGCATGCGCCCGACGCGGCCCGAGAGATCTTTGAGGATACGCTCCTCTTCCTCCTTCTCATCGACGGCGAGGTCCATGAGCTCGTTGTTCATCTCGAGGACCTCTTCGGGCTCGATGAAGACGGTCGCCCCGCTTTGGGAGCGGTCGTGCACAAAGCCGCGGACGGCACGTTTATATTCCGCCTTGACGGGAATGACGAACCGATCGCCGCGCACGGTGATGAGACCGTCCTGCAAGTATTTTTTTTCGTCGCCCGCAAGGTAGCGGGCGAGGCGGGCGCGGATGCGCTCCCCGAGGAGGCGGATCTCCCTTCTTATGGAGAACAGCTTTTCGCTCGCATCGTCGGCGATGGTATCCTCGCTCACGATCTTATCGCCGATCTCCCGCTCGAGGCGGGCGTCGAATTCAAGTTGCGCGCAGAGCTCGCGAAAGAGCACGATCTGTTCATCGGCAAGCCGCGTGACGGAATCGTAAAGCACGCGGACGGAACGAAGCATGCGGGCGCAGGAGAGCAATTCCCCGCAGGAGAGCGCCGCGCCCTTTTCGGCCCGTTCCAAAATATCCCCCCGCGGCGGGAAATATTCCACCCGCCCCGCGCCGAGGGTAAAGAGAAGGCGGGTGGCCTCCTCGGTATAGGAAAGAAGGGTGTGCGCGGCGGAGAGATCCTCCGTCGGACGAAGCTCGCAGAGGGCGGCCTTGCTCTCCTCGAGGACGGCATATTCCGAGACGGCGGACAAGATCTTATCAAGTTCCAGAAGTTCCCTGCTGCTCTTCATAACAAACTCCTCTCCGCATGGCCATTCGTCATTTTCCCGTTGCGAAGGGCGATTGCGGAATTATCGTAAAGTAAGCTTGCCTTTCCCTCCACGGGGGAGAGTGCGGCGCAGTTATAGAGCTCAAATCGGCATACCATGCCCGAAAGACGGTATCTACGCAGGGGGAAGACGCGCCCATCCTCATCGGTGAGGCGGTAGAGCGCTCTCCTATCGCAATCCGCACATGCCGCCCCGAACGGGCAGTAGCATAGATCCATGACTTTGATGTCGCCCCCCGAGAGGGCAAAGGCCCCACGCGCCGCGAGGGCGTTCTGCTCGCGCACGGTGAGCTCCTTGGAGAGGGCAAAATATTTCGCATATTCCCCCACTCCCGCGACGGCATAGGCGTTGGTGAGGTTGAAGCCCGTGCCCGCAAACAGGGGCATATGATATTTTTTTGCGAGGGCGATGCCGTAGTAGCCCTCCGCATAGATGCCGTCGAAGAGAGAAAGTTTCCCCGCGATCAAAGCCTCGTCTGCGGCGGTGAAAAGGGGAGGAAGATAGAGGAACACTTCGCCCGCATGCACGGGCCGTTCGATCCGCGCATAGTCCTCGGGTTTATAAATGAAAATATCTGCCTTCCCCTCCCCTATTACCGCGGACATGGTACCCGCCTCGGGCGTAATATGTACCTCCCCCGCGACGGGTGCAAGGGGCGGGCGCGGCGGGCAGAGCGCATCTGCAAGGGCGGAAAAGAAGGCCCTGCGAAAGGCGTTGAGGGATGATCTCGGCATGAATGCGTTTGCCGTCTCGACGGCGGCGTGCACCTCGAAGGGAAGGCCGTCCGTCTTCTGGAAGCAGGCGGCGATCTCCTCCGCAGTGAGGGGCGCGCTCTTGGCGGCCTCGAGGGGCGCTTCCCCCCGAAATTCCAGCCCTTCGCAGAGGGCGAGAGGTCTCTCCCCCGCGATCAAGCGCAACCTGATTCCGATCTTCCGAAGTTTGACGGGCGCGAGCGCATTTCGGTTGGAACAGACGGAAGTCGTGAGCCGCACCTCGTCGCCCGCCTTGAGCGGTTCGCCCGAGGAGAGGTAGAAACCGCCCTCTCCCTCCTTGGAGAAAGCCGCGCCGCCGATCTCCCTTCCGCCCCGCAGGATCTTGAAGGCGTCGCCCCGCTCCGCCCGATACTCCGTAGCGCAAAAGGGCGTACCATGCCGCAAAGAGACCCTTCCGATCTTCTCCCCGATATGCCCTTGCACGGCGCGGGAGAGATATCCGCCGTCCTGCCCGAAGGCCAGCCCTTCGGTATAATCTCCGCGGTTGTAGGTGCGCATAAGATCGCAAAATTCCCTCCCCGCGGGGCGGCCGTCTAAAAGGGCGCGGTAGTATTTCACGGCGGCCGCCGCATATTCGGGCCGCCGCATGCGCCCCTCGATCTTGAGGGAAGCCACCCCCGCCGCGAGAAGTTCTTTGAGCCTTCCCCCGAGGCAGAGATCGGAGGGCGAGAGGGCGTAAGCCGCCTCCCCGAACCCCTTGCGGTCGATGCTGTATTTCTTGCGGCAGGGCTGTTTACACCGCCCGCGGTTGCCGCTGTTGTTGCCGATAAAGGAGGAGAAATAGCACTGTCCCGAGAAGGAGGAGCAGAGCGCGCCCTGCACGAAGACCTCCGTCTCGATGACGCGCGCGATCTGCCTGATCTCGGACATGGGGGTCTCGCGAGCGATCACAACGCGCGAAAATCCGAACTCCTTCGCAAGCTCTGCGCCCCATACATTGCAACATCCAGCCTGCGTGGAGAGGTGCAGGACCATCGCAGGGTAGCGGCGGTGAAGTTCCCGCCCGAGGAAGAGATCCTGCAAGAGGATGGCGTCTGCGCCCGCATTCCAGACGGCAAGCGCCGTCTCGAAGAAGTCGCCGAGTTCCCCGTCTTTGACGAGGATGTTAAGGGCGACGTAGACCTTTGCGCCCAACATATGGGCGAGGCGCAACGTACTTCCGAAACGCTCCATGCCGAAATTCTCCGCACCTGCACGCGCGGAGAAACGCGAAAGCCCCAAATAGATGGCGTCCGCCCCCGCGAGCAGGGCGGCGCGGGCCGCCTCTTCACCCCCCGCGGGCGCTAAAATTTCCGTCTTCATCCTCTGTATTTTCCTACAAGACGTAGTGTTCGATGGCGTAGGCAACGCCGTCTTCTTCGTTGGAAGGGACCTTCTGCGCGATGCGGAGCAGGGCATCTACCCCGTTCGCGACGGCAAACTTCCCGCCCGCCTCCGCGAGCATGGGAAGATCGTTCTCCTGATCGCCGATCGCCGCGATCTCCTCCCGCGGGATATGGTAATATTCGGAGAGAAACCCGATGGCCGCGGCCTTGGTCTGCCCCTTCGGCATGATCTCGACGAGCCATTCCGAAGAGAGCGTGACGAAGTACTTTTCCTTGAACTTTTCCTCGAGCGCGGCCTTGATCGCATGCCGTTCTTCGGGTAGGCACATGACGAGCGCTTTCGTCACCTTCATGTGTTTTGAGGCCACCATGTCCGAAAGAGGCATGTTCGGAACGACGCCCTTCACCCGACAGATCCTCTCGTAAGCCTCGAGGAGGGCGTCGCGGCGGTTGGCATAGAGATCCTCCCCCGCATAGATGTGGATGTGCAAATCCCTCTCCTCCAAAAAGCGCACGACCTCGAGCGCCTCCTCCTCCGAAAAGGCCTCGTCCTTCAAAAGTTTTCCCGTCTCAATATCGGCGATCTGCGCCCCCTGAAAGGCGACGACGATCCCCTCCTGAAGCCCAAGCTCCTTGAGGCGGGGACGGATGGAGGAGAGCATTCTCCCCGTGCACACGGCGAAGATCCCGCCGCTGCGCCTAAATCGGGCGACGGCCTCGATATTGCGCGTCGAGATGCTCCCGTCGTCACGGACGAGCGTCCCGTCGAAATCTGATACAAACAAGCGATATTTCATAGCGTTTCAAAGTATTTCCTGATCCGTGCGGCGAGCTCTTTGCCCACGCCCTCGGCCCCCGCAAGCTCCTCCTCGTCTGCACGCATGATCCTGTCGATCGTGCCGAATTTCGCGATGAGGGCCTGCCGTTTCTTCTCCCCGATGCCCTCGATCTCCTCGAGCACAGAAGAGAGCGAACGCTTGGAGTGCAGGTTGCGGAAATATGTAATGGCGAAGCGGTGGGCCTCGTCGCGGATGCGCTGAAGCATCTTGAGGGCATAGTCGCGGCGGTCGATCTTCACGCTCCCGGACGTGTTGAGGGTGAAGACTTCCTCCTCCTGCTTGGCGAGGGCGATGAGATCGATGTCCCCGACGCCCATTTCGTCGAAGATGGCCTTGACGGCAGAGAGCTGGCCCTTGCCGCCGTCGATGACGATGAGCTGGGGCTTCGGGAAGCGCTCTTCCTCGTCTGTGCCCAGCTTCGCAAGGCGCCGCCGCAACACTTCCTGCAGGGAGGCGAAGTCGTTCGCCCCCTCCACCGTCTTGATGCGGAAGCGGCGATATTCATATTTGTCGGCTTCGCCTTCGGTGAAGACCACCATACTGCCCACCTTGTCGACGCCCGAAATATCGGAAATATCGTAACACTCCATGCGGCGGGGATAGTGCGAGAGCGACAAGAGTTCTTGAAGGCGCTCGCACGCCCTCTTCGTCATATCCTCCTTATGGGCGATGGCCGAGACCGACTTCTCGAGATATTCGGCGGCATTGCGGGCAGACATATCGAGAAGTTCCCGCTTGATGCCGAACTTCGGGCGGGTGATGGTCACCCCACGCCCCTCCTTCCCCTTTGCATAGGCGGAAAAGAGTTCGTCGTCGAGCGGCTCCTCCAAGACGATCTCATGCGGGATCTGCTTGTTGGCATAATATTGGGTAAGAAAGCTCATGAAGCGCTCTCCCCGCTCCCCCGCCCCTTCGTCGAGGGCGAAGTTGACGCTACCCTGCATCACGCCCGCGCGCGTCATGAGGACGGAGATACACGCATACAGGCCGTTGGACGCATATGCCCATATGTCCGCATCGACATCCCGCGGCATGGCGGTGATACGCCGCCGCCCCATGGCCGCGAGCATGCGGATCTTGTTGCGGTAGTCGAGGGCGAGTTCAAACTCCTCCGCCTCGGCGAATTTCTCCATCTTCTCCTTCAAGATCTTCTCGGCGTCCTCGTAGTCTCCCCCGAGAAAGGCGAGCGTCTTTTCGACGCGCTCCGCATATTCCTCCCGCGTCACGAGGTGGGCGCAGGGGGCGAGGCACCTTCCGAGATGATGGTTGAGGCAAGGTTTTTTTGGCTTTTCGCCGATCTTGGTGGAACAGGTGCGGATGTGATAGATTTTGGCGGCGACGTCTACGATCTCCTTGCAACTCACGCCCGCCATAAAGGGCCCGAAATACCTTCCGTCCTTCTTCACCCTGCGGGTGATAGAGATGCGGGGGAATTCCTCCCGCGTATGCACCTTGATGTAGGGATAGGTCTTATCGTCTTTGAGAAGGATATTGTATTTGGGCTTGTACTTTTTGATGAGGGTGTTTTCGAGGGCGAGGGCGTCTACCTCGGTGGGCGCGACGATATAGGAAAAATCGGCGATACAAGCGACCATCGCCTGAACTTTTTCGGGCTTCTCGGAGGCATGGAAATATTGCCGCACGCGGTTCTTGAGCACGCGCGCCTTGCCTACGTAGATGACCGTCCCGTCTCCGTCGAGCATGATATAGACGCCGGGAGTATCGGGAAGGAGCTTGAGTTTTTCGCGGATGACGTCCGTCATATCATCATTATATCCGACTGCAGGGTTTTTTTCAAGAATTTTGCCCGAAAATTTGTGCACCGCCGCAAATTCCCCTCCGACTACTTTGAATTCAAGTGCTCCAACTATGGCGACACAGACTTCGATCTGCCGAAATTCGCAACTCCCGTAACAGAATTCCCGCAAAAAAGAAATCGGGCGTCCGCACATGCGGACGCCTTTTCAGTACCCCAGAAATTCCACGCCTTTGAGCAAAATATCGTTGACGATCTCGTTATAGAGCGAATAGAAGATGATCTTCCCGTGCCGCTCGGTGCATACCATGCCCGCGTCCTTGAGGAAGCGGAGCTGGTGCGAGACTGTCGTCTGGTTGATGCCGAGCACCCGCGAAATATCGGTGACGCACATTTCGGAGATGGCGAGCGCGGAGAGGATGCGAAGGCGCGTGCCGTCTGCAAAGATGGAGAAAAAGCGGGTGAGCGAAAAGAGCAGTTCCCCCTCGGGGACATACCCCTCGATGAGCCCCTGCGTGCGGCGGTCCAGAAGCAAAGTATCCATAAGATCCCCCTTTTTTCTTTTCATGATAGCATATGTATCTGTGCACATGCGAGAATTCTTTGTCGGAAGGAGGAAAAAACCGTCGGAACTTCGGCACAAAAAAACCTCCCGCAATATCGCTACTGCGGGAGGTTCTCGTTATTTTTTGGGCGGCTCGGGCGGCTCGGGCGGGAATGAGCCGAAAGTAGACGGGCCGTTCCCCTGGCCGAAGGGCGAGCCCGGCCACTGCATGGAGGTCTTCACGACGTTGTTCACATAGTCATGAATGGCGTTGCCGTATTCGGGAGAGGTATAGACCACCACGTTTGAAGGAATGCCGTCGGCATTGTACGGCCTTACGGGCATGTAACCGTATTCGTAAGGGGCGCTCTCCCTCTGCTGGCGTTCGCGCTTTTTCACCTTTGCCCTATGCACGAGCAGGGCGATGATGACGGAGAGGACGACGGCGATGAACACGCTTTGGACCACGATGATCCAAAGGACGGTGCTGTTGATATTCCAACCCGATGCGATCTTTTCAGCCATATCAGTTCCCCCTCCTGTTTTGGTTGCCCTTCCGAGGCTTTCTTTCATCCCTTACGACGACGACCGTGTCGTCTTCGTTTTTGCGCTTTCTCGTCGCGACGACCGCCACGATGAGAATGACGAGAAGGATCGCGCAGAGAATGGCGAGCGCGAGCGGCCAGCCGATATCGGGATAGGAATCGAGGATCTCGAACGCATAGACTCCCGTGATGCCCTCGTAGTAAGCCCCTTCCGCGACGGTGCACTTCGCATAGTAGGTGCCCGCCTTGGCCGAGCGGAGCTCTTCTTCGGTGATCTCCTGCGTGCAGGCTTCATCGGTGTAGTAGCGGATCTGCGCCTTGCCGCCGTATTCGGCGACCGCTTCGGATGCGGCGGAAGGTCTGCTTCCCGCCGCCCAGCTCTCGCGGCTGAACTCTACGAGCCAGCTGTTCGCGAGCTTATCGACGGAGATATGAAGCGTGAGCGAAGGGATCTCCCTCTCCTCCGCATCGTGGAGGACGTAGTTCGCGCTGTCTGTGCCGCCGAGGGTGATCACGACGTCGCGCGTGCCCTTGCCCTCGTCGGTGTAGACGAGCTGTACGTCGTCGCCCGCGAGGAAGTCGCGCGTGGAGACGACGAGTTCGTGCCCGAGAATGACCTCTTCGACATTATAGGTGACATGGACGGGCTTTCTGTAGACGGTGAAGGGAACGCTTTCAAGGCTCTCCGCGATATAGTAGTTCTCCGCGCCGCTCAAAATGTAGGTCAGGTTGACGGTGCGCTCTCCCGCCTCCGCCGAGGAAAGTTCGGCGATGATGCGGACGGCCGTCACGACGTCGTCGGAGAGGACGCCTTCGATCGTGAAGCCGTCGAGGTCGAGAAGGTCGCTCACGTCTTGCAGGGCATTGTAGACGCGGCCCGTCTCCTTGAGGGAGACGCCCTTCAAGACGAGCGGCGCCTTGAAGACGGACACGGTGACGGAGTTCGCCATCGCATAGAAGTTGCCCTCTGCGGTGAAGGTCACGGTGTAATCGCCCGCGCCGAGGATCTCGTCGACGAGCCCGCCCGCAAGACGGATGGTGTAGGAATAATCCCTGCCCGCCTCGGGAACGAGGCCGCCGACCGCCGAAACGAGGCTCTCGGGATCGATGCGCTCGCCCGTGTAGACGCCCGCATAGGAGCGTACGTCGAAGGGCGCGCGTTCCAAGGTGATGCGGACGGACTCGCCGCCGCTCGTGAAGCGGTAGTTGGTGACGGCGCTCCCCTTGAGGACGGCCGTGACGACATAGTCGCCCGCGTCGATGAAGCGCTCCACGCACTCGCCGTTCAACGTGACGACAAGTTCATAGAGCTCGGAAGGAATATCGGAGAGGCTTCCGTCTTCCCCGCGGAGGAGCGCAAGCGCGATCTCGCCCGTGCGGTCTTCCCCGTTGTAGACGAGGCGGCCGTTTTCGGCGCGCAGTTTGAGGGGCGCGGGAGAGACGACCACGGTCATGGTATCCTCGGAGAGCGTGTAGTTGCCCTTGATGCCTTCGTTGAGAGCGAACCGCACCGTGTAACTTCCGACGTCTTGAATGTGGGTAGACCCGTCGGCCGTGATGGTGTATTCGCCATCGCTCAAGAGGGCGGCCGAAGTGAGACGGACGAGATCGGAAAGTTCGTAACCCTCTTCGCGGTAGGTGACTTCCTCCGTCCAGACGACCTGCAAGCGCGCGGGCTTCACGGTGACGGTGACGCATGTGCCTTCCTCATAGTTGAGGATATAGTCTCCCGCGACATGGTCGGCGAGCACGACGGCGATCTCATACACGCCCGCATTGCGGATGTAGGCCGCCATGCCCGTTATGCGGTCGGTGACGCGGAAGGTGTAATCTGCCGCGGCGGGACGCGCCAAGCCTTCGAGCACGACGAAGTTCTCCGCATCGCGCACTGCGCCCGTATAGGTGAACTCGGTGCCGACGCCCGTCACATTGAGCGTTGCGGGGGTGATGATGAACTTGCCGCCCGCCGTAGAGAGCCCGCTCTTGAAGCGGTAATTTCTCGCCGCCTCGCCGAGAAGTTGCACGTCGACCGTGTAGGTGCCCGCATGGAGGGGCTGGACGCTCTCTTCACTGCCCATGATGCGGTAGACGACGCTGTACTCGGAAGCCGCAAGCGCGCGGGCCTCCGTCTTGAAGTGCCACAGTTCGTCGTCGGTGAACGCATAGCCGCGGAAGAGGTGGGTCTGGTCTACGCCCTCGAGCACGATGTCGAGATCGGCGGGCGTGATCCTCCATGTGAGTTCGGTCGTAAATTCGGGCACGTTGTAGTTGAGGGTATCATAGACGAAGTTGACCGTCGCATGGTAAGTGCCGACGTTCACGGCCTCGTTGTTCGTATAGACGGCCGTAACGCCCTCGGGAAGGTTATCGGTGAGCGTCACCGACTTGATAGACCCGTCGTAGGTGACCTCTTCCTGTACCCAATGGACGCCGTCCATCTTATAGCTGCCCTTCGCGACGGTGACGGTGCGGGCGACGGTGGTCTCGTCGTAGTTGCTCGTCCCCTCAACGTGGTAGAAGATCTGATAACTGCCCGCGTTCCTGACGGAGCGGAACTCCTCGGAACGCATACCGTCGATGAGGTAGCTCATCACGACGGGCGCGCCGGAGAACGCCTTGCGTTCAGGCTCCGCGCCGATGAACACGTCGTAGCCGAGGTCGATGGCATGTTCGGTCCCGTCGAAGGTGTAGGAGGCGTCCTCGAGCACGGGGATCACCGTGATCTGGCCCTTCTTGACGATGACGACGATGGAAGTCTCCGCCGCCTCGTAGTTGTCGCTACCCGCATAGCGGACGGCGATGGTGTATTCGCCCGCGTCCGTGACGGAGGTGATGGGCGTCTCGGGTGCATAGAGGCCGATGTTCTTGCTGATGAGGAAGAATTGGGGAGCGGCGAGCGCTTCGCCGACCACGCCCTTCGCGGAAGCCGTGCCGAGCGGGTGTTCCTCTCCGTCGTAGGTGAACTCGGTGGAGACCGCAGTGGCGTCGATTTGCGCCTGCGCCTTGGTGATGGAGGCGGTGAGGGTCGTGACGTACTCGAACTGATTTTCGTCGCCGAGCTTGTAGTTGGTGTACTCCGTGCCGAGCTTGACGGTGACGCGCACTTCTTTGTTCTCGCCCACGTTCGCGTCGCCAAAGTGCGCCTCATAGGTAGGCGTGAAGGAGTCTTCCCCGCAGAGGCCGACGAAGGCGCCGCCCTCGATGACGGCGGTATTAGTTCCGTCGTACGTCTTGCTTTGCGCGGCAAATCCGTCTGCCGTGAGGAGCTTGGGCGTGATGTTCGCCGTGAGCTCTTCGAGAAGTTTTTCGAGCGTAGCTTGGTCGAAGGTGTAGTTGATGGTATCCGAGCCCGACTCCTCGATCTTGCTGTATGTGACCTTCTTATTTGTGCCCGCGTTCTTATCTTCAAACGCGGCCGTCACGAGAAGGGCGTAGTCGTCGTACTTGCCCTCGGCGGGATAGGTGACGATGCTTCCTTCTTGGAAGGTCACGGTGACCGTCGCATCCGCCGTGCCGTCGTATTCCTTACTATCGGCCTTAACACTTTCGATCGTCACCTGCTTCGGGTCGATCGTGAATTCGAGCGTCGCCGTGCCGCTCTCAACGGAAGTCCCGTCTAATGCGAGCGTAATGGGCTTATAGTTCCTCGTATCGCCTGCGAAGGTGACGGTGACGGTGTAGGTACCCGCATCGGTGGGCGCCGCGTCGCTATCGTAGCTGATTTCTGTATTCTCATAACGATAGGTGACGTTGACGCCCGCGGGCGCTCCGTTGACGTTGACGCCGTGCGTTGCGCCGTCGTAAGTTTCCTTCGCGCTGTCGATCGAAAGGTCCTTCGTGTCATATTCGGCCTTTTGGATCTCGATGAGCATGAAGCGGTTGAAGACGTTTTCGGTATTGTAGTTACCGACGTCGCGTCCGTCGAATTCCTCTTCGCCGTCGCCGAGCACGATGATATACCAACCGGCATCCTTCGGATAGCCGCTCTCCTCCCAGCCATCTGCGAGCGCGCGCGGCGCGTTCCTTCTCGCACGGAGGCCTTCCGCCTCGTTGAGCGCGGTAAGAAGGGCTACAACATCTTCGTAGGAAGGCTGTTTCTCCCAATCCGAGAAGGCGTAGATGGTGGAGCGGACGTTGATCTCGTCGCCCTCGAGTTTGCCTTCGACGGCGGGAGCGAACACCGACGCGCCGTAGCTGTCGCCGCGGTAGGTGACATGGAGCACTTCCACCTGATTACCCTGCAAGTCTTCGTATTCGGGCGTCTCTTCGATCTCGCCAGAGGTCCAATCGATGACGACGTCTTCGGGGTCGGGATCGGGCGCACCGGGACCGGGATCTTCGGAAGGCTTTGCGACGATCGCGTTCACCGTGAGGATCACGTCGCTTTCAATGTTATCCACGAAGATATTGCGGTTGGTATCGTTCGAGACGATCGTAATGCGGTACTCTCCGACGGTGATATAGCCGCCCTGGCTCGCCGTTGCGGCCGTCTTCAGCTCGTCGGCCGTGACGGCGGTGACGGTGACGTTCGCATAGAGCCAGCCGATCTGCGCACCTTCCTCAAGAGAAGCAAAGCCCGTAATGCTTGCGACGATGTTCTGCTCCCATTTGCCCTGCCCGAAGATATAGTCGGCAAGGTTCTGAAGAGGCAACGCGCCGTATTCGAGCACGTTCCCCGTCTTGAGGGTGATATGGATCTCTTCCACCGTGATGACGAGGGTGAAGTCCATCTCGAGGGACGTATGATATTTCGCCGTGACGGTGACTTTCGTCGTATAATTGCCGACGTCCGTACCCGAGACGGTGAGGGCCTCTTGATCGTTGACCGAGACCGTTTGGCCGCCCACCGTAACGAAGTCCTCATCGTTGATCGTCACGCTCTGCGCCGTCCCGTTGTAGACATAGCTTGCCGTCCACTGGAAGTTCTCCTTCGTCGTGATCGTGGCAAGGGTGATGGTGTAGATACCCGCTTTTCCGTCAAATTCGGAATAATCCTTCCATTCGACGTCGCTCTTATTTGCAAAGTTACCGACGACGGTGAGGTCATAGTTGCCCGCGATAGATTTATCGAGCGAGAACAAGACGGGGTACGTCCCGGGAACGGCAAGAGTGCCGTCCTCCTTGGTGAGCGCATCCGAAGTGACGTTGAGAAGCGCCGCATCGCTCCCGACAAACTGCGCACTGCCGCTTTCGTAAGTCCAATACGTGTTCAGGTTATTGGCAAGCATGGTGAGCGCACTGCCGTACTGCGCCGTGAGCGCATTGCCCGCATCCGTCACGCGGATCGTGACTTCGCGCGCTACGATCGTGACCGTAAATGTATTTAACTCCCCGTCCGCGAGATAGTAGTTGCCAAATCCGTTGATGAGTTCAACACTGACACGGAACACGGAACCTGCCGCCGCCGTCGCGTGATCTTGAGAAGTAAAGACGTAGCGGTAATCGTGGTCTGCGACGAGCACATCTCTTCCCTGCATGCCTATAATGCGTGCGGAAATAATCGAAGTGGAAGCAGAACTCAATGCGATCTCGGGCGTCAAGTTATTGTAGATATAGCTTGCAGACTTATTCTCCACCTCGTCTGACCATTTCACATCCGATCCCGTGTCATCTTGCACTTTCCAATCGTTGATCGTAAGCGGAGCTTGTTTGATGATGAAGTTCTGCGTGCGGCTGTCTGCGCCCTCCAGCGTGTAGTTGGATGCGCCCCTACCGTCGAGCCTTGCGATCGCCGTATAGGTCGAGCCGAAGATATTGCCCGTATCGTCGATCCCCGTCGCCGCGTTGCGGGCGTTCGCATCGCGCTGTGCGCCGCTGATGACATAGACCGTGACGTCTTCGCCCTCCAATACGCCTTTGAGCGAAGGGGTAGGCGCCTGCGGCCCCATTCCCTTATAAATGAGGACGATATTATCCCATTTTACTTCGAGTTGCTTCTGCGAGATCGTGCCGACCATGGGGACGGAGCTGTTGGAGATCTCAAAGTTGGTCTCCCAATCTTCGTCCAAGGTGAAGGTGAGCGTGATGATCGAGGCCGTGATGTCCTCTTGATCGTACGTCGCCTCGGCGGTGAAGGTGATGGACGCGATGCCGCCTTCGATCTCGGTATCGCACGAGAGCGTGCCCTTATTTGTCACTTCGGCGACATTTTTTCCGTCGTACTGTTTGGTCTGCGTGACGGTATAATCTCCCACCGTAAGCTGTGCCTTGGAGATGGTGAAGGAGCAGTCCTTGTTCTCAACATTGTAATTCTTGAGAACGTCGATCGCTCCGACGTTGACCGAAACGCTGTAGCTCTCCTTTGCATCCTTTGCATTTATATCGCCCGTGTACTGCCAATCGGATACGCGATCGTCCCAAACGAAGTTCGCGTCCGTGACGGCGGGCGTTTGCACCTTGCCGTTGTAGGTGAAAGAGGTCTCGCTCCATGTGAGCGTGAGATCTGCCTTCTCAATGGTGGCCGCTTTGACCTCGAAGACGCTCGTGTATTCGTCGTTCCCCTTCAAGGTGACGCGGATCCAATAGGTCCCCGCATCCTTCGGGCCGTTCTTATCGCACGGTGTCCATACCGTAACGTCTCCGTAGCTCTCTGTCGTCTTCAAGGCATATTCATAGGTGAATTCTGCATCTTGGAAAGTGGAACTTACGCTGATCTCGAGATAATGCCCGTAGACGACGGATTCGGAGACTGTGAGCGTGAGATTGCCCTCGCCCTTTGCGATGCGCCATGTGAGCGTAAGGGTCTTTCCGCTCTCGCCTTCCCACATATAATTATCGAAGTCGAGCAGTTCAACCGTGAATGTATACTCGCCCACCTCGGTCGCACGAAGCTGGATCCCGCCGTTGACGGTGTAGAGGGCAAGGCCGCCCGTGACCGCCTGCGCCTCCATAAGAAGCAGATCGACGTTCTCTGTGATGAGATCGGAAGAGACGATCTGGCCCGTATAGACGCCGCTTGCAGGTGCCACGATCTTGGCAAGCGCTTTCTTCGCGATATCAAAGTGAAGCGCGTTGGAATAGACCTCGGCACTGTTGTTGAAGTTCTCGCTCTCAAAGAGATATACGCGCACTTCATAATTGCCTGCTCTCGTGGGAAGCGTCGTTGTCCACGCACTCCCACTGCCCTGCAAATGATAGTAAACGCGGATATTCTCTGCTCCGACGTGGACTTCAACGTTGTCTTTCACCAAGACGGTATAGGCCGCTTCCTTGAAGAACGCCTCATCGAGATACGTCCACTTCGCATTGTTGCCATTGTTGTCCGACGTCTTATCCCCGGTATTCACCGTGAAGGTGATGCTCTCAAGCGTGACGGTCGCATCGACCCTGTTGATCGTGAAGGTGAGCGGCGCAAGTAGCGTCATAGCATCTTTCGAGTCCGCGGTGGCGTCGGCGGCGAACTGCGACCAGTAGTAGTTGGCCGCCGCTTCCTCCATGAGGATCGCGTTGAAGGGATACGTGCCCGCATTGGTGCCCGTAACTTCGTTGGTCGTCCACAATTTACCGTAGTTCCCGTTGCCGTTCTCAGTCACTGCATCTGCGGCGGAGTGCTCCTGTGCATCGTAGTCGAAGCTCTTGATCTTGATGCTTCCGCTATACAGCGCGGCCCGCGCGACGATATACTTGGGCGCATTGCCTGTGAGCTTACCGTCTTCGTCGATGTTCGTGATGTTGAAGCACCCCGTGCAACAACTATCCTCGTGTTTTGTGATGACGAAATCGTACTTGCCCGCCTGAACAGCCTTCCCGTCGAATTCCTCTCCGCCGAACGAATTGCCCGCATAGGTGAAAGTGACGGTAAGTTTTTCGGTGATGATACCGATGCTGTTCTCATCTCCGAGCGTGCTATCCCCATTGCTACCGTCTGCGAACGTATAGGTAGGCGCGGTGAGATCTTCCTCCGTCAACCCGTTGCGGTAGGTCGGGCCGTTGTAATCCTCTCCTTCGTTGACGGTGATGGTGATATTTCTCGGCGTGATGACATAGTGCGCGATCGCCTTGCCGTCCGTGCCGTCCGCAGTCGTCGCCGCGGCAAAGTTGTCTGTCTCTACCAATTCGATGACGATCCAATGCGTGCCCGCCATCGCCGCAACGCTGTTGATCGCGACCGCTTCCGCATAGGTGAGCTTCGTCCAAACGCCGCTATTCTTATCGAACGCGGGTTGAACGTCTCCCATTGCGATGTAGAGGAGGACGCTATCGACATTCCTATCGCCATCTGCCACCTTCACATTGGAGCCGAGGTGGAGATGATCTGCTTTGAACGTGCCATCGAATACGCGGGTAGCGAGCGGGTTGGAAAGATCTTCAAGTTTCTCTCCGCCTTCGCCGTCGGTGAAGTAGAGCTCCGTCTTCTCCTGCTTTTTGATCGTGTAAGAGAGCTCGGCCGTCTCGCTGTTGATGGCCGCAGAGCCCTTCACCCAGCGGTAGTTATCGACGGGATCTTGCGCCGCCACGTTGTTCCCCGCATTGCCCGAAAGGACGGCGAAGATGAGCGGATATTTGCCCGCATTGATGTTCTTTGCTATGCCATTTGTGATGGAGAACAGCCCTTCGATCTTTGCGCTTGCATCCGAATATTTAGACTTGAACGCTTCGACGATCCAACTCTTGACCGCGTCCGCTTCGGGGCCGATCTCATCGCCCGTATAGACGAGATCGCAGTTCTCATCGATGGCTTTCTGCGCGACGTCGGCGTCGAGGCTGAACCGCTCGATGGTATACATATCGTAACGGTTGGCATATGCGCCCGTGACCATGATCTGCTCGTCGAACGCATCCTGAAGGACGACGCTCACGCGGTAGATACCCGCATTCACGGGGGCATTCTCGATTTCTTGCGTCAATTCGCTGTTGTTGCCGTAGAGATAGCCGTTCTGCTGTGTGCCAGAATAGGTGATCTTGAAGTACTTGATGAATTCTTCGGCCGTCACCGAGAGGTTATTATACTCTTTTTCGTTGACGGTAAAGCTGACTTCGATCTCGAGCGGGATCTCCTTGCCGTGGTTATAGACGATGTTTGTCGACTTGACCTCGGTGTGCGTGATCGTGATGGTGAGCCGCAACACTT
Organism: uncultured Clostridia bacterium; assembly: GCA_947598205.1. GTDB lineage: Bacteria > Bacillota > Clostridia > Christensenellales > Borkfalkiaceae > Gallimonas. Next base: position 25,266 of record CANQFB010000016.1, read on the forward strand.
CGTAGCTCCCCTCTTCAACGGTGATAGCGTAGTTGTCGTTCACCGCGTCTTCGCTCGCTTCGCCGCGGAGGTTGTAAATGCCCACGGGATATTTTCCTGTTCCCGTTTGGTCGTCCTCAAGCCAAAGTTTGAGAGTGACGGCCTCATCATTATAGATAGGATAAGCGGAGCTCTTCGCAACTTCCCAATACTCGCCGACTCCTGCTTCGAGCGGGAACGGCGTTGTGAAATTATCGAAATCGCCCTTGACGGTTTTGAGCTGAACGGTGATAGCGCGTTTTTCGACCTTGATGGTCGCCCCGCTCATCTGAGCTTCGTCGATGGTGAGTTCGTAGTTTTCAAGCTCCGCGCCATTCAGGTTGAGCTCTACTTTGAACGTCGACCCTGCGGCCGCACCGGGCGCATATTCCTCGCCGCCTTCGGTGTTCGACGTCGTGCAAGTGATCTGCCCCTTCGCAAGAAGGTCGTCAAGGAGTGCATTCAGGTCGTCACCGTAAGGCATGCTCTCGCCGCCGCCGAAATCTGCCGTCGCATATTTGAGCTCGGAGATCTCCTCGCCATAGATGACGGAGGAATCCGCCGTGACGTAGATCGAAAGGTCTGCCTTATTGATCGTGAAGGTGCAAACTTGTTGCTCTGTAACGCCGACGAAGTTCTTCTCGTCGCCCGCAACGGTGACATACACTTCGTATTTGCCCGCCGCCGTAGGTCTTTCATCGAGGAAGCCTTCTTCGCCTGCTTTCTTATAGAGGTAGGTGACCGCAAAGGCGTCGAATCCGCCCTTCTTCCTCAACTCCTCGAGATGTTCAAAGCCGACGGTCGCTTGGATTTCTTCCTGCGTGCCGTAGGTCTCGGTGATATCATCAAGCGTTACCGTGACCTTGTTCGGATGAATGATATACTCGACTTTTTGGCTTTCGGAGGAAGCGCTACCGTCCGCAAGTTTCCACTCGTAGTTCTTCTCGTCGATAAGCCCCCAAGTGATGGTGTACGTTCCCGCATCCGTTGCGGCAAACAGCGTGATGACGGCACCGTCCTTCTGCTCTGTAAGGATGCGAAGGCCCTCTGTCGTGAGGTAGCTCATGACCGCAGAGTTGAAGCCCTCGATCTCCATCTGGTGTTCCGCACCCGTGTAGTAACAGTCGTCATCATGTACACCGCCGTGCGAGGCGAGCGTGGGCACTTCGAGCTGTTGCTTGGAAATGGTGAAGACGCAAATATCGAATGCCGCGGCGTAGTCTGTCTGTTGCGAGAGGTCGGCGCGAAGCAGGTAGGTGCCCGCGTTTGCCGTCGCGATCTGCGTCATGCTCCCCGTCAACTTGCCGAGTTCGCCGAGGATCGCTTGCCGTCTTGCGCTCGTCGTCTCGCCATTTCTCAATTCTTCGGCATAACCCTTCCACGTATCGACCATTTCGGCCGTGAGCGGGAAATAGGTATAGATAACGGTCGCCGTATTCTTATCGATCGCGGCGGTCGCATCCCATGTGGGCGCATTGACCTCTTCCGAATATTGATTGTAACTCCACGCCTCAATGGAGACTGTGAAGCCGACGTTCGCCCTCACAACACGGAAGATGAGCAAGAGCGAACTCGAGCCGTCGTCGCTCTCCCTTGCGATGAGCAAGTAATCGTATTGGTTTTTGAGCGTGACCGTACCGGTACCTTGGCCGGGACCGTTGAACTCGACCGTAACACCGTTATCGGAAAGTGTATAGCTTTCTTCGCTCGTTCCGTTATAGGTGTAGGAGAATTCCATGATGCGCTGGTCGAACGCCGCAATGGTATTTTCTTTGATACTATCGTCTTCGACCAACTCATACAGCCATGCAAGAAGGATCTTCTGCTTCTCGATGTTATATTTTAGTTCGGTTTCGTGCTGGGTGCCGCCGTCTGCGTCGAAGGCGTAGTCGTATGCGCCGAGATCGTTTTCTTGCAAAATGACCTTGACCTGGAACTCGCCTGCGCGCTTGGGAACATTGTCGACGAAGCCGCTTTCGCCTTCAAAGTGAGCGCTCGGGTCATTGTATTTACCCTTATATTGGAGGGTGTAGCCCGTGGTAGGCTCGGGCGCGTAGCCCGCTTCAATGCCGCCGTTGAAGGTGATCGTAGCGCCGAGTTCCTTGTTACTGCGATCTGCTTCCGCCTCAAATCTGCGGTTCTCCGTCGAAGCTGTGATCAGACGGGAGACCACGGACATGGTAGCCGCGGATGTCGCGAAGTCCACCGTGTAGTTCTCGAAGAACGCATCCTTATCTTGGTTGGAGATGAATACGGTGTATTGGCTTCCCGCATGCGACTCCCAAGCTTTATAGGTGATCGCCGTCTTGCCGCTTTGCTCGGTGTTCTTGAGTGCCGTCGCGAACTCGAAAGGCTTCTTCGGCGAAACGCCGTCTTTGTCGTTTCCGACCCAACCCTCATAGGTCACGCCGAAGGCGGGCGTATCGCCGTAGGTGACGTTGAAGTTGCCCTTCACGCCGCCGAGTGCGACAAAGACTTTGAGCGTCGCCTTTTCAACGGTAAACGTCCCCGCCTTGCCTTGATACTCGTCTTCGCCCGCCCAGCTTCCTTCAAACGTGATGGCGTAGTCGGCGTCGTTATCGGAAGGAACAATGGCATGGGTGCCGACGTTATATCCCTCGAAGGTGAAGCTAACATCGAGGTCGGTCACGGCCGATTCGACGTACGAATTGAGCGTGCCGCTCTTAAGGGTGACCGTCGGCATCTTCGGATTTTCTGCCGAAGTCAAGTCGTAGCGTGCAAACTCTTCGCCCTGATAGGTGCTCTTTTCCGTCGGGTCGTGGATCTTTAATGTGATCTCCCGCGGCACGACGGTCAAGACGCCGTTGTTGCCTTTGACGTCGATCGTATAATTTTTCGATGTGACATCAGGAAGTATGAGGCTGAATTTTGTCCCTGCCCCATCTTGATGCGTATAAGAAGCATGCGAAGTATCCGCTTTCTCTGTTGTGATCGCGTGTTTATCGAAAACAAACACGCCTTCCTTCACTTTCCCGTCTTGGATATCGCTTTCGCAGAGGCCGTTTGTATCGCTATATTCCCCTGCCGCGGCAGAGGAGAAGACGAGCGTGATGCTTCCCTTGAACGTATCGTCGAACTCTTCGCCATAGACGATCCCAATATCCTTTGCCTTCAGGTTGATGTGTTTCTGCGTGACAATCAACGTAAATCTGAGCGATCGGCTACTCGACTGTCTGCCGAATTGATAATTTTCAGGCGAGCGCAGAGTGACGACGATATAATAGTAACCGACATCGCGGACTGCCCATTGCGCCGTCCAATTGTCCCCTTTGTCCTCTACGGTGATCTTTTCCGCCTCATATTGTCCTTCTCCATATTCTGTCGCGCCCTCAAAGTCGCCCTTTTCGGAATACTTGAAGGTCAACTGCATGACGCTTTCGAGGATATGTTCATCCACCTTTCCGAGATAGTTTTGTATGGAGAATGTTCTGCCTTCACCGTTGTAGGTGAGGGTGCTATTCGTCTTTCCGTCGTATGTCGCGGAAGGATCTTCAAGAACTTGCTTTGTGATGTTGAACGATGTGGAGACAGTGGACGGGTCGATACGATAGTTACCGTCATCCGTATCGCTATCCGTTTTGCGGATATGCGCACTTGCAAAGTATGTGCCTACATCGATCGCCTCGTCTACGTCGTTGCTATTCGACTTATAGGTGATGACGACCTTGTATGTATCTTTATCGGCAAATACGATGCAATTATCATTTGCACCCGTTCCGTCGGGCTTATCCGCATCTTGCACGCTCACAGTGCCGACGACGACATAAGGGCGTGCATAATAGACGAGTTCATCTTCGGCAGGAACGAGATCGTCGCCGCCGTCCGCATACTTCATGATCGCGTAGCTGACTTCGACGCTCTTGGGCGTGATCTCGAACTTCACTTCGGATTCGGTCGCAGTATAGTTTTCATCCGTGGTGGAGAAGCCGACCTTGTATTTGCCGACGTCCTTCGGCGCACTGTCGAGCTTCTTCGTGTAGTTTCCATCTCCCGTGTCTTGATAGTAGACAATGGTAAATTCGATCTGGACCGTCCCGTTTACCTGAGGATCCTTAAATGTCTTTTGGTGTCCTGTGTAGACGGTGCCGTCCTCGGGAGTTTGCTCCACCACGAGGGTGATCTGCGCCTTGTTGATGGTGAACGTTCCCGCTTTGCCCGCATTCTCTCCATCCTTCCAACTGCCTGTAAAGGTCAGAGCGTAGTTCTTGCCGTATCCCTCACCGTTAGGGTCGAGAAGAATATACTCGATGGCGTACGTCCCGACATTGTTCGTGCCCGTGATGTCTGCAACTTTATAGCCATCCTCTACGCTCCACTTGAGGGCATCCGTCTTGAGCTTTAAGATCTCGACGATTTCTTTATTATAGAAACCGCTGTATCTGCCGCCGGCCGTAGGCGCAGTAACGGTGACCATCTCCGAAACATCGTCCTTCCAATCCTTATCTTCTTCATGGCCCGCACCTTGGCTGATATTGAAGTTATAACGGTTCGTGCGGTCGTTGATCTGGATCGTAAGTTCGCGCTTTTCGACATGGAGCTTACCCGCAGTCCCTGTTTCGTTGAGCAGGGTGATTTGATAGTTCGGTTCGTTTTTGGTCTCCGTCCAATTGATGATGATATAGTAAGTGCCGACGCTACCCTTCTCATAGCCGCGCTCATACAAATTCGTTTGCTCCGCACCCGAGGTGATCTCGGAGACGCAGAAGAAGGTCCTATCCTGCTTCATTGCCGCGAGGTCTTTTTCCCCTTCGCCGTTGACGAAGCCTTCGTAGGTCACTTTATACGTTGAAGGCGCGGCTTCGCCGTAGTAAATGGTCTGATCGTCCGCCCTGACGGTGAGTGCCTTCTTTGCGATCTCGAAGGAGTAGGTCGTCTCTTCAATCGCCTCGAAGTTCTCGTTCCCCTCCATGCTGTAGGTGAGTGTGTATTTGCCCGCGCCGAGGTTAGCGCCGTTTGCACGGCCGCCTGCGCCGATTTGCGAAAGCCAAGGAATGAGCTCTTTGCCCGTGAGGTAATCTACGGTGAAGCCATCTACAGGCTCACCGTCTTTCGTGAGCGTAAGCGTGACCCCGACGTTCATATCCGCCGTCGGGTAAGTTCCTTCCGCGCCTTTCACATCAAATTTACGGTTGAACGTGGGAACGGGCAGAACTTCTGTAATGGTCGAAGCGTTATACCCGTTGGGGTTGTTCTCCGCATATGCGCCGTACGTCCACGCCTTGCTACCGCTCAAAAGATCCTCGCCGCCCTTCTTGAGGGTGTATGTCGTATTCCAGCTGTTTGT
>CANQFB010000017.1 GCA_947598205.1 uncultured Clostridia bacterium
AGGACGGCACACGAGAGCTGACCTTAAAAGAATTGGAAGAAGAATTGAGTTCGGATTTGGATGGAGCAACTCCACCAAAAAGAAGAGAAGAGCTGTTGCCTCTTCTCTTCTTTTTGGTAGTATGTCCGATTTCTGCGGAGAGTCGAGGGTGGAGGCGATTGCGGGAGCAATCGGTTTGCGGGCGAGTTGCTTGAAAATAGAAAGAATTGCCGCAAACTGCACAGCACAGTGTGCTGTGCACCGGGGCGCGCCGCCAAAGGCGCGACTCTCCGCAGGTCCACCAAAACAAGCAAATACGCACAGGGTGGGCGGTGCGTATTTGACACGAACAGGTCCACCAAAAAGAAGAGAAGAGCTGTTGCCTCTTCTCTTCTTTTTGGTAGTATGTCCGATTGCTTGAGAACAGAAAGAATTGCTGTGCGCCGAGGCTTTTTTCAGAAACGTGTTCTATGATAATCGAAAAATGCTTGTAATTGATCTGCCGTAACGATGTCAAGACAATCTTCTATCTGTATAAATTCGTTTGTAACAACACCGTTCTTCTTTCTATAAAAACCATATTTTTCTAACTCGTCGGGATTGGCGAGCAATATTGCCGCACTGATTTTTGACGAAATAAATTGATCTACGTTCAATTTTTCGGCACCTTCACTATATACCCACGGATTATAAATCTGATGATTTTCATCCAGGAACTCTTCATCAAGCAGACATTCAAAATTTTCATTTTCAAACAGTAACTCTAATGAGTGTCGCATGATTCTTATGGGGTTTTGGCGCAAGAAATTGCCCGCAAATGCAAGCTTTTTATTTACTTTGGTAATTTTGCCACTTGAATCATATTTGCATAATATACCATATTCTTTGATCCATTTTTCACAGTCAAAATCATATATATATTCTGCTGTGTTTTCAGAGAGTTCAAAACCACCTTCAGATTTGGACGCCATCAGAACTTTCCTACCGTATGCTCCGCACAGGGGTTGAAATTCATCCGGTGCAACTTTCCAACGCTCGGTAATGAGAGTTTCAAGCTCTTTTATGGTCATTGCGGCATATTTCGCTTCAATAGTTTTTTTCTTTTCTTCTTGTTTCTTTTTTCCGAAGTTAAATAATCCCATAATTTACCTCATCAGTTTCTTCCAAAGCGGCAACTAATAGATTTACCGCATTTCCGGCAAGTACCTCCCCCGGCACTTGTAACTCCGCTACCTACTACAACAGTACCCGTTTGCCTTTCATTTACCCAACCACACTGCGGACATCTAATATGGTATTCCACACGGTTACCGTCATCTTTAATGATAACTGCATTTTCGGCCCAGGCCATTTTCATTTTTTTATCCCTCCATACATAATAGAATTTAAGTCATAAAAGACTTATTTGGACAATATTATAGCAAGTCGAAAAAGACTTGTCAAGTCTTTTTTTACTTATTTTGAATATAATAATGGTATGAATTTTGCTCAGCGTTTAAGAGAATTAAGAGCAGAAAAACAATTAAGCCAGATGGATCTGGCGCACGCAACGGGAATCAGTCAATCCGCTATCGCAAAGTGGGAGCTTTCAAAGACGGAGCCGACCGCGTCCTCACTCATTATTCTGTCTCGCTTTTTCGGGGAATCCGTCGATTTTATTTTAGGTTTGATTGATTGAATATTCTTTTTATATTGGCGTAGACGAACACTTCTTCCGAGTGCTTTGTCTGCGCCTCTTTTTTGCAAAACAAAAATGAGGGGGTGGCCCTCATTTTTGTTTTAAGATGGATCTGCGGGATCAGAAACAGGTTATATCGGTGCATTTGCAGGAGGCGGGCGGTGCGTCGAACCATTGGAAGGACTGTGCCTCGTATTTCCACGAGTCGCCCGCGTTCAAGTAGTTCATGTTGTCGTCCGCCGTCCCGATATTATACCCCTCCGCATCGTAGAGCGTAAAGGTGACGCTCACATAGGAGTAGGTCCGCTTTCCCGTATTCTTCAGCGCGCCCGTGATCGTCACATAATACCCGAGGCCATCGGTGTATTCGCAGTGCATCTCGGGGGCGAGAACGGATTCGATATAGCGTGCCGTAGGCGTGGGGACAAAGGGATTTGCGCAAGCGCAGAGGGAAAGGATCAGCCCGAAGGCGATCGCCATGATCGGTATCAGTGTTTTCTTCATAGAGTTCCTTCGCCCGTACAGGGGCTTTTTTCTGATTTTGGAAGATGCGGGGAGTTTATATCCTGTCGATCAGATCAAGGGCGGTGCGGCGTTTGACCTCCATGTATTTCTCCATGGAGATGTTCTCCCAAGTGCTTCCGAAGTCCTCCGTTCCGCTCTCGCTGAAGTAGAAGCGGGAGGTATCGAGCTCGAGACGCAAATTTCTCGAAGGCGCGGTGAGGTCGTTGTACGTCTTCTTATAGCTATCATAGAGGGGCTTGAAGTGGGCATAGGTGAACCATTCCCCGTCCAGAACCTTTTGAAGCCAGCCTTGATACATCGTCTGATACTTCTTGATGCCGCCCTCCAGGATTGTGCGCGTGTAGAGGGGGTTATTGCATCCGCCGCATGTGGTATCGAGCGTGTAGGGATCGGCATATACCATGCCCTCCCAAGGGTTCCAATCCTTGTTGATGCCGAAGCATCTGTCGTAGTCGTAGGGGATGAGGTAGGCCTTGCCCGCGGGCGTGAAGTAGAGATAGTAATTATTCGCGTTATTGCGGATACAGTCGGGGTTGCCGGCGAGATAGTTCACTGCCTCGAAGCGGGCGAAATAGTCCATGTCGATCATGCTCTCGAGCTTTTGCATGAAGGCGTTCTGATCCCTGATTTTCAACATATCGACGAAGGCCGTCAAGTCCTTGTGGTTGTTGAATTCGTCGGGATCGTCGTTGGTCTTGAGTTCATAGGTGCACCCGTCATAGAGCCCTGCACCGTTTGTGCTCGTGAGATCGGCGGGGCCCATGCCCAAATAGGAGCACTTATAGAGGTCGCCGCCCTTGTTCGCCTTATCGAAGTTGCGCTTGATGAACGCCTTGTCGATGGTCTCATAGAGGTTGCCCACGCCGAGGCTCTCCATATTGCCGTTTTGCTTGACGGAGAGCTGGGTGAGGGTGATATGCGGGGCGAGGATGCCATAGGCTTGGAACATGCGGTTTGCATAGACCTCGCGGATATAGGTCTGGTCGTAGTTCTTGTTCCACTTATAATAGAACTTCTCCATCGTGGCGAAGGCGCGGTCCTTTCGTTTCGACCTGCCGTTGGGGTCGTTCGACCAATCGTGGTAGAGTTCTGCTCCCCACGAACCCGCCTCGTATTCTTCGCCGTCGAAGGTCTCGGAGAGGGAGAAGCGGAAATGCACGAAGTTGTAGATATTTCCGTTTTGGTCGCAGAATTCCGTGCGTGAAGTGTTGCCGCGCATGCGGATGCCCACTTCATCGTAATAGTAGTCCTTGCCGTTCACGGTGATCGTGAGGTTGCACTTTCTGTAGGTCTCCTGCACCTCGAGCGGGCCTCTTGCCTGATCGTTGAGCTTGTAGAGCTCGTAGGGGGTGATGTCCACCTTGAGGCTCACGGAAGTGGTCTCCTTCCAAAGGGTATAGTAGAGCTCCTTATCTGCCTTCGTATAGGCCTTATAGAAGTCGTCGTTTTGGTAACTCACACTGTCGCCGAACTCGAAGTCGCCCGTTTCGATGTCGCCTCCGCCGACGTCACCGCCTCCGACGTCTCCGCCGCCCTCATCGCCGCCGCCCTCGACGGGATCGTCTTCCTTGGGCGGATTGCCGTAGCCGCACACCGTGCATACGCCGTTCGAGAACGTATGTTGCGCCTTGTCCGCAGACATGGTATGCCCGCACGTTGCCGCATGCCAATGATAGGCGGGGTCGAACGACCATTCCTCGGAGAAGGCATGCGTGTGCGGAGCTCCCCCGACAAAGTCGATCATGAGATAGCTCTGCGTACCGTCTGTGGGATGGGTGTGAAGGGTCACCTTGTATTTTCCCGCATTTCCGGGGAGGAGGACGATGCTCATACCGGAGCCGGACGACTGCATGAATTTTGAGAAGGCGTCGCCGCCCCTTACAAAGGAGAAATCGAAGGAGCCGTCGTAATATTCCATGCCGCCGTCGTTGACGACCTTGAATTTATCCCCCTCGCAGAGGTCGAACACCATGGTATATACGGTGAGGCCGCTCTCGTCTGTATTTTCGGAGCGGGCGAATTTGAGGTCGGGCCAAAGCTCCTCCTGCCAATTCATGCCGAAGGCGCCGAGCGTGCCGACGAGGTAGTAATTCTTTGTATCCTGCCCCGCCTGTGCGGGGAAATCCTGCGGATTTTCTTCTTCGCCGCCCGTATCGCCGCCCCCGCCTTCATCTTCTTCGCCGCTACCATGTCCGTCGTCTGGGTGTATGGTAACGCTTCTGTGGCAGGTGTCGCATTCGGCGTCGGCATTGGCGTCGATATGCAGACCGTAGTCTTTCGTCTCATCGCAACCGTCGCAAGCCATCCAATGGTGGGTCTCGTCGCCCGTCCATGTAAAGTTGTGGGAATGTTCCTTATCGTCATCCCCAGTGCCGTTGCCGCCCAAACTGCATGCCGCCAGCGGGACGCAGAGGGCCAAGGCGAGGGCCGCGCTGAAAAATTTTCTCATAATTTCCTCCCGATCATTTCTTCCATTATAGCATAGTGTAAATACTTTTGCAAGAGGAAAAGGGCCCATCGGTATAATGAAAAGTGCGTGAAATGGGCGGCGCGTGTTTGCGCCGCCCGACGGGCATTTGCGGGCCTATGCCTCCTTTCTTTGCTTGGCGGAGCGCGTCCGCACCGCTTTTTGCGGTTTTTTCTCGCCTGCGCGCTTCACACTCGCCTTCAGGGCCTCCATGAGGTCGAGCGCCTTTCCCGCGCGTTCCTCCTTCGCCTCAACGATCTCCTTGCCCGCGATCTTATCCGCGATCAGTTTTTTGAGCTTCTCCTGAAATTCATCCTTATATTTTTCGGGGGAGAAGGGCTCTTCCATGCTCTCGATGAGCGCCGCCGCCATCTGGAGCTCGGCCGCCGAAGGGACGGGCTTCTCGTAATCGGCGGGAAAATCTTTGATGTCGTCGAAAAAGAGGAGGGTCTCGATGAGAAGGCCCTTTTCCCGCGGGATGATCAGGAGGAGCTTTTCGGAATTTCCCATCACCGTTTTCCCGAGGGCGGCCTTCTTTGCCTTGAGCATGGCGAGGCGCAGAAGCTCCAGAGCCTTCCCGCCACCCTTTTGGGGGACGACGTGATAGGACTTCTCGTAGTAGACGGGGCTGATCTCGTCGAGGGAAAGAAAACTCATGATCGTGATCGTGCGGTCCTTTTCCGTTTTGATACGCTCGATCTCCTCGTCGGTGATCACGACATAGCGGTCTTTGGCATATTCAAATCCGCGCACGATGTCCTGCGGGCCGACCTCCTTCCCGCAGTGGGCGCAGACTTTTTTATAGCGGATGCGCGATTTATCCGCCTTGTGGAGTTGGTTGAAAGAGATGTCGGTATCCTGCGTGGCCGTGTAGAGGCTGACGGGAATATAGACGAGGCCGAATGAGATCGCGCTCTTTTGCATGACTGCCATATTGCATTGATTGCCAAATTTTCCGCATTCTATGAGCATGGAAGGAGATAAGTTACAAAAATATCGCATGAAGCGGGATTTCTCCGCCACGAGGGAACCGCGGGGAAAGATGGGCGCAGGGAGGAAGGAGACGCTTCGCTTCTGCGTCCAACACCACAGGGCGCGGAGCGACCACTTCGATCTGCGCCTCGAGATCGGGGGCGTCGCCGTGAGCTGGGCTATCCCCAAAGGGCCTTCTTTCGATCCGAAGGACAAGCGGCTCGCGATGCGCGTCGAGGATCACCCGCTCGAATATATGGGCTTCGAGGGGACGATCCCGAAGGGGGAATACGGCGGCGGGACCGTGATGCTCTGGGATGAGGGGCGTTGGAAGCCCCGCTTCGACCCCGCGCGGGGGCTTGAAGAGGGCTCGCTCAAATTTACGCTCGAGGGGGAACGGCTCAAGGGAGATTGGGCGCTCGTCCGCATGAAGAGAAGCGGGGAGCAGGGAGATCCATGGCTTCTCATCAAAGAAAAGGACGCATTCGCAAAGGGGGCGGCGGGGATCGGAAAATTTACGCGCTCCCTGCGCTCGGATAAGACCTTCCGCGAAATCGCCTCCGTACACCATTGCAACCCGATCCAACGCGCCGATGTGATGCTCGCAGAGCTTACAGAGGCCCTTCCCTCGGGCATGGGGTGGGTCTATGAGCTCAAATATGATGGCGACCGCGTGGTCGGATATGTTGAAGGGGGGAAGGCGTGGCTTCTTACGAGGCGGGGAAATTCTTGTACGGCGGCCTACTCTCCCGCGGCGGAGGCGCTCGAAAAATTGCTCGGCGATCGCGCCGCAGTCGTCGACGGGGAGATGATCGTCGCGGGGAAGAACGGTCTTTCCGACTTCGGCGCATTGCGGCGCTATCGCAGGGCGGGGCGAGGCGAGGGGCTATGCTATGTCCTCTTCGACCTCATTGCCCTCGACGGGGAGGACCTACGTCCCCTGCCCCTTTCCGAACGCAAGAGAAGGCTCGAAGGGCTACTGAAGGGCGCGCCCGCGATTTTGAAATACAGCGCACATACCCGCCGCCCGACGAAGGAGGCGCTCCGTATGCTCGAGGAGAAAGGGGCTGAGGGGATCGTCGCCAAGCGGAAAGACGCTCCTTACACGGCGGGGAAGTGCGGCGATTGGCTTAAATTCAAATTCAGAAAGACGCGTGAATTCGTCGTCGGCGGGTACACTTTATCGGGAGACGGGGGGATAAAATCCCTTCTCGTGGGTTATTTCGAGGGGGACAGCCTCGTCTATGCGGGGCGCGTAGGAACGGGATTTTCCGAAAAGGAGCGCCGCGATCTTGTGCAACGCCTTCGCGGAATGGCACGGACGAGAATGCCCTTTCGGGAGATCCCCGCCTCCTCCTGCCGCGGGGCGGAATGGGTGAAGCCCGCGCTCGCCGTGCAGGTGAACTATGCCGAAATGACCAAGGCGGGCCTTCTGCGTCAGGCGAGTTTTCTGGGCGTCCGAACGGATAAGGCGGCGGCCGAGATCGGCGCGGAATTGCCGATAGATCGCAAAACAAAGGGCGCATCTTCAGACATGGTAGGGGGAATTTCCGTCACAAATCCGCAAAAGCTCATCTTTCCCGCGGAAAAGATTTCAAAGGGCGACCTCGCAGAGTATTATGCGGCTGTCGCCTCCCGCATGATGCCCTACCTCAAAGACCGCTTTACGAGCATAGTCTGTTGTCCCAACGGGATCGCGGAGGAGACGTTTTTCCGCCGCCATCTCAAGGGAAAGTTCGCGGGGGTTGGCTTCTCCTCCGCAGAAGAGGAGGAGGCCTATTTCTATCTCAAAGGGGAGAGCGGGCTTCTTTCTCTCGCGCAATACAACGCTGTGGAATTTCACATTTGGGGAAGCAAACGCACTTCGCCCGAAAGGCCCGACGTGATGGTGTTCGACCTCGATCCCGACGAGGATCTGCCCCTCTCCGCCGTGAAGAGAGGGGCGCGGGATGTGAAGGAGGTCCTCGATGCGCTCGGGCTCGGGAGCTTTTTGAAGACGAGCGGCGGCAAGGGGTATCATATCGTCGTGCCCTTTCAAAGAGGAACGGAGGGAGAAGGGTTTTCCGCCTTCGCAAAGGAGGTCGCCTTGCTTTTAGAAAACGCCTATCCCACGCATTATACGGCCACCATGTCCAAGACTGCACGCGTCGGAAAGATCTTCATCGATTGGAGACGCAACACGGTCGGGGCAACTTTTGTAGCTCCGTACAGCGTGCGCGCAAGGGCGGGGGCGCCCATCTCCGCGCCCATCGCTTGGGAGGAGCTTTCCCGCATCTCGCCCGCATCTTTCACGCTGAAGAATATTTTCCGCCGCCTCACTGCACCCGACCCGTGGGAAGATTTCTTCCGCGTCAAAGCCTCCCAACGTCTCGCAAAAAATGCGCTCACGCGCAAGCGCGATTGAGGTGTTATCGATCGGAACAAGTTCGCTTCCTCGTCAAAATCAAATGTCCGCCCAAGCCGAAAGGCTTGGGCGGACATTTGGTACTCCCGACGGGAATACTTCGCGTTATGAGCATGACGCTTTGGAGAACATGGACGGAACGCTCGTGCCGCCCTTTGTAGCAAAATAGAAGTGCGGGCGGGGCGTCCCGACCGCATTCTGTTTTTTCTAAGGTCGGCACGAGCCGAAGGCGAAGCAACCCGATGGGTTCGCTTCCTCGTCAAAATCAAATGTCCGCCCAAGCCGAAAGGCTTGGGCGGACATTTGGTACTCCCGACGGGAATCGAACCCATAACTAGCCCTTAGGAGGGGCTTGTTATATCCATTTAACTACGGAAGCGTTTTCTGTTTCGTTTTCCTTTTTTTATCTTACATCATTTCGGCGGAAAAAGCAAGCAATTCGCGGGCAAAATTTTACATGCGAAAAAAAGCCGTTCCCAAATTCTTCTTTTGGAAGAGGGGAGCAAGAACGCTTGAAAAACTTTTCGGATCGTGATATAATAAATAAAAGCATTTTTACGGGATACGTTATGGGAAAGTTACTTGGGATCGACGTCGGGTCGACCACGGTCAAGCTGTGTTTGCTTGGCGAAGAGGGAGAAATTTTATATTCGAGCTACGAGCGGCACTTTTCCCGCGTGAAGGAGTGCGTGCTCTCCGAACTTGAGAAGGTGAAGAGCTTCGGCGGCGTCTTCCGCGTCGCCGTCACGGGGTCGGCGGGGCTCGGGCTCGCCGAGCGGGCGCATCTCGACTTCGTGCAGGAAGTTCAGGCGGCCTATACCGCCATACGCAAGCTCTATCCCGATGTAGATGCGGCGGTGGAACTTGGCGGAGAGGACGCAAAGATCATCTTCGTGACGGGCGGAACGGAACAGCGCATGAACGGCAGTTGCGCGGGCGGCACGGGGGCCTTCATCGACCAAATGGCGACCCTTCTCGACGTCTCCGTCGCGGACATGGATGCCCTGTCGCTCACGGCGGAGCGCGTCTATCCCATCGCGTCGCGTTGCGGCGTGTTTGCCAAATCTGATATTCAGCCCCTCCTCAACCAAGGGGCGAAGAAATCGGATATTGCCGCCTCCATCTTCCGCGCCGTCGTCGATCAGACGGTCTCGGGCCTCGCGCAGGGCAGGAGGATCAAGGGGAAGGTGCTCTTTCTCGGCGGCCCGCTCTACTTCCTCAAGGGGTTGAGGAAGGCCTTCCAAGAGATTTTGAAGCTCGACGACGAGCATGCCGTATTCCCCGAGACGGCGCCCTGTTTTATGGCGATCGGGGCGGCCATGTCGGCGGCCGGGGGAAGGGAAGAGAGCATCGACGAGATCGCATCGCGCATTCTCGCCGTGAAAGACGATGGCAATATCACCGTCGGAAGGCCGCTCTTTGCCTCGCGGGAGGAATACGAGGCATTCATCCGCCGCCATATGCAAAGCGACCTTCAATTCGAGAATATCATGACGTATGAGGGGGATGCCTACCTCGGCGTCGATTCGGGCTCGACGACGACCAAACTCATCCTCATAACGCCCGACAATAAGATCTTATATTCGCACTATCAGAGCAACAACGGCCAGCCGCTCGAGATCGTTGTCTCCCGCCTCAAGGAGATCTATCAGCTCATGGGAGGGCGCGTCGTCATCCGCGGCGCATGCGTGACGGGCTACGGCGAAGATATGATGAAGGCGGCCTTAAAGCTCGATTTCGGCATCGTCGAGACGATGGCGCACTTCAAAGCCGCCCTCTATTTCAATCCCGACGTGGATTTCATCATCGACATCGGCGGGCAGGACATCAAGTGTTTCAAGGTGAAGAACGGCGCGATCGATTCCATCATGCTCAACGAGGCGTGCTCTTCGGGGTGCGGCTCCTTCATCCAGACGTTTGCAAAGGCGATGGGTATGGAGATCGACGAATTCTCCCGCCTCGGCCTCTTCGCGAAGAGGCCCGTCGAACTCGGTTCGCGCTGTACGGTGTTCATGAACAGCTCCGTGAAGCAGGCGCAGAAGGAGGGGGCGAGCGTCGAAGATATTTCCGCCGGGCTCTCTTCCTCCATCGTGAAGAACGCCATTTACAAAGTCATCCGCGCGCGTTCGCCCGAGGAGCTCGGCAGCCATATCGTCGTGCAAGGGGGGACTTTTTTGAACGACGCCGTCTTGCGCTCCTTCGAGATCGAGACGGGCAAAGAGGTCGTCCGCCCTGCGATCGCGGGGCTCATGGGGGCGTTCGGCGCCGCCCTCTATGCGAAGGAAAATACGAAAGATGATACCATCATCTCGGACATGGTATCCCCTTCGGAGCTCGAGCGCTTCTCTTACGACAGCAAATCGACGACGTGCCGCGGTTGCACTTCGCGTTGCAGTATCAACATTCTCACCTTCTCCGACGGCAGGAGGTTCATCTCTGGGAACAAGTGCGAGCGGGGCGCGGGGCTCAAGGCGCCCACCCATCCGCTCGATCTCTATGCCTATAAATACGAACGCCTTCTCGCCCTTCCTGAACCCGTGGAAAAGCCGCGCGCGAGGGTGGGGCTTCCCATGCAGCTCGTCATGTTTGAACAGCTCCCCCTGTGGGTGGGATTTTTCGAGGCGTGCGGGTTTGAAGTGGTCCTCTCGGATAGGAGCTCGCGCGAGCTCTACTTCCGCGGCCAGCATACGGTGGCGAGCGACACGGCTTGCTATCCCGCCAAACTCATGCACGGGCATATCGAATCTCTCCTCGATCGGGGCGTCGATTTCATCTTCTATCCCTGCGAGAGCTATAACTTCGACGAACACGACAGCGTGAACCACTATAACTGCCCCGTCGTCGCCTACTATCCCGAACTTCTGAAGGCGAACAACGAGCGGCTCTCCCCCGAGAACTTCATCACGCCCTATCTCGACCCCAACAGCGAACAGAAGACGGTCCGCACGCTCGTCCGCGCGCTCGGGCGGTTCGGCCTTTCGCACGCGCTCGTGAAGAGGGCTTTCCGCGCGGGTCTCGAGAAGCTCGGGGCATACCATGCCGCGGTCGTGGAGGAAGGAAAGCGGGTCATGGCCGAAGCGGAGCGGCTGGGGAAACAGGTCGTCGTGCTCGCGGGAAGGCCCTATCATGCCGACCCCGAGATCAACCACGGCATCAACAAACTTTTATGTTCCTTGGGCTTTGCAGTGCTCTCGGAAGACGCGGTATTTGAAGAGGCGCCCGTCGTCGAAGTAAACGTGCTCAACCAATGGACCTATCACGCCCGCCTCTACCGCGCGGCCGAGCTCTGCACGAGGCGCAGGGAGCTCAACCTCGTCCAGCTCGTCTCCTTCGGATGCGGGATCGACGCCATCACCACCGATGAAGTACGCGCCATTTTGGAAAAATGCGGCAAGCTCTACACGCAGATCAAGATCGACGAGATCAACAACCTCGGCGTCGTGAAGATCCGCCTCCGTTCCATGCTCGCCGCCATCGAGGAACAGGCAAGGAGGGATGCAAGATGAAGAAGAATGAACGGCCTTCCGTCAGCTTCCGCGACGATTATCCCCTGTTCAGGCCCGAAATGAAGCGCGACCATATCATTCTCGCGCCCGATATGCTCCCGTGGCATTTCGACCTTCTCACCTACCTTCTCTCCCAAGAGGGGTATCACGTCGAGATCTTGCACAACGAGGGGAGAAGGGTCATCGACGAGGGCTTGAAGCACGTGCACAACGATACCTGTTATCCCGCCCTCTGCGTCATCGGGCAGTATCTCGACGCGCTCAAGAGCGGCAAATACGACGTGGATAAGACGGCCGTCCTCATCACCCAGACGGGGGGCGGGTGCAGGGCGAGCAACTATCTTCCCCTCATCCGCAAGGCCATGAGGGCGGAATTCCCCAACGTACCCGTGATCTCGCTGAATTTCTCGGGCCTCGAGAAGAACAGCGGGCTCTCCATGGGGATAAAGCTCATCGCGAAGTTCGGCTATGCCATCTTCTACGGCGATCTCATCATGACCTGTTTCAACCGCACAAAGCCCTACGAAGTGCGGGAGGGGGATTGCGCAAAGGTGAGGAGCGCGCTCACCGAGGAGATCAAACACGTCTTCGACGGCAGGGGATATAAGCGGCTCACGAAGATCGCCTCACGTATTCTCGAGGCCTTTGCGGCCGTCCCCGTGACGGGAGAGAAGAAGGTGAAGGTGGGCATCGTCGGCGAGATCTATGTGAAATATTCCCCGCTCGGGAACTCCCATCTCGAGGATTTCCTGCTCTCCGAGGGGTGCGAACCCGTCGTGCCCGCCCTGATGGACTTCATTCTGTATTGCATCGTCAACAACCTCAACGACGCCAAGCTCTACGGCCGCAGGGGGATCTCGACCCCCATCTTCCGCTTCGCCTATCATTGGCTCTACAAAAAGCAGAAGAAGCTCTCCGCCTGTATGGAGGCGCACGGCTTCGAGCCCATGCACGATTTCGAGGAGTTGAGAAGGCTCGCCGACGAGGTGATCAGCCAAGGGGTGAAGATGGGCGAAGGGTGGCTCATACCCGCCGAGATGGCCGCGCTCGCACAGTCGGGGACGGAAAATATCGTCTGCGCACAGCCCTTCGGGTGTCTTCCCAACCACATCGCCGGCAAAGGGGCGGCAAGGCGGGTGAAACAGCTCTGCCCGAACGCCAACATCGTCGCCGTCGATTTCGACCCCTCGGCATCCCGCGTCAACCAGGAGAACAGGATCAAACTCATGCTCGCGACAGCGCGCGAGAACATGGCGGAAAAGAAGAAGGAGGGCTGAAGGCCCATCCCGCAAAGAAGGCCGCCCCGAAGATGCGCTTCGGGGCGGCCCTCTTTTCGGAAAGCAGTGCACATTTTTCAAAAACAAACGGCATACCGCAGACATGGCATGGCCGTTTTTCGTATAGAACTATTTATCCGCAAGGCGGTCGAGGGCGGGGAGATATTCGATGCTCCAATCGTACGACTTGCAGAATTCCCCGTTGTAATCGGCGGGAAGGCCCTTCAAAAAGTCCCAATAGTCGCACTGCACGTCTTCCTTTTTGAGGAAGAGGCAGGCGCGTGCGAACTCCACGCAGTCGATCCCGACCTCGCGGAGGGCCTTGCGGAGCCGCCACACGGCGTCGCGGTATAGGATCTTGCTCTTATCCGTCTCGAGGTCGGGCCAGAGCTGGGAGATGGCGTCCGTCATGGAGAGCGATTTTCCGTTATAGGCGAGCAGGAGGGCGAAGAGTTCCTTCGATTTATTGGAGGAAAAGCGCACGGGCGTCTCGCCGACGAAGCAATCGAATGAGCCGAACATGCGCACCGTGAGTTTCTGCACCCCGCGTTCGATGACGGAGAGAATGGCGTGCAGTTCGTCGGCGTCGTAGGGCTTATAGAGGAAGCCCACCGTCTGCGCACGCACCTTGGGGTCGAGTTCGGAGAGAGTCACTGCCTGCCCCGTCACGAATACGAGGCGAATGTCCTCGCTGATGGCGACGATCTTCTTCGCCAGATCGAACCCGTTGCAATGGGGCATGCTGATGTCGAGGAAGGCGGCCGAGATCTTGTTCTTCTGGATATAGTCGAGGATCTCCTGTTCGTCGTCCTTGAAGAAGCGGTATTCGGCGTCCGTCTTTCCGATGACGTCGCCGAGGAAGGTATGATGGGCGGTGATCTCGTCGTCAACGATGATGATCTTCATGGCTCTGTTCCTTATTCAATAGTTTGAGAAACGACGGGGGGGGGGTGCTGTTTTTGATGAAGATGCGCACGGTCGTCCCCTTGCCGGGCGCGCTCTCGATCTCGGGCGTCACGCCCATGAGCATGGAGAGGCGTTCGGAGGAATTCCTGATCCCGCAGGAGGAGGCGCTCACGGCGGCGGGATCGAACCCCACGCCGTTATCCGCCACGACGAGGAGGATGCCGTCTTTCTCGCGGCGGGTGGAGATGAGGATGAAGCCGTCCTCTTTCTCGTTGACCCGCGAATACTTGATGGCGTTCTCGAGGTAGGGTTGCAGGGAGAGGATGGGAACGGCGAAATCGGTGCAGTCGATATCGTAGATGATATTGAAGGCCTTGCCGAGGCGCATGTTCTCGAGATCGACGAGCACCTGCACATTATCGAGTTCCTTCTCGAAGGGAATAAAGTCCACGTCCGTCGCCTCGATATTGGTGCGGAGATGGCGGGCGAGGAGGGTAACTGCGCGGTCGCCCTCGTCTACATTGCTCCTGTAGAGCGATTGGATGGCGGCGAGCACGTTGAACACGAAATGGGGCTTGATCTGCTCCTTGAGGGCGCGGGCCTTGATGCGCTCGTATTGCAGTTTGTATTCGCTCGCCTTGAGGGCGGCGCGGTCCGTGCGCATGGCGAAGGCGGCATAGATGGAGAGAAAGATGAGAATGACGGGAATGGCGTGGAAGGCGGTCACGCCGTCGGATGCGCTGTTTTGCAAAAAGCAGATCTGCGAAGAGAGCATAGACCCCGCGAGCGAGAAGAAGAGCGCCTCCGAGGCGATGAAGGTCTTATCCGTTCGCGTGGAGAGCGCCGTGCGGCGGTAGACGTAGACGAGGGCGGCGGCACAGGTGAGGGCGGCAAAGAGAAATCCCGCGATCTCGGCGTCGTAGAAGATGAGGGCGGCATACAGGCCGAGCCAGAGGGCAAAGAGCACGCCCAAAAACACAAAATAGCGGCGGGAGAGGCCGAGCTTGAAGGTATAATCCCAGAAGAGAACGACGCCGAGGAAGACGCATTCAAAGAAGGCGAAGTTCAGGATGCGGCCGACCGTCGCAAAGATCCCCGCCTGCGCGCCGAACATGATGCGGATGAAATCCCCTCCCGTGAGGTGAAAACCGAGGAGAGATATTGCGATGAGGACGGTATGCCACGTCGAATCGGAGATGGTGAACGCCGAGATCGTCTCGATGAGGACGAAGAGCAAAAAGAAGCAGACCCCGATGATGGCGAGAACTTCGGTCGACCAAAGATAGCGCTGGTCCGTCTGCACCCCCGCTGCCGAGAGCACGATGGCAAGGACGCTTCCCGCAAGGAGGAGGAAGGCGTCGATAAGGGCGGTTGCGAGGCGGACAAAACGTGCCGTTTTCATATACATTATTATAAAGAGGGAAAAGCTGGCTTGTCAATGCGGAGCGGAAAAAAAGAAAAAAATTTTAGTTGGCAAAAAGTTTTAGCGCTTTTTTAGCGGAACGTATTTTATAATAGCCGCAGAGAAAAGAAAGAAGGAGAATAGTATGAAAAAATTGGTACTTGGTCTTACGCTGGCCGTCTGCACAGCCGCGATGTGTGCTTCCTTTGCCGCCTGCGGAGGCGGTGGCGGTAGCGCGAAGGGCGTCGCTTCCATCGAGGTGACGGCGGCGCAGTGGGATGCCGCCATCGACTATCTCGAAGACGACGATTCGCTCCTCTCCATCAGCTATAAGATGACGCAAACGGTGACGGCATACGGTCAGACAGCGAAAACGACTATCAGCTATCAAGCGCGCAAGAGAGACGGAAACGCCTATCTCAAGATGACTGCCTCATCGGGCCATGCAAGCCAATCGCAGGAATGGTACACGGGAACAGTCGACGCCACAAGATATTACTTCACGAAGGAAGGCAATACGTGGACGAAGACGCAGAGCGATCGCAGTATCATTGATAGCATCCTTCCCTTCTATAGCCTGAACTACGATAGCTTCACATACAGCGCCGAAGATAAGGGCTATAAGAGCGAAAGTTCCCTTACCCCTTACATCCTCAAATTCGGGGAAGTGGACGGAGAGGTTCGTCTCGTCGCCCTCTATGGGAACGTAGAGAATGCGAACGGCAAGAGCGAGACGAATTGCACGATCGGTTACAAGAGCGTTTCGAGCATCAAATTGCCCGACGTTTTGTAAGAGAGAGAATGTGAAATCAGGAGGGCCGCGGAACATTGTTCCGCGGTTTTTCCTTTATTTTTTGTAAATTTTCGGCAAAAATCGCTTATTTCGATATTTATCGAAATAATATGGAGCAAGAAAAACCTCACCCCTTACGCGGCGCAGGGAAAAAATCAAGCGCGTCAGAAGATGTTCTCGATGGCTGGGCTGTAGGTCGCAGGGAGACACTTTGCGAGGTGGATGAGGATCTCGATCTTCGGGAGGGCGAGCGCGTATTCCCCCTCGGCGACGAGACGGACGGTCTCCGACATATAGTCGTCGATGCGCGTAATGTCGCTGTGGGGGATCCAGACGTGCAATGTCTCCTTCTTCTTCTCCCAAGAGGTCTGCACGGCCTTGGCGTCTTCGCCGTTGGCCTCCTCGCGCTCCGTCTTATCGTAGAGGGTGGAGAGCTCCCTTCCGAACGCCTCAAATTCCTTGTTGACCGAAAACCATTCTCCGACGCCGAGCCCGACGAGGAGGGCGAGGGCGACGGCGATCGCGGTGAGGGATTTTACCATATGTAGGGGGAAGGTTCACCACGTCTTCCCGTCGGGATATTGGACGCGGAGCGTTTTGAACTTCTTCCCCTTCTCCTGCAGGTAGATCTTCCCCGTGCCGTCGGCGGTGAGCACCAGCACGTTCTTGACCTTCTTTACGCCCTCCCCCTTGAGGACTTTGCCGAAGAAATCTTCGCCGAGGCCGACGAGGGCGAGATTCTTCTTATCGTATTTCCCGTTGTCGATGATGACGAGGGGGAGCGAAGTCTCCTGTTCCTCATAATTCTGTTTGGGTAGGGCGGAGAACTGCCCGTTGGATTCGTAGAGGGCATAGTCGATGCTGTCGAGAGAGAAATATCCCGCGTTGCGCAGGCTTTCGATGAGGTCGGAAACGTCGAGATTGTTTTTCTTGAGCTGATAATCGTCGATGCCGTCTTTGTTGATGACGAGGGAGGGCTTCCCGCTGATGAGCGATTTCAGGGGCTTCACCTTGAGGTCGAGAAGGGTGACGACCTCGTGCAGGACGTAGATGGCTACGACGGAGACGAGCCCGTAGAGGAGGGGGATGGAGGCATCGGACATGGGGATACAGGCGAGCTCGGCGATGAGGAGGGTGATGACGAGCTCGAAGGGCTGCATCTCGCCGATCTGCCTCTTGCCCATGAGCCGCATGATGATAAGGAGCACGATGAAGATGATCGCGGTGCGGATGATGACGAGTACCATATATCCACATCTTTTGTGAAATTTGCCGAAATTATGTAAATTTTGTTGCGCGGCGGGGGCGGTTGTGCTATGATGGGTATCGAAGAGTAGCCAAGGCGCGTTAAGTGTTGCGAAACGGGACGTTGTTCGCAAACGAAAGGGGAAGGCCCCTGCGGTGCCGCGGCGCGTCCGCTTTCGTCGCTCGCCTTTTCCGCCCTTCCTGCGAAAAGCTCTGCATGGAGGAGGTGGGGCGATTGCCCTGATCGTTTGGAATGGCGGCGAAATTACGGACCTCCTCACGGGAGGTTTTTTTATGTCGGAAATTGCTGTTGCGGTGATCCTTCTCTGCGCCGCCTTCGCCCTTCTCCTGATCCTATACGCCCTCGTCTTTGCCCTCTGCAAGAAGAGATCTTCTGCCATCCAAAATATGAGCAAGAGCGAAAACGGGGATACCATGCCCGAAGAAGAGCCTTCTAAAAAGGGGCGCGGAAGGCTTTGGGAGCGCATTTTTCTTTCCAATGTGCTCATCGGGAAGTCGCACGCGGCGCGCATCGCCTTCGTGGGGGTGGTGGCCGCGCTTTGCATCGCCGTCAACATGTTCGAGATCAAATTCGCCACGACGCAGTTCTCCCTCACCCTGTTTGCCTCCGTGCTCGCGGGCATTTTATTGGGGCCGCTCTTCGGGTTTGCGGCCGTCTTTTTGGGGGACGGCGTGGGGTATCTCGTGAACAGCGCGGGGTATCCTTACTATTGGTGGGTGGCGCTCTCCTGCGCCCTCATGGCGGCCGTTGCGGGGCTCGTGATGAAGCTTCCCTTCCGCTTCCGCGGAGCTCTGTATGTGAAACTTGCCGCGATCTGCGTCCTCACCCTCCTTCTCTGCTCGGCGGGGGTGAACAGCCTCGGCATGTACTATATCGGCCTTGAGATCTACATGCCGAAGGACGTCCTCGAGGCCGCGGCCTCCCGCTTCGGGGGGGAACTCAACTTCGGGACCTATCTTTTTATCCGTTTCTTCATGCTCGGGCAGATCTGGAACAGTCTCGTGAACTATGCCCTGCTCTTTGCCGCCGTTCCCCTCCTCAATGCGGTAAAGCCGCTCAGGCTCGGCCTCTCGTAAGGAAGGGGGCAAACAGACAAATTCTTGCGTGCGGGAAAAAATTTCCGCATTCGCCATGAGGGAAGTTGACTTTTGTGCGCACGCGGGGTATAATAATAACAGTTTCTTTATCAGGAGCAAAGTATGCAATCGCTGTTACTCGATAAAAATCCTCTGTTCGGCCTCAATCCCGACGGAAAGGGGATCTACTTCTTTTCGCTTCCCATCCAATTCTATGCGATCTTCATCGTGACGGGGATGATCCTTGCGGCCGTCTTCTCGGGGCTTCTCATGAAGCGGCGCAACATGGACAGCGGCTTTATCTACCTCCTCTTCGTGGTATGTATCCCTTCCGCCATCATCGGCGCGCGGCTCTTTTCCTGCCTCACCGATCCCAATCTCGGCATCAAGGCCTTCTTCCAATTCCCTTGGGCGGGGCTCTCCATCACGGGCGGGGTCATCGGCGGCGTGCTCGCGGGATTTATCGTCTGCATGTGCTGTAAGGTAAACTTCCTGCGCGCGGCCGATTGCGTGGTCGTCAACATCCTGTTCGCGCAGGCCCTCGGCCGTTGGGGGAACTACTTCAACCAAGAGGTCTACGGCGGCCTCATCACCGATCCCTCGAAGCAATGGTTCCCGCTCGCGGTGTTCATCGAAGACCGCGGCGAATGGCATCAGGCCTTCTTCTTCTATGAGATGGTCGTCAACCTCATCGGCTGGGCGATCCTCTTCACCTTCACATGGTTCAGAAAGAGTAAGCCCAACGGCATTTCCACCTGCCTCTACTTCGCTTGGTACGGCACGGTGCGCGCCCTTATGGAGCCCTTCCGCGACGAAGAATTTATTCTGCGGAAGTTTGGGATCATGTGGTCGGAGCTCTTCGCCATCATCATGGCAGGCGCGGCGATCATCGCCATCCTCGTGCTCCTTCTCATCAACTATAAGCGGGAGGGGGCATTTATCGGGAGCCGAAAGGGCGAGCCCTGCGGGATTACGAAGTATCTCTCCTACAGCAAGAAGGCCGAACCTTACTATTCCAAGATCAACATGTTCGGAGCAAACTATCCGCCCCGCCCCAAGAAGCCAAAGAAGAAAAAGAAGGGGGGCATGTCTGAAGGAGAGGCGCAAGAGAGCCCTGTAGATGATGCGGGCGGCGGGGAGATGGAACGCCCCCGTCCCGCCTCCCTCGACGTAAAAAACCATAAGAACGAGGATGAAAAATGAGAAATCTGACCCTTCTTACCGATCTCTATGAGATCACCATGGGACAGGGCTATTTCAACGAGGGCAGGCACGAGAAGACGGCTGCCTTCGACGTCTTTTTCCGCCCCAACAAACTCATCACCTACTCCGTCGCCGCGGGGATGGAACAGGTCGCGGACTACCTCGGGCAGTTGCATTTTTCGGAGGACGACATCGCATATCTTCGCTCCCTCGGCTGTTTTTCGGAGGAATATCTCGCCTATCTTGCGAAGCTCCGTTTTACGGGGGACGTCTTTTCCGTCGAAGAGGGGGAGATCGTCTTCCCTTACGAGCCCATTCTCACCGTGAAGGCGCCCATGATACAGGCCCAGCTCGTGGAGACGGCCATTCTGACCTTCGTCAACCACCAGACCCTCATCGCCACCAAGGCGGCGAAGATCGTCGATGCGGCGGGCGGGGGCGTGATGGAGTTCGGCCTCCGCCGTGCGCAGGGGGCGGATGCGGGCATCTACGGGGCGCGCGCCGCCATGATCGGCGGGTGCGTGGGTACTTCAAACGTGTATGCGGGGAAACTCTTCCATGTACCCGTCTCGGGGACGATGGCGCATAGCTGGGTGATGGATTTCGGGAGCGAACTCGAGGCCTTCCGCGCCTATGCGAGAAGTTTTCCCGATAACTGCCTCCTCCTCGTCGATACCTACGATACCTTAAAAAGCGGCGTCCCCAACGCGATACAGGTCTTTCGGGAACTGCGCGAAGCTGGGCACGAGGGGAAGGGGATCCGCCTCGATTCGGGCGACCTCGCCTATCTCTCCAAGCGGGCGAGAAAGATGCTCGACGATGCGGGCTTCCCCGATGCGATCATCTGCGCCTCGGGCGATCTCGACGAATATTCCATCGCCTCCCTCAAGGCGCAGGGGGCGAAGATCGACAGCTGGGGCGTGGGGACCAAGCTCATCACGAGCGCCGATCTTCCCGCGCTCGGCGGGGTCTATAAGCTCGCGGCCGTCTTTGAGGACGGGAAGGAGATCCCCAAAATCAAGCTCTCGGATACCACGGAGAAGATCACCAACCCCGGCATGAAAGAGGTCTACCGCATCTACGATAAGGCGACGGGCAAGGCGGTCGCCGATTATATCGTGCGGGCGGGGGAGGAGATCGACGAGAACGCTCCCTTGGAGCTCTTCCATCCCGTCGAGAGATGGAAGCGCATGACGGTGGAAAATTTTACGGCGAGGAATTTGCGCACGCCCCTCGTTTTGGGAGGGGAGCGCACGAGGGAGGCCTGCCCGCTCTCGGCGTACAGCGAGCGGTTCAAAGCGGAGAAGGCGCGCTTCTGGGAGGAGTATATGCGGCGCGACCTTCCGCATATCTATAAGGTGGACCTTTCGCCCGCGCTTTGCAAGCTGAAGGCGGACATGGTATGCCGCGAAGAGGGGAAATAATGCTGTATTCAAAGCGGCGCGTGAAAAATCTTACGGCGCGCCTCAAGGCCGAATATACTGCCGCGCTCGAGGAAAAGGACCGCGAGATGGCCTCTCTCAAGGAGGAGAACCGCACACTCGCGGCACGCGTCCTCAAGCTCGAAGAGGAGAGAAAGAGCGTCGCCGACGCCCTGATCTTTGCGGTAAAGGCGGGCGAAAAGCTCTCCGAAGAACAGAGGGCCGAGCGGGAGAACGAGGAGCGGGAGCGCATTCTGCTCGCCCGCAAATGCAGGGAACTCTCCCAAAAATTGCGGGAAAAATATCCCGACAGGGAGGCCGAAGAATTCGCGCGCTACACGGCCGCGCTCCTCGGGGAGGAAGGCGGGGGAGAGCCCGCGGAGACGGACTTCAACATGGACGACGTGATCTCGCCCAAACAGCCCCTCGACCTCGGAAAACTCTGCCGCGATCTCGGACTCATGGAGGATGAAGGATGAAATACGAAAAACTCAAGCGCGCAAAGCGCATTCTCATCTGTATTCTGGTCGCGTTTGTGCTTCTTCTTATCGACCAAATCACCAAGCTGATCGCCCAGATCGAGCTTACGGAGGAGATGCGCGTCCCCCTCATCAAGGGATGGGTGGAATTCACCTATAAACTCAACGATTCCATCGCGTTCGGCATCGGGAACGGAAATCATGCCTTTATGACGGCCATCATGGTCCTCACGCCCATTCTCTCGGCGGGCTTTGTCGCGATCGCGCTCGCCGTCTTCAAGAAGAACATGCCTGCGCGCATCGCCCTCTTCGTCATCACTTCGGGGGCGGTGGGGAACTTTTTGGATAGGCTCTTTGTCTTCGACGCCTTCGGCAAGCCCGCCGTGCGCGATTTCGTCTATCTGCGCTTTTTCAACGTGTGCAACTTTGCGGATTTCTGCATCACCCTCGGCGCGGTCGCGCTCGTCTTTATCCTCCTCTTCATCGGCCCCTCGGCGGCCTTCCCCATAAGAAAGAAATGGCGGGAGGAGCAGAAGCGGCTGGAAGCAGAGAAGGAAGCGAGAAAACATGCAGACGCTTGAGTTTGTCGCCGAAGAGCCCTGCCGCGCGGATCTCTTTTTGAGCGAGCGGACAAATCTCACCCGTTCGGCGGTAAAAAAGCTCGCCGACGCAGACATGGTATGGGTGAACGGCGTCTCTGCGAAGGCGGGAACGGCGCTCAAAGCGGGCGATCGGGCGAAGATCTGCATTCCCGATCCCGTGCCCATCGCGGCCAAGGCGGAGGATATTCCCATCGACATCGTGTATGAGGACGGAGACATCGCCGTCGTCAACAAGCCGCAGGGGATGACGGTGCACGCGGGCGCGGGCAACTACGAGGGAACGCTCGTCAACGCCCTCCTGTACCGCCTGAATTCTCTCAGCGGCATCAACGGGGAGCTCCGTCCGGGCATCGTCCACCGTATCGACAAGGAGACCTCGGGGCTTCTCGTCGTCGCCAAGAACGACGCGGCCCACCTCTCCCTCTCCAAACAGATCGCCGAGAAGACGGCAAAGCGCGAATATCTCGCCCTCCTCGAGGGCGTTTTGAAGGAAGATCGCGGGACGATCGTCACGCAGATGGGGCGGGACCCCAAAGACAGGTTGCGCCAAGCGGTGCTTCCCGCGGGGGAAGGAAGGCGCGCCGAGACCGATTTCTTTGTGGAAGAACGCTTCAAGCAGAATACGCTCGCCCGCTTTTCTTTGAAGACGGGGCGCACGCACCAGATCCGCGTCCATGCGAAATACATCGGCCACCCCGTCGTCGGGGATAAGGTCTATGGCTATCAGAGGCAGCGCTTTGCGCTCGAGGGGCAGCTCCTGCACGCCTTCCGCCTCACGCTCACCCATCCCGTAACGGGGGAGAGGATGATGTTTGAGGCACCCATGCCCGAGGTCTTCGCGCATGTTTTGCAAATTTTGAGACAGGAAAAATAATTTTTGAAGGTGAAACTATGTCGAAAAAAGTTCAAAATGCTCCACAGGAAAAACCCAAAAAGAGGGTAAGATTTACCGATTTCATCGCCTTTTTTGCCCTGCTCCTCTCCGCCGTGCTCTTTATCGTAGGGCCCATTCTGCGTAAGTTCGCGGGGGCTACGGGGGAGACGATCGCAAACATTGCGTCCACCGTCGCCGAGGTCCTTCTGATCCTCGCCATCGCCCTTCCCGCATGGTACTTCGCGAGGAAGGGAGGCATCTTCGGGAAGGTCGTCTACTTCGTCTGCCTCATCGCATTTATCGTCGGCATCGTCCTCGGCTATGCCCTTTGATGCAGGACGCCTCCGAGCCGAAAATTTTTGGATAACAACGCTATGATCCCTTCCATCGCCATCGTCGGCAGGCCCAATGTGGGGAAGAGCACCTTCTTCAACCGCGTCGCCGGCAGAAAAATTTCCATCACCGAAAACAGGCCGGGCGTCACGCGCGACCGCATCACCGTAGACGCCGAATGGCGCGGAAGGCCCTTCTGCCTCATCGATACGGGGGGCATCGAACTCAAGAGCGAGGATGCGATGTGGAAGCAGATCGCCCTACAGGCCTCGCTCGCCATCGACACGGCCGACGTCATTTTGTTGATCGCCGACGCGCGGGAGGGGCTCACTTCCTCCGATTACGACGTCGCGGAGCTCCTCCGCCGTTCCAAAAAGCCCGTCATCCTCGTCGTCAACAAGGTGGACGACTATTCTCCCGATAAGATCTTTGAATTCTACTCTCTCGGCCTCGGCGAACCCTATCCCGTATCTGCGGAACACGGCACGGGTATGGGGGATGTGCTTGATAAAGCGGTGGAGTTCTTCCCGAGGGGGGAGGGCGAAGAGGACGATTCTTTGAAGATCGCCGTCGTCGGAAAGCCCAATGCGGGCAAATCTTCCCTCGTCAACAAGATTTTGGGGCAGGAGCGCACCATCGTCACCCCCGTCGCAGGCACCACGCGCGACGCCATCGATACCAAATTCGAGCGGGACGGGAAGCGCTACACCATCATCGACACGGCGGGCATCCGCAGAAAGCGCTCGGTGGAAGACGACGTGGAATACTATTCTGTTCTGCGCGCCTTCGACGCCGTGCGGCGGGCGGATGTGTGCCTTCTCGTCGTCGATGCGGCGGAAGGGCTCACCGAGCAGGACGTGAAGATCGTGGGTTATGTCCACGAACAGGGCAAGCCCTCCCTGATCGTCATGAACAAATGGGACGTCATCGAAAAGGACACCCATACCATTCAGAAGTTCGAGAAGAAGCTCGCCGAAGACCTCAAATTCATGAGTTATTTTAAGTCCGTCTATATCTCGGCGAAGACGGGCCAGCGCATCGAGAAACTGCTCCCCCTCGCCGAAGAGGTGTATGCGCATGCGGGCTTCCGCATCTCGACGGGCGCGCTCAACGACCTTCTCATCGACGCAATGCGCATCAGCGAGCCGCCGAGCTACCTCGGCAAGCGCCTTAAACTCTACTATGCCGCGCAAGTCGCAGTCTATCCGCCCCGCATCGTGCTCAACGTCAACGACGATACGCTCATGCACTTTTCCTATGAGCGTTATCTCGAAAACGTCATCCGCGAGGCATATGATTTTTCGGGCACGCCGATAAGGATCAAGGCGCAGAGCAAGAAGGAGGGGGAATGAAGGAACTCTCGATCGGCAACCTGTGGTATTGGATGCTCCTTATGGCCATCCTCTGCTACTTCATCGGGTGTTTCAACTTCGCCGTCGTCCTCGCGAAGGCGCGCCATAAAGACGTGAGAAGGATCGGAAGCGGCAATCCCGGCACCATGAACATCAGCCGCGAGTTCGGCCTCAAAGTGGGCCTCGCGAACTTTTTGCTCGACGCGTGCAAGGGGGGCTTGCCCGCCCTGATTTCTTACTTCATCTTTCGCGGATACGTCTTCGAGGGTACCCATGTCGCGGTCTCGGACTTCACGCGCTACTTCTGCGGTCTGTTCGTCATCCTCGGCCATATCTATCCCGTGACGATGAAATTCAAGGGAGGGAAGGGCATCGCCTCTACCCTCGGCCTCTTCACCTTCTGTATCCCGTGCGAGAACGCATGGTTCGCCTTCGGCACGGTGGGCGCGCTCATCGGCGTCGTGATCTATATCGGCCTCACCGAATGGGGCTCGATGGGATCTCTGCTCGGCGTGACGGGCCTCTCCGGCTGGCAGGCGATCATCTTCGTCCTCCGCTATGAGGGGGAACTTTTAAGCGGCTGGACGATCGCCGTCTTCATGCTCCTCGTCGCGTTGAACTTTCTTCCTTGGTTCGCCCATCGGAAAAATATTTTGCGCCTCTTCTCGGGGGAAGAACACCGCACGTCGGTCAAACGCCTCTATAAGGGAAAGCGCGGCATGAAAGATATGTAAAAATTTGAAAACCGAAAGCGGCGGGGCGCAGTTTTGCGCCCGTTTTTCGTGTCATTCCGAGGCTCTTTTGGAGCCGAGAGAATCCCCTGATACGGAGTTCAAAAAGCCTCATCGGCTCATGATGGCGCGGTTTTCCACGGGCGGGATGATGCGTACTATAAAAAAGCGGCGGGGCGCATTTTTGCACCCCGCCGCATATTTTATCAAAAAAAGAAATTAAATTACCAAAATAGGTTGATTTTTAGCTATAATTTGGTTATAATAGAGATGAGGTGATAAAATGTTGATCAATACCAACCAAGTACTTTCCATTTCCGAGGCAAACCAGAACTTTTCGCGTGCGGCGCGGATCGCCGACAGGGAGGGCAGTGTCGTGATCTTTAAGAACAATAAGCCGCGTTATTTGCTCGTGAACCTTCAGGAAAATCCCGCCCTTGACCTTTCGGACGACGAGAAGATCGATGTAGTCGCCGGGCGTATTTTGGAGAAACACCGCAAGGCCTTCGAGGAGCTTGCAAAATGATAAAATTCAGCAAAGAAAAAGTGATGCTTCTTCATCGCCTGCTCATTGAACAGACGGGCGGGGAGGAAGGCATCCGCGACGTTGGATTGTTGGAGTCTGCTCTCGAGGCTTGTTATGCCACATTCGACGGCAAGGAGTTGTTTCCGAAAAAAGAAGAAAAAGCCGCGCGCCTGTGCACGGGGCTCATTTCCAACCATGCTTTTGTAGACGGGAACAAGCGCATCGGGATCTATGTGTTATTGACTTTTCTCGAGGTCAACGGGATCTCGTTGGAGGTTACCGATGAAGAGCTGATCGAAGTGGGGCTATCCCTTGCAAAGGGGGAAATGAAGTACGAGGACTTGCTTGCATGGATCTTTTCTCATGAGATCTAATGCCAATATAAAAAAGTGGCGGGGCGCATTTTTGCGCCCCGCCGCATATGTTTTGTAATTCTTAATTTTTTATATTTTGATAGACGAGCGTGCCGAGATTGTTTGTATCTTTCGCGATGCAATCTTCAACTTTGATTTCCCCGTCGAGCTTTTCAAGAAGCGCGGCGGTATCTATAAGGTCGCTCTCATCCCCGAGGACATTTTTTCATACATATCTTTCTCGGACATGGTATGCCCGTAATTTATCTTACGATCAAGCTCCTGCCCGTCATTTCGGGGGGAATGGGGAGGCCCATCACGTCGAGAAGGGTGGGGGCGAGGTCGGCGAGGATGCCGTCTTCGCGAAGGCGCACGCCCTTCAATTTCTCTGAAATGAGCACGACGGGCACGGGGTTCGTCGTATGTGCGGTGAAGGGAGACCCGTCTTCCGCGATCATCTTATCGGCGTTGCCGTGGTCGGCGGTGAGCAGGAGCGAGCCGCCCATGGAGAGGATCTTATCCACCACCTTCTGCACACATTGGTCGACGGTGTGCACCGCCTTGACGGCCGCGGGAATGACGCCCGTATGCCCCACCATATCGCAGTTGGCAAAGTTCAAAATCATCACGTCGTATTCGCCCGTGGAGAGCTCCTGAAGGACGCGTTCGGTCACCTCGGGGGCGCTCATTTCGGGCTGAAGATCGTACGTCGCCACCTTGGGGGAATTGATGAGCACGCGCACTTCGTTCTCGTTGGGGGCCTCTACGCCGCCGTTGAAGAAGAAGGTGACATGCGCGTATTTCTCCGTCTCGGCGATACGGAGCTGTTTTTTGCCGAGCTTGGCAAGGTATTCGCCGAGGGTGTTCTCCATGCTCTGTTTGGGGAAGGCGATGGAGACGTTTTTGAAGGCGGCGTCGTACACCGTAAAGCAGACGTAGACAGGGTGCAGAAATCCCGTCTTGCGCGCGAAGGCCGTGCCCTTGGGCACGACGAAATTTTCCTCGGTGAAGGCGCGGGTGATCTGGCGGGCCCTATCGGGGCGGAAGTTGAAGAAGATGATGCTATCTCCCTCCTCGACGAGCGCGACGGGGCGGCCGTTTTCGCAGATATTCGTGGGAAGAACAAATTCGTCGGTAATGCCGCTCCGATAGCTCTCTTCAAGGGAATGGGTGGGGTCTTCGTCGTGAAGCCCCGTCCCGAGCGTGAGCATATCGTAGCTCTTTTCGAGGCGGTCCCAATTATTGTCGCGGTCCATCGAGTAGTACCTTCCCGAAAGAGATGCGAGCTTGCCGTAGCCCGAATTTTGCATGAAGGATAGGAGCTCCTTCACATAGCCGACGCCCGAAGTGGGGGAAACGTCGCGCCCGTCCATAAAGGCATGCACATAGGTTTGGGGGACGCCCCGCTTTTTTGCCATCTCCAAAAGGGCATAGAGGTGGGTGATGTGGGAGTGCACGCCGCCATCGGAGAGAAGCCCCCACAGGTGCAATTTCTTGCCCCCGTCGCGTGCGGCGTCCATAGCGCGGACGAGGGCGGGGTTCGAGAAGAAATCTCCGTCCTCGATGGCCTTGGAGATCTTGGTGAGGTCTTGATAGACGATCCTGCCCGCGCCGATATTGAGGTGGCCCACCTCGGAGTTGCCCATCTGCCCCGCGGGGAGGCCGACGGAGAGCCCGCTTGCGCCGAGCGTGGCGGAGGGGTAATTTTTGCGCAGGGCGGCTACATTTTTACTGCCGTCCATAAAGATCGCGTTTCCTTCGTGTGCGGGGCTGAGCCCGTAGCCATCCATGATGACGATCGCATAAGGGATTTTCATGTTGAAATGCCTCTCAATTTTTCGCTAATCATTATACACATCTTTTCCGAAAATGGCAAGCGTGCGAAGAAAATTCTCTTCAAACTCTTGTAAATATTTTTTCAACATGTTAAAATATATTTAATATCCAATAAGAGATCCCGCAATTTTCCAAAGGACACGACCTTTTGCAGGGCTTAAGGCCGTTCCCGCTTGAAAATTGCCCGAATACGGAGGAAGAAACCATGAAGAGTTTAAGAAGAAATCTTTTCGTCGCGGCCGCATCGGCGCTCTGCATCGCGGTCTTTTTTGTTGCCGTCTCTTTGGCGGGCGGAGCAAAGCGGGCGAGAGCGGAGCGGGGCGGCGATGACCAGTGGGTGAATATCGGCGAAATTTACAACGACAGCACCTCCCGCTTTAAGGCGGGCGAACTAGGGAGGCTTTATCAGGCACTTGCGGGGAGCGATGTCACGACGATCGAGGGCTTGGAAAGCGCGATGACGGGCGGTTCGCTCACTTCCCAAAACTTCCGCGCGCAAAACAGCGGGAAAAATGTTTCCGTCTCTTTCGGCGGGATGAAGTGGGATGCTGTGTATCTCACGACGGCGCAACACGACGGCGAAAACACCAAGGCGGGCGACATCATCCTCGACTTGTGGCGTTCGGCGGACGATCTCAAATCGACGGACAAGGCGACGTATTCCGGCGGTTGGGTTTCCACTACCGCCACATTGACCTACCCTTCCAATATGTATTCCACAAGCAAGATCCGTGTGGATACCTTGAATGCGGGCGGGCAATATTCTCAATACGGCGGCTCGGCATTGGAGGAAAAACACGAACAAGACGACGCCAATCAATATGCCCGTTTCACGATGAGTACTGTTGCGAACAGTGTGACAAAATATCTTGCCAAACCCTCGGAGGTGGGCTACCAGGCGGACGAATGGGATGAGGCGACGGCGAACTCATATAACTCAAACAAATATTATTTCCCCAACGACGCATACGGTGCCCCGAAAGAGGGCGGCCAGTGGTATAATAATGATTGTAATTACCTCGATAACAACCGAGACGGCGGCCGCGCGGAGGGCGCAAAGTACAAAACATGGCAAGATGACTATGTGTGGCTACCCTCCATGATGGAGACGGGCAGGGTGAACGACACGGGGGACGGCATCTGGGATACC
>CANQFB010000018.1 GCA_947598205.1 uncultured Clostridia bacterium
CCTGAAAGGTCGCAAAACGCAATTCTGCACATCGGCACAGTGTGCCGTGTGCGGCGTTTTGCGATGAGTGAGCGCATATGTTCGCGCGAACGGTGACCGCCCCGCGCGCATTCTAATTGCACAAAGCGCGGCACGAGCCGCAGGCGAAGTAACGCGGGGCTCTACCCGCGTGAGAAGGCTCCCGCGTAGCGGGTGGTGGGGGTTGGCTCTTGCTGTCCCTGAAAGGTCGCAAAACGCAATTCTGCACATCGGCACAGTGTGCCGTGTGCGGCGTTTTGCGATGAGTGAGCGCATCGGAAGGCGCGAACGGTGACCGAACGCGGGGCTCTACCCGCGTGAGACTGTACCCGCCTTGGCGGGGGAAAGGGTTGAACCCCTCTGTCTCGGCTCCGCCTCGACATCTCCCCTTACAGGGGCGACAAGGGTGTGCCCCCACCTGTCTCACTTTATTCGACACCTTCCCCCATGGAGTGGGGGAAGGCTTTCAAAAACGCTCTTTCCCAAAAATTTTTCCCAAAACGGGGCGAAATGAGTTGATTTTTCTCAAAAATTCCCTTATAATACAAAAGTGACTTCGGGCGGTCCTCTGCAAAATTGGCACGAACGCCGCGTAAAACATGGAGGTAAAGTCAAAATGGGACTCATCGAACAGATCGAGGCCGAGGGCATGAAGGAAAATGTTCCTTCCTTCAACGTCGGCGACACCGTGAAGGTGGGCTACCGCATCATCGAAGGCGGGAAAGAGAGGATCCAGAATTTCGAGGGCGTCGTCATCGCCAAGAAGAACGGCGGCATCCGCGAGACGTTCACCGTCCGCCGCCTCTCTTTCGGGGTCGGCGTGGAGCGTTGCTTCCCCCTGCATTCTCCCAAGATCGCCTATGTGAATGTGGTGAGAGCGGGCAAGGTGCGCCGCGCAAAGCTCTATTATCTTCGCGGACGCACGGGCAAAGCCGCAAAGATCAAAGAAAAGAAGTAAGAGAAAGGGAAACTGCCGAAAGGGCGGTTTTCTTTTTTTATGCGATGAGTTGAATTGTGCGCCGTGGCATGCCGCGGCGCACACTCAAACTATTGCGGGTCGTTTCAAGTAAAAGAAAAGGGAAAATTCTTTTTCTGTTCTTCAATCGGTTTAGGTCAGTTGATAGTAAGAACTTTCCTCCCATTTACCGGCAGAAAAATAGAAGCGAAAGACCTCTACATTGCGGACTGCCCCGCCCGTAAAGGAGACGCGGATGCAAAAGTAGCTTTCATTTTTTTCAAAATCACGGCTGAATGCGTTCATCTTCTCTTCGACAAGAGTGGCCTCCTCGAGGTCGCCGCCTGTCAGAGCGGCTTCGTATTGCTCTTCTAACCTCTCTATTTTACGGGCATATTTCAAATAGTTTGGCGTGTAGTAGAGCCATGTGGAGTCGTTGACCTTATCCGCTTTCCCAAGCACTTGTTCGACCCGAACCTCGCTGTCGCCGGTAGCAATGGCTTCCACCTTATCTTTGCGGAAGATGGTAGTTTGATAGGGAATAAAGAACAAAAGAAAAATTATTAAGAAAATGGAACACATGCCCGCGATGGAGCCGCATTTTAGCCTGAATGTGCTCTTGACGTCTTTCGTTCGATTGAGCGCTTCCACGGTGAAAGATGCCTTTCCTATGGAAAGCGAACGCTCCATCCGCTTGCTATCTATGTATGCGCACAATGAGAGAATAAAACATAATGCTGTGAAAAACGAAAGGACAATAATGATAGTATAAGCAGTAAGAACAAGGTCGATACTAAAAGATTCAAAATAGGAATCAGGTAATCCTATGGCAAGGTTTACAAAGGTGTTGCAACAAACAATCAGAAGATAAATCATGGGTAGCGACAGGATTCCAAAGAGGATAGAATAAATCAAGTTGCGTTTTTTGGCTTTTGCGAGCGCGATCTCCGTCCCATTCCTTTGTTTGAGCTTTTTGACAAAGATCAAACGGCAGATTGCGATAAGGAACAGCAGAACAGTTAAAGCCCCACCAATAAAAGCCAGAATTAGCGATATGAAGAAACCACTGAAGAAGCTCAATATCAACAACACTATTGCGGCGAGGAACCAAGGCTGTATTCGGTTGAACCACAGGATGCGCTTCATACGCGTCGCAAGTTTTTGCTCGTCAGAGAGATCCGCATACCGCGGCAGGGTGTATATTTTCGCGAGACAGGTAGCTTCGGCTTGCTCCCATGCGAGTAGGGCAGGTTCCTTTTTTGCGAGATAGCGCCGCAAAAGGAAGGCGCCGAGCGCAGCGAGAAGGAACAGAAGGGCAAAGACGACAATGCAGATTATTCCCGCGCCGGCGGTGAGCACCCCGAGGCCGCCGCTGAAACTTTTATCCGTGTCTGAGATCTCTTGGATCATCACGCATGCCGAGACGAAGGAAGCAAAACAGGCTCCGGCGGACAGGGCAGAAAGAAGTGCATGGAGAGGAAGTTTCGAGAAGATCCTTCTCCATTTCAGGCGAGGGATGACCGCAATTAGGATACCCATGCCCGCAAGAAGGGTGCATGATACAAGCGATCCAATGACCGCCGCCGAGGATTGGGTCTCGAAGTTGTAAAGCGTGCTCTGCATTGCACTGCCCGACCCGAAGAGCACGTCATTGACCTGCATCGAGGGGGCGAGCCCCAAAAGGAGGCCCATTGCCCCGAACACCGTCATAAAAATGGCGGGCAAGACGGCGGAAAGGCGGAACATGCGAAGGCGCGGCGGCACATCGATCGGGTCGGGCGCGGGCGTGTGTGCGTCCAAAAATTGTTCATTTGTGACATAGGGTTGCATGACATTACCTCCTAAAAAATATCCAAAAGAAAAAGGCGTCCAATCGAGGACGCCTGCATAAAGTATCCCCGATTGTTGCCACACAACCCATTGCTTGCCTTGCACAAGACCAATAGGAAAAGAGATACATCCATGCCGGATATATCTTGTGCTTAATGGCAAGCAATTTTAAGTTGTGTGGCAAGAATATTTTACCATGCACAGCGCGAGAAAGTCAAGGCTTCAAAAAAATTTTTCAAATCGCGGGAAATTTTGTTTACAATTTCCGCTCAATCGGTTAGAATAGAACATATCACTTTATAATAGGGAAAGAGACACATGAAAAAAGCTATTTCGGTCTTCAAGAAATTCAAGGGATTTTTCCTTGCCTTCTTCCTCGTGGCGCTCGCCTTTCTCGCGGTGGGGCTCGGCACGCTCGGCTCTACCTATTCGGCGGGGGCGGCCTTCGAGCTCGAAGAGGTGAAGCGCGCCCAGACGGACGATTCAAACGACAAATACAAACCTGCCGTCATCTTCCGTCTGCCCACGAGCTACCCCGATTCCGATGCGACGCTCTATATCGTAGACGTGTATGTGAACGTTGCGATCGTCTACACGGACGCGGGCACGCCCCTCAAGATCAACCTGCATCGCAGCACGAGCTCTTCGAGCAATGTGAACAATGCAAGCTGGTACGGGACTTCCTCCTATCTTTTCGACGGGGTGCTCGAGAACCTCTACACGGCCGAGCCCGAACTTGTAGACGGCAAGCCCTCCAAGGACTATATCAAGCCCACCGTGCAGGATGAGTTCTACCGCTTCACCGCGCCCTTCAGCTCCGATACCGATTGGACGAGGCGCACGGCCACGAGTTCCCGCTATTGGGGGCTCTCGGTGAGCGGGGGGAACGCCCTCATCAACGAAGTCGTCTTCATCGGCGAACTCGATACGGGCAAGTCGGGCGAGGAAAAAGAGCGGGTAGTCATTCCCAACGTCGAAGTCGTGTATGCCGCTTACGGCGAGAGCGAGACGGGCGAAGAAGCCCGCGTGCGTGCGTCGGCGCTCGTAGATGCGCAACCGCGCTCTGTGCCCTCGCTCGAACCCACCGCATATACCCGCTTCACAAAGACGGAGACCGCCACGCTCATGACCATCTCCGAGATGCGTCAGGGCAATGTCTATGCGACCAACGCCGATCCCGAAGCGGCGATCCCCGTCGACGTCTACCATGCAGACCGTGTCTATGGCGCGTTCGGTACCGATTTTATCGCCCTCGGCGCCGCCATCTTCGGCATGTCGCCCTTCGGCGTCCGTTTCTTCCCGCTCCTCGCGGCGTTCGGTGCGCTCGTCGTGCTGTCCCGCTTTGCGGCGCGGCTCTTCAAGAGCGAAAAGGCGGGCTTTGTGTTTGCCCTTCTCTTTGCGACGGCGGGCATCACGCTCTCGCTCGCTCACGTCGGAACGCCCCTTATGATCGGCGTGTTCTTCTTCGCCTGCGCCCTCGACCTCGTGCACCGCTTCTATGCGAAGGGCATGAAGAAGGCCTCCATCGTCTCCGCTCTGCCTCTCCTTGCGGCGGGACTCTTCGCGGCGGCGGCGATCTGCGTGAACGGCGCGTTCATCATCCCCGTTGCGGGCGTCGTCCTGCTCTTCGTCTTCGGCATGATCCGCATGAAGAAATCCCGCGATTATCAGCTCCAAAAGATCGTCGAAGAGCCCGAACCCGCCGCCCTTCCCCAGCCTGCGCCCGTTTTGGAGAGCGCGGCGGAGGGGGATGTCCCCGCCGAGGAGACGCGCGAAAGACGGGCCGCCAAGGTCATCTCCGGCCACCGTTTCAAACGCGTCGCCGCGCCGCTCATCTTTGCGGTGGGGCTCGTCGTCGGCGCGCTTCTCTTCGCGCTCGTCGGCATGATCCCCGCATACTACGCCTATCTCAAGCTCTATGATAACCCTGCCTCTCCTTCGCTCAACGTGTTTGCCCTCGCATGGCGCACCTTTGCGAACGGATTCACGGGCGCGAACGCCTATGCGGGCGATACGACATGGAACTTCTTCCATATCCTCTTCCGCTCCGAGGCGAGCTTCGCCGAACCTGCGGGGACGGTCTCCTCGGTATTCGGCTTCTGCGTCAACTGGATCGCCATCCTCGCCGCGGGCGCGGGCATCGTCTATTTTGTGGTCCGCCTCATCCAGCTTCTCACACATAATGCAGACGGGAAGACGGTGCGCATCGCCCTCCGCCGCACGCTCATTCCGCTCGTCGGGATTTGCCTATCCCTCATCGCCGCCGCCTGCGTGAAGACGGGCCTTCCCTTCATATTGCTCGCATGGCTGTTCGCCTTCCTGCCCGCCGCGGGCATGTTCGGCGAAAAGCGGGAGGGGAACCAAAAGGCCGTAAAGATCCTCTCGATCGTCGGCATAGCCCTGCTCGTCGCCGTGTTCGGGTTGCTTCTCGCATTCTATCTCGGCATCCCGCTTCCCAACAGTATCCTCAAGAATCTCTTCGGTTGATCGATCAAAAGCACATAGGAGGAAAATTATGATAGCGAAGATCATCTGCTACGCTTTGAACGGGCTCGAAGGCGTTCCCGTGGAAGTGGAGACGGACGTCAACAAGGGCGTGCCCTCCTACGACATGGTGGGCCTGCCCGATACGGCGGTGAAGGAAAGCAAGGAGCGCGTGCGCTCTGCCCTCAAGAACAGCGGGCTTCTCTTCCCCATGAACCGCATCACCATCAATTTCGCCCCCGCCGACATCAAGAAGGAGGGCGCCTCCTTCGACCTTGCCGTGGCAATCAGTCTCCTCAAAGCGAGCGAACAGCTCTTCGGCGCCGATGTGAAGGATACCGTCTTTTTGGGCGAACTCGCCTTAAACGGCGATCTTCGTCCCATCGCGGGGCTTCTGCCCATCCTCATCTCTGCGAAGGGGCACGGATTTTCCCGCTTCATCATCCCCGCGGGCAACGCGCAGGAGGCCCGCTTTTTGGGCGGCGCGGAGATCTACCCCGCCGCGACCCTCTCCGAAGTCGTCGATCATCTCCTCGGCTCTTCCCTCATCGAACCTCTTGAGACGGCCATGTTCGTTCCCCATGCGGGGACGAGGACTTCTGCCGATCTCAAATTCGTGAAGGGACAGCCCATGGCGCGGCGCGCGCTCGAGATCGCCGTCGCGGGCGGGCACAATATGCTCATGAGCGGCCCTCCCGGCACGGGTAAGACGATGCTCGCCCGTTGCCTTCCCACCGTCATGCCCGATCTCACCTTCGAGGAGGCGCTCGAGATCACCAAGATCCACTCCGTCGCGGGCGTTTTGGGCGAAGAGGGGATTGTCACCGAGCGGCCCTTCCGCACCCCGCACCACACGGCGACTACCGTCTCCATGTGCGGCGGCGGCAATAAAGTTGTCCACCCGGGCGAGATCTCGCTCGCACACGGCGGCGTCCTCTTTCTGGACGAACTGCCCGAATATAAGCGCTCCACGCTTGAAGCGCTCCGCCAGCCCCTCGAGGACGGGAAGATCACCGTCTCCCGCGCGGGCGGCACCTTCACCTTCCCCGCGAACTTCATGCTCTGTGCGAGCATGAATCCCTGTCCCTGCGGCAACTACGGCTCTTCCAAGCGGACCTGTTCCTGCACGCCCGCAGAGATCAGAAGATACCGCAAGAAGATCTCGGGCCCTCTGCTCGACAGGATCGATCTTCAAGTGGAAGTGGACGACATCGAATACGACGATCTCACCTCCGACGAAGAGCAGGAGAGTTCCGAGGCCGTGAAGGCGCGCGTGGAGGCGGCCCGCCGCATCCAGCGCAACCGCTTCGAGGGAAGCGGCATCCTCACCAACGCCGAGATGGGGGAGAAGGAGATCGCCGAGTATTGCAAGCTCACCCGCGAGGGCGACGAGATCTTGCGTTCCGCCTTCGACAGGATGCACCTCTCCGCCCGCGCAAGGGCGCGTATCATCAAAGTAGCGCGCACCATCGCCGACCTCGACTATTCCGAAGAGATCCAGCCCAAGCATGTGTTTGAGGCCGTCTCCTACAGGATCTTTGATAAGATCGGATAAAAAAATGGCATACTCAAAGGATGAAAGGGCGTATCTTTGGCTGTGCGCCTGTACGCGAACGGACTATCGCGAGCGCGTTGCGCTTCTGCGCACGGCGCCCTCTCCCGCCGCCCTTTTCGAGGAAGCGGAGGAGTATTTTTCCGCCGCGGGCATCCCGCGGGAGAAGTACAGCGCCGATAGAGCGGCGCGCGAGGCGGAGGCCGAAGGCTTTCTCGCCTTTCTTGAGGAGCGGGAAGCCTTTGCCGTCACCCTTCTCTCCGATGAGTATCCCGAATCCCTGAAGGCCGCCTCTCTGCCGCCCCTCGTCCTCTACGGAAAGGGGAGGCGGGAACTTTTGACGGCGCGCAAATTCTGCATCGTCGGCTCGCGCATCACGCCCCCGTGGGCGGAGAAGACGGGCGTCGCCATCTCGAGGGAGATCGCAAAGCGCATGACGGTCGTCACGGGCCTCGCGGAAGGGGGAGACCTCGCCGCGATCGAAGGGGCGGTCGGGAGCGGAAATCTCATCTGCGTGCTCCCCTGCGGGTTGGACGAATGTTATCCCGCGGCGCATATCTCCGTGAAGGCGCGCGTCGAACGGGCGGGACTGCTCTTGAGCGAATTGCCCTTCGGCGAGACGGCAAAGAAATATTCCTTCCATGCGCGCAACCGTATTCTGGCGGGGCTTGCGGAGGGCGTGCTCGTCCTCTCTGCGGCCATGCGGAGCGGCGCGCTCATCACCGCGAACTGTGCCCTCGACTACGGGCGGGACGTCTTCGCCCTTCCCTATAACGTGGGGGTCATGAGCGGCGAGGGGTGCAACGACCTCATCAAGAAGGGCGCATACCTCGCGACGGGCGCGGAAGACATCCTCTCCCTCTACGGCATGGCCCCCGCCGAGGCCGTCCCCGCAGATCTCAACGATAGCGAGCGGCAGGTGCTCGGCATTTTGCGCGAGAGCGGGGAGATGCACCTTGCCGAGATCGCGAAGCGGGCAGGCCTGCTCATCCATGAGGCCTCGGCCGTCCTTTCCGCCTTGGAGATCAAGGGCGTCGCCGTAAAATCAGGGGGAAATAAATACTCTGTTTCGTGAAATTTGTTTTGGGAAAACAAATTTCGCGAGCGAATAGACTTTTCCGTTTCACATAAACAGCTCCCGAAAGGCGTTTCATAAAAACGGAAAGCACATCAATGTGCAAATTGGGGCGTGCAGCGCAGAAGCGTGGTTCTGCTTGCACACAATATCAAAAGCGGCGCGTGTTCCGAAAAGCGTTTCATAAAAAAGGACGCAGAACATAAATTCAAAAACTATCGAAAAATAATACAGGAAATCGTTTGGCATAAGGAGTTAAGCATGGATCTGATCATTGTGGAATCGCCGAGCAAGGCGAAGACCATCTCCCGTTATCTCAAGGGAAAATACCGCGTAGACGCATCGGGCGGGCATATCCGCGATCTGCCGCCCACCAAGCTCGGCGTCTCGGTGGAACACGGCTATGAGCCCCGCTATGTCACCTCGCCCGGCAAGGAGGAGACCATCAAGCGGCTTACGGAAGAGGCGAGAAGGGCTTCGCGCGTGTATCTCGCCACCGACCCCGACCGCGAAGGCGAGGCCATCTCGTGGCATTTGCAGACGGTTTTGGGCCTTCCCGAAGACGGGGAGAACAGGATCGAGTTCAACGAGATCTCCCCGAAGGCGGTGGAAAACGCCCTCCGTCATCCCCGCAAGATCAACGTCAACCTCGTCGACGCCCAGCAGGCGAGAAGGGTTTTAGACCGCCTCGTCGGCTATAAACTCTCTCCTCTTCTCAACAACAAGATCCAGAACGGCCTCTCCGCGGGCAGGGTGCAATCGGTCGCATTGCGCCTCGTCGTCGAGCGCGAACGCGAGATCGCGGCCTTCGTCCCCGAAGAATATTGGACGATCGCCGCGGAGATGCAGGACCTTCCCAAGGAGTTCGCCCCCTTCCGCGCCCTTCTCGAAAAGAAGAAGGATAAAAAGATCAAGGTGACCTGCAAGGAGGAGGCCGACGCCATCCTCGCCGCCCTCAAGGCGGGCAGATACAAGGTCTCTTCGGTGAAGAAGATGGTCGCGAAGTCCCATGCGCCCGCCCCCTTCACCACCTCCACCCTGCAACAGGACGTTTCAAACAAGCTCGGCATGACCGCCCCCGAGACCATGCTCATGGCACAGCACCTCTATGAGGGCATGGACCTCGAAGGGGAGGGGCATGTCGCGTTCGTCACCTATATCCGTACCGACAGCACCCGCGTCTCGGCCGACGCCCAGAAGGCCGCCCTCGACTATATCAAAGAGAAATACGGCCCCGAATATCTTCCCGAGAAGCCCAACTACTACGCTTCCAAGAAGGGCGCGCAGGACGCGCACGAGGCCATCCGTCCCATCGACCTTTCCCGCACGCCCGAA
The DNA here is from genome assembly GCA_947598205.1 of uncultured Clostridia bacterium. Classification (GTDB taxonomy): domain Bacteria; phylum Bacillota; class Clostridia; order Christensenellales; family Borkfalkiaceae; genus Gallimonas. The sequence continues at coordinate 9,250 of CANQFB010000018.1, forward strand.
TCGGTCAAAAAGCTCCTCGACAGGAAGCATTATAACGTCTACAAACTCATCTACGAACGCTTCATTGCCTCGCAGATGGCCGAGGCGCAATACGATTCCATGCAGATCGAGATCGAGAACGGCGACTATACCTTAAAGGCGAGCGGCAGGGCCCTCAAGTTCGCGGGCTTCACCGTCATCTATGCCGACAATCGCAAGGAGGACGAAGAGGAGACCAAGGGCCTCCTTCCCGCCCTCGGCGAAGGGCAGGAGCTCACCGCGAACAAGCTCACGGGCGAGCAGAAATTCACCAAACCCCCGATCCGCTATACCGACGCCTCCCTCGTCAAGGCGATGGAGGATAAGGGGATCGGCCGTCCCTCGACGTACGCCTCCATCATCTCCGTGCTCACCAAGCGCAAATATGTGGAGAAAGAGGGCAAGTATATGAAGCCCACCGAGGTCGCCTACCGCATCACGGATATGCTCGTGAAGTACTTCACCGACATCATGGACGTCGGCTTCACCGCCGATATGGAGGAGAAGCTCGACGAGATCGAAGACGGCGGCAAGGATTGGCATTCCATCATCGCGGCCTTCTATCCTCCGTTTGAAGAGCAACTCCGCTTTGCGGGCACCGACGGCGACGAGGAGACGGACGTCATCTGCGAAAAATGCGGCCACCCCATGGTCCGCAAGATGGGCAAATACGGCAAGTATCTCGCATGCACCAACTATCCCGCATGTTCCAATATCGTCAGCGAAGGGGAGATGGAGGTCTCCTCCACCCCCTGCCCCAAGTGCGGCGCGATGATGGTCGTGAAGAGCGGCAAATTCGGAAAATTCCTCGCTTGCCCCAACTATCCTTCGTGCAGATCTACCCTTCCCATCGAAGAGGAGAAGCGGGAGGAAGTGTTCGCGGGCGTCTGCCCCGAATGCGGCAAGCCGACGCGTAAACTCAAGACGCGCACGGGCAAGACCTATTACGGTTGCAGCGGCTACCCCGCATGCAAGTTCATGAGCTGGGATGAGCCTACGGGCGGGAAGTGCCCGCAGTGCGGTTCGGCCCTCGTGAAGAATGCGCGCGGCACGGTGCGCTGTTCGGGCAAGGATTGTACCTACAAAGCTCCGCAGGAGCGCAAGGCGAAGGGAGCGCCCAAGGCCGAGTGAAGGAAGTCAAGGTGATCGGCGCGGGCCTCGCGGGGAGCGAGGCGGCCTACTTTTTGGCAGAACACGGCGTGCACGTCGTGCTCTGCGATATGAAACCCGGGTTGACCCCCGCCCATTCGAGCGAAAAATTCTGCGAGCTCGTCTGTTCCAATTCTTTGAAGAGCGACGATACCTACGGCAACGCCTGCGGACTTCTGAAGGAAGAGATGCGCATGCTCGGATCGCTTACGATGGCGGCGGCAAAGGAGAGCCGCGTCCCCGCGGGCGGCGCGCTCGCGGTCGACAGGGAAAAGTTCTCCGCCTATGTAGACGAACATCTCCGCGGACATCCCAATATCACCGTCTTATCGGAAGAGGCGGAGGAACTTCCCGCAAGCGGCATTGTCGCCACGGGTCCCCTCACGCAGGGGAAATTATACGATGCCATCGAAAGGAAGTTCGGCGCTTTGCACTTTTTCGACGCTTCCGCGCCCATCGTTTCGGCCGAGAGCGTCGATCTCACCCAAGCCTTTGCCGAAGACCGTTACGGCAGGGGGACGGGGGACTATCTCAACTGCCCGATGACGAGAGAGGAATACGAAGCCTTTGTCTCCGCCCTCGTCTCGGCCGAGCGGACGATCCTGCGCGATTTTGAGAAGAGCGACGTCTTCGAGGGGTGCATGCCCGTGGAAGTCATGGCGGCGCGTGGCATGGATACCCTGCGCTTCGGCCCCTTCAAACCCGTCGGCCTCATGTGGGAGGGGAAGCGCCCCTACGCCGTTTTACAGCTCCGCCGCGAGAATGAGGAGGGCACGAGCTACGGCCTCGTGGGATGCCAGACCAACCTCAAATTCGGCGAACAGAAGCGGGTCTTTTCCATGATCCCCGCCCTCAAGGCGGCCGAATTTGAACGCTTCGGCGTGATGCACCGCAATACATATCTCGAATCCCCCAAGTGCCTGAATGCCGATCTCTCGGTAAAGGATTGCCCCGATCTCTTCTTTGCGGGGCAGATCACGGGCGTGGAGGGATATGTCGAAAGTGCGGCGAGCGGGCTCGTCGCGGGGTACCATGTCTTGAACAGACTTCTCCAAAGGCCCACAGTCGTCCCGCCGGCGACCACCGTTATAGGCGCCCTTTCGCGGTATGTTGCGGCCGAGAACAAAAACTTTCAGCCCATGAACGCCAACTACGGCATTTTAGAGGGCGGCTACGAGGGCGTGCGCGATAAAAAGGAGCGGCGCAAGCTCATCGCCGAACGCGCCCTCTACGACATCGGGCGTTTCAAACGGGAATATTTCGGGTAAATAAAAGTATAACGCCATGCAGCGGAGGAATGTATGATAGAATTTCACGGAACGACGATCTGTGCCGTCAAGCGCGGCGGCGTCACCGCGATCGCGGGCGACGGGCAGGTCACGATGGGCGAACACGTCGTCTTCAAAAACACGGCCATCAAGGTGCGGAGGATCTACGGCGGCAAAGTCATTTTGGGCTTTGCGGGCTCTGTCACCGACGCCTTCTCCCTCTCCGAACGCTTCGAGGGGATGCTGAATAAGTTTGCGGGCAACCTCATGCGCTCTGCGGTGGAGCTCGCCGACCTTTGGCGGAGCGACCAGATCGGCAGGAAGCTCGACGCGATGATGATCACGGCGGATAAGGATACCCTCCTCATTCTCTCGGGAACGGGCGAGGTCATCGAGCCCGACGAGGGCATCTGCGCCATCGGGAGCGGCGGGAACTACGCCCTCGCGGCCGCCCGCGCCCTCGCGCAGAACACCGACTTTTCCGCGGAGGAGATCGCGAGGAAATCTCTCAAGATCGCCAGCGAAATTTGTGTCTACACGAACGACCACATTATTTGCGAGGTGGTATGATGGACCTTTCCCCCAAACAAATCGTAAATGAATTAAATAAGCACATCATCGGGCAGGACGAGGCCAAAAAGGCCGTCGCCATCGCCCTTCGCAACCGCTATAGAAGAGCCCAGCTCTCCCCCGAGCTCCGCGATGAGATCACCCCCAAGAATATCATCATGAAGGGGCCTACGGGCGTCGGGAAGACGGAGATCGCCAGAAGGCTCGCAAAGCTCGTCAAGGCGCCCTTCATCAAGGTGGAAGCGACGAAATACACCGAAGTCGGCTATGTCGGCAAAGACGTCGAGGGCATGGTCCGCGACCTCGTGGAATGCGCCATCCGCCTCGTGAAGGAGGAGAAGACGGCCGAGGTCCGCGAAAAGGCGACGCGCGCCGCCGAGCAACACATGGTGAAGCTCCTCGCCGAGATCAAGAAAAACGACCGCGGCGAGCTGGATAGAAAGATCTTCGAGGACAACCTTTTATCCTCCCTTCAGAAGGGTGAATTCGACAATATGGTCATCGAGGCCGACGTCAAAGACGAACTCAAGACGATGGAACTCGTCCCGGGCGGGGCGGCCATCAACCTCGGCTCTATCTTCGGCGAAATGCTCCCCTCCAAGCGCAAGAAGCGCAAACTCACGGTGAAGGAGGCGATGAAACTCTTCACCGAGGAAGAGGCGGAAAAACTCATCGACGACGACGCGGCCACCGAGGAAGCCCTCCGCCGTGCCGAGAACGACGGCATCATCTTCATCGACGAGATCGATAAGATCGCGGGCAAGGGAAACACGAACGGCGCCGACGTCTCCCGCGAGGGGGTCCAGCGCGACATCCTTCCCATCGTCGAAGGTTCCACCGTCATGACGAAGTACGGACCCGTAAAGACGGATTATATGCTCTTCATTGCGGCGGGGGCCTTCCACGTCTCCAAGATCGAGGACCTGATTCCCGAACTTCAGGGGCGTTTCCCCGTCTCTGTGGAGCTAAAATCGCTCACGAAGGAGGACTTTGTGCAGATCTTAACGAGCACAGAGCACTCCCTCACCCAGCAGTACGCCGTCCTTCTCGCCGTCGACAACATCGATTTGAAATTTACGCCCGACGCCATCGAGGCCATCGCCGAGATCTCGGAGGAGATCAACCTGACGAGCGAAGACATCGGTGCAAGAAGGCTTCACACCGTCATGGAATATCTTCTCGAGGACATCTCCTTCAACGCGGGCGGCGGCGACTATCCCGTCGTCACGGTGGAGATCAACCGCGCCTACGTCGAAGAACATCTCAAGACCATGACGAAGGATAGAAATTTGAAGAAGTACGTGTTGTAATTCGCAAATTTCTTTCTATCAGATACCGTCCGCGCGGACGCCGCAGGCGTCATCCTGAGCTTGTCGAAGGATCTCGCGCGGAGCTCCGAAAATAAGGGCAAAGAAATTTGCGAGGGGTTAAGTACCGACATCTCTTCGCCCCGTCGGCCGCTGTTTCTCCCCCACCTGTCGCCCGAGGGCGACACCCTCCCCCTCATAGAGGGGTAGGGCTTCCCCCATCCATGGGGGAGGCTCCGCCGCAGGCGATGGTGGGGGAGTCCTTGTCGCCCCTGAAAGGGGAGATGTCGCCAAGTACGAACTACGGATCAGGGGATTCTTCGGAGAGCTGATTTTGCGGACAGCCGTATAAGCGTATCGGCTCAGAATGACGCTTGCCACACCGCGTTTCCCCATACCATGTCCGTAAGAGAGGGCACAAAAGGAGTTAAAATGATCAACATTCCAAAGGGCTGTAAAGACGTCTTGCCTTCGCAGTCATACAAATGGCAATATATCGAGCGCGTCGCGCGCGAGACGGCGAAGGCATATTCCTTCAAAGAGATCCGTACGCCCGTCTTCGAGCACACCGAGCTCTTCTCCCGCGGCGTGGGGGAGACGACCGACGTCGTCACCAAGGAGATGTACACCTTCCTCGATAAGGGGGGAAGGTCGATCACCCTCCGTCCCGAGGGCACGGCGGGCGTCGCGCGCGCCTTCATTGAAAACGGCCTCGCGAGCGAACCCCTTCCCTTCAAGGCCTATTATCTCTGTTCCGCCTACCGCTATGAGCGTCCGCAGGCGGGGCGGCTTCGAGAATTCCACCAATTCGGGGCGGAACTTTACGGCGCGGAAGGGCCTGCGGCGGACGCCGAGGTCATTACCCTTGTCGACCGTTTTCTCAAGAATCTGGGTCTGAAGAAAGTCTCCCTTCATATCAATTCCATCGGCTGTCCCGCCTGCCGCGCGACCTATCATGAGGCCCTCAAGACGTATTTCCGCCCTCATCTTGCCGAGATGTGCGAAGACTGCAATGCCCGTTTCGAGAAGAACCCCATGCGCATGATCGATTGCAAAAACGAGACATGCGGGAAGATCGCCGCGGGCGCGCCGCGCGCGCTCGACTATCTCTGCGACGACTGCCGCGCCCACTTCGAGGGGGTAAAGGCTTATTTGGACGGCGCGGGGGTGAGTTATTGCGTCGATCCCTCCATCGTGCGCGGGCTCGATTACTACACGCGCACGGTGTTTGAATTTGTCACTGAAGCGGCGGGCGCACAGGGGACGCTCCTCGGCGGAGGCAGGTACGACGGCCTTATATCCCAGCTCGGCGCAAAGCCCGTTCCCGCCGTCGGATTCGGGGTGGGGCTCGAGCGGCTTTTGATGGTGATGGAAGCGGAGGGGGCACCCATGCCCGAGGAGGAGCATGTCGATTGCTACCTCGCGGGGCTCGACGAGGCCTCCCGCACGCGTGCGTTTTTGCTCGCGGAAGAGCTTCGCGCAAGCGGCCTTACTTGTGCGTGCGATCTCATGCAACGTTCGCTCAAGGCGCAGATGAAGTACGCGGATAAGCTCGGCGCGCGCTTCGTCGCCGTCATCGGAGAGGAAGAACTCGCGGACGGCGTCGCACAGGTCAAGGATATGCGCGCCTCCAATGCGGAACGCGTAAAATTTTCGGAACTTGCACAATATCTCTTGAAGAGGTGATGGTATGGTAAAAGAAATTACAGGTCCGGAGCTCGATGAACTCGTCGGAAAGGGGGAGAAGGTCGTATGCGACTTCTTCGCCACATGGTGCGGCCCTTGCCGTATGCTCGGGCAGGTCATCGAGAAGCTCTCCGAGGAATTTGCTGATCGGGCGCAGTTCGTCAAAGTGGACGTCGATCAGAACGGCGATCTCGCCGCCTCGCTCGGCATCTTCTCCATTCCCGACGTCTTCGTCTTTTCCGACGGCGCGGTGAAGGCTCACAATTTGGGCTTCGCCCCCGAGGAACAGATGCGCGCCTTCCTCGAAGAAAATATCTGAAAAGAGTTGCATTTCTCTTCGGAACGCGCTATAATAAAGTCAATCGAATATTCTTTGGGGCGGAGTGAAAGTCTCCACCGGCAGTAAAGTCTGCGAAGAAGCGTTTGCTTCCCGAACGGGTGCAATTCCCGTACCGACGGTATAGTCCGGATGAGAAAAGAAAAGCGGAAGTTTCGCGCCCCTTATTTTGGCAAGGGGCGCTTTTTGTGCAAAGAATATCCGAAAAAATCGTTTGGAGGTATTCTTTTGAACTTGCTCTCTATCGGCCCTGTTGCGGGCATGGGTATCGCGTTTTGCGCCATTGTGGCCGTTCTTCTCGCGGCGTCGCTCATTTTCTCGATGCGCCTTAAGGGGGGCGGTGCCGCGCGCATGAAGGCGGCGATCGCCGCGCATTTCCGCCCCACGAACATCGCCTACATGGCGCTCTTTACCGCCCTCGCCTTCGTCGTGACCTTTCTCGAGTTCCCCATCTTTCCCGCGGCAAATTTTCTCAAGCTCGACTTCGCCAACGTCTTCTTCATGATCGAAGGGTTTATCTTCGGGCCGATCGAGGCCGTCTTTTCCATCGGCGTGAAGGAACTTTTATGCCTTGCGAAGTCCACCTCGGGCGGGGTGGGGGAGCTCGCGAACTTCTTAATGTCGACGGCATATATTCTCATTCCCGCCTTTTTGTACCGCTTCAAGAAGGGAAAATGGTGGGTCGCCCTCTATCTTCTCTTTGCATGTATCTTGCAGATCGGCGTGAGCGTCGTCGTGAACCGCTTCATCAACTTCCCCTTCTACGGCGTAATGTTCGGCTTCGACGGGGCCGCCCTCTTCAAGAGCCTCTGGCCCTTCGTCATCTACTTCAACCTCATCAAGAGCGTCGCGGTGAGCCTCGTCGTCTTTCTGCTCTATAAGCCGCTCTCCCGCCTCATCAAGGCCACGGCCGAGCGCGTTTCCCGCCGAAAACGTGCCTGAAGGGCCAAAGATCGCACATAAAACTCTTGCCAAAAGCGGCCGTATGCGGTATAATATCCGTGTATGGCTGTTTTTTGTTCGCATTCCGAAGAGGAGACCTACGCTTTTGCGAAGGCATATGCAAAGGGGCTCGCGCCCTATGATACCTTATTGCTCGAAGGAGAGATGGGCGCGGGGAAGACGGTATTCGCGAAGGGCCTTATCGCGGGCATGGGTATCGCCGATGAGGTCACAAGCCCCACATATGCCTATGTCAACGAGTACGGCGGGCGCATCTTCCACTTCGATTGCTATCGCATAGAAAGCGTGGCGCAGGCCCTCTCGCTCGGGTTTTTGGATTATTTCGAGCGGGGCGGGGTGTGCATCGTCGAATGGGGAGAAAATATCAAAGGCCTTCTTCCCGCAAACTGCAAGCGGGTGAAAATTTCGGGGCGCGGCAACGTCAGGGAGATAGAATATTGAAATTTCTTGCCATCGATACGAGCGGCAAGCGGCTTTTGGCCCTCGCCGCAAACGGGGAAAAGATCGCCTTTTCCGACGGGGAATGCGCCATGCAACACTCCGTCTGCCTCTTTCCCGAGATCGAAAGGGTGCTTTCGGAGGCCGCCCTCCCGCTTTCATGCTGTGATTTTCTCGCCTGCGTCGTGGGCCCGGGGTCGTTTACGGGCATCCGCATCGGCGTCTCCGCCGTCAAGGGCTTGTGTTTCGGCGCAGAGAAGAGGGCCCTTCCCGTCACATCCTTCGACGCCGTCGCATATGCTGTAGGAGGGGAAGATAAGATCGCCGCCGTCGACGCGGGCCACGGTTACCTCTATGCCAAGGGGTACGGCCGCGCCGCTCTTGCGGCAGGATATTATCCCGCGGAGGAAGTGCTCTCCCTCGCCCGAAGCGCGGGCGCGCCCCTTCTTGCCGCGGAGGAACTTCCCTATGCTTCGCAGACCGTCTCCCTCCGAGAGGGTCTTCTGAATTATTGCAGGGCGCATGCGGACGAGGCGGGCGAAGCGCAGGCTCTCGCCGCGGTCTATATCCGCAGGTCCAATGCGGAGGAAGGAAGATGAACGGCCGCGCATGGACAGTGGACGATCTCGATGCGATCGCCGCCCTCGAGGAGGAATGTTTTACCGATCCGTGGAACCGCCGCATGCTCGCCGATTCCTTCCTTTTGGAGAATTTTCACGGCGTGCTCTTGGAGGAAGAGGGGGCCGTCGTCGCCTACGGCGGGGTGCAGATCGCCTGCGACGAGGCGGAGATCGAACTTATCGCGGTGAGCGAGATGTACCGCCGTTGCGGCCGCGGGACGGCCGTCATGGAAGATCTGCTTACGATCGCAAGGGAACATGGCGCAAGGCGCGCCTATCTCGAGGTGCGCGTCTCCAACGCAAGCGCGCAGATGCTCTACCTGAAGTGCGGTTTTCGCGGGCTCTACTGCCGCACGCGTTACTATCCCGACGGGGAGGACGCCATCGTCATGGCGAGGGAGCTCTGAATTTGCGTCTGTCTTATCTGCAACGGGGCGAGGGGAGAGACCTTGTGATGTTGCACGGATACCTTTCGAGCAAGGAAAGTTTCTTTCCGCAAATCGAATATTTCTCAAAGTTTTACCGCGTCACTGCACTCGACTTCGCGGGCATGGGTGGGGCGGATGCGCTCGAAGAACCCTTTTCCGTCGGCGATTACGCCGATTGGACGCTCTCGGCGCTCGCCGAGCTCAAAATAGAGTTTCCGCTCGTTCTCACCCATTCCTTCGGGGGAAGGGTGGCGCTCAAAATTCTATCGCGCGGGGACTATTTCGACCGTGCCGCCCTCATCGGGTGCGCGGGCATCGTAAAGAAGCGCACCCTTTCCTACCGATTGCGCGTCGGGACTTACCGCGTCGTCAAAAAGATCGCTCCGAAGTACGCCGAAGCGCATTTCGGAAGCCCCGAATACAGGACGCTTTCCCCCGTCATGCGGGAGAGTTATAAAAAGATCGTCAACGAGGATCTTCGCGAGGATGCGAAGAAGATCGCCCGCCCCGTGCTCTTTGTAAACGGCACGCGGGACAGCGAGACGCCCCTCTCTTCCGTGCGGCTCTTGCAGAGCTGTGTGAAGGGCTCGAAGATGGCCGAAGTGGAGGGCGGGGGGCATTTCGTCCATCTCGAAGATCCGCTCGCCGTCCAACTTGCCGTGGAGGAATTTTTCTATGCCGACCTATGAAATCTATCTCATCGTCGCGGCGCATGCGATCGCCATCGCTTGCCTTTTGCTCCCTACGGCGCTTCCCCTGCTCGGGATCTTGCAGCAGGAGGGCTACAGCGGCCGTTCGGCGATGCGTTGGTTCTATAAGAAGGGGAATATCCTGCGGAGGAGGTATTCTCTCCTCACGCTCGCGCTCATCCTCGTTACGGGCATCCTCTCGCTCTGCTTCTCCTTTGCGGGGATCGAACTCTCCCTCCTCGTGGCGACGGTGGGCTACGCGGGCATCTGCGCGCTCTTCATCTATTCCTTCCGCTTTGCGCTCAAAGTACCCTTCAAGTTTACGAACAGGGGAAAACGGCTCTATGGGTGCTGTTTTCTTCTGACCGCGGCCATCGCGTTCGGCCTCGGGATGGGGCTCTTCTTTGCGGCCGACGCCATCGGGACCCGCATCGCCCATACCCTCCTGCGTTCCATGCCCCCCGCCCTTCTGCCCCTCATCCTTCCCGCGCTTCTCTCTGCCGCCAACTTTTGCTTGAAGGGATACGAAGTCCCGCACAGCCGCAAATTTTTGAAACGCGCGAAGAAGATGCTCGGGATGAGCCCCTGCATCAAAGTGGGGATCACGGGTTCCTTCGGCAAGACGAGCGTCAAGCACTTTGCAAAGGCCCTTCTGGAGACGAAATTCAAAGTCCTTGCAACGCCCGCCTCCTTCAATACCCCCCTCGGCATTGCGCGGTGCGTCCCGAAGGAAGGGCTCGACTGCGATATTTTCCTCGCCGAAATGGGGGCGCGCCAGACGGGAGATATTGCCGAGCTCTGCGACATGGTATGCCCCGAATACGCCGTGGTCACGGGAATTTGCGCCCAGCACCTCGAGACGTTCGGCAGTATCGCCGCCATCGCCCGTGAGAAGGGCGTCCTCGCGCGCTATGCGAAGCATTCCGTCATCGGCTCGACAGCGAGCGGCCTTGCGCGGGAAAATTCCCTCCTCGAGGGCAGGGATTTTGCGGCGGAGAACATCGTCTGTACGACGCAGGGAACGGACTTCGATCTCGTTCTCGGAGGGGAGAAGAAGCGCTTGCACACCGCCCTTCTCGGCCGCCATGCGGCCGAGGACATCGCCCTGGCCGCCGCGCTTTGCTTCTCCCTCGGCATGACGGCGGAGGAGATCGCGGCCGCCGTCCCTTCGATCAAACCCGTCCCGCACCGCCTCGAGCTCTGGGAGAAGAACGGCCTGCACATTCTGGATGATTCCTACAATTCCAACGTGCTCGGCGCGCGCGACGCGGTGGAGACCTTAAAGCTCTTCGAGGGGAAGAAGTTCGTCGTCACGCCCGGGCTCGTGGAGCTCGGCGAGCTCGAGGAGAAGGAAAACGCCTCGCTCGGCGCGACCTTTGTGGGGCTCGACGGCGTGATCCTCGTGGGCGAGACGCTCATCCTCGCCGTGCGGCAGGGCTATCTCGACGCGGGCGGCGACGATAAAAAACTCACCGTCGTGCCCACCCTCAAAAAGGCGCAGGAGGCGCTTGCGGAAGAACTCTCCGCGGGCGACGCGGTCCTCTTTTTGAACGACCTGCCCGATAAATTTCTCTGATATTCAGCGGGATCTGCCCTTCACCAAAGAGGAAAAAATTCTTCGGAGGTGATTTTTTTATGCAAAAAAACGTCGCCGTCTTCTTCGGCGGAAACTCGAATGAGCGCGAGATCAGCGTCATCACGGGCCTTCTTGCCGTCAATCTCCTGCGGGGGAGCGAGTACCGCGTCATTCCCGTCTACTTAAAGCCAGAGGGGGGAATGGCGACGGGGGATTATAGGAGCCCCGCCGACTTCCGCACGGGGGCAAACGTAAAGGAGACGCCCGTCCGATTCGGGGAAGGCTGTCTTCTCTTCGGGAGGCGGAAAAAGATCTTTGCCACCGTCGATTGCGCCCTCAACTGCTGCCACGGCGGCCTCGGCGAAGACGGCACGCTCTCCGCCCTTTTTACATATTATAAGATCAACTCGGCGTCGCCCGATACACCCATGTCCGCGATCGGCATGGACAAAACGCTTACAAAACTCATGGCGAGGGGAATGGATGTCCCAACCGTGCGCGGCTTTTCCGTCAACGAAACAGATTGGAAGGAGCGGGAAAAGATCTTAAAAGAGGGGGAAGCGTTCGGCTATCCGCTCATCGTAAAGCCCGCAAAGCTGGGATCTAGCATCGGCATCAAGGTCGCAAAAGACGAAGGGGAGTTTTCCGCGGCCTTGGAGCTCGCCTTCCGCCTCGACCGCGCCGCCCTCGTCGAGGAATATCTCGCGGGCAGGCGCGATATCAACTGCGCCGCGTGCAGGGTGGGGGGCGAGATCGCGCTCTCCCCCCTCGAAGAGGTCTTCTCAAACGAGCAGATCCTCACCTTTTCGGAGAAATACGATACGCAGGCGGGGCGGCACAGCCAAATGCCCGCCGACCTTCCCGAAGAGACCGCCGAAAAGATCCGCGCCTACACGAAGAGGATCTATGAGGCGCTCGGCGGCCGCGGTGTGGTCCGCGCGGATTTTTTTGTTGCGGGCGACGAAATCTTCTTCAACGAGCTCAACACCGTGCCGGGCTCGCTTGCCTGCTACCTCTTCGGAAGAAGCCTCTCCGAGAACAAGTATTTTCTTTTATCCCTCATCGAGGAAGCCTTCAAAGACCCGCCCCGCGAGAAGGAGACGATTTCCTCGGGCATCTTGGAAAAGCCGATTTTTTCGGGGAAGGGGAGAAAGCGATAAAATAAGCCGCGGGCGGCAGGTTGCCGCCCGCGGCGTTTCTGTATTTGAGTTCAATTTCTTCTGCGCGTATTGGCGAGAACGATGAAGAGGATCCGCAAAAAGTAGATGAGGGAGACGAGCATCGAGGCGACATAGGTCATCGCCGCCGCGGAGAGCACTTTCCTCACGCCGACGGCCTCTTCCTTTTGCAGAATGCCGTCTTCAATCAGCATCTTTCTCGCGCGGCGGGAGGCGTTGAATTCCACGGGAAGCGTCACGAGCATGAAGAGGACGGACGCGCTGTATAGCCCGATCCCCACATACATGAAAATGCGGCCCACTACGAAGTCCGCCGAAAGATAGAGAATGTCGAGCAGGATACCGATCAGGATGATGGGAAGGGCGAGCCGCGAGCCGATGTTCGCAATGGGCACGAGGACGTTGCGGATCTTATAGGGGACGTAGCCCCGTTTCTTCTGCATCACATGCCCGACTTCGTGCGCCGCCACCGCGACGGCCGCCACCGAAGCCGAACCGAAGGTGCTCTCCGAGAGGTTGACGATTTTCTTTGCGGGGTTATAGTGGTCGGAAAGCGATCCGCGCACCCTGCCCACGGAAATATCGGTTACGCCGCGGTTTCTCATCAGCCGCAAGGCGGTATCGTAGCCCGTCATGCGGGAAGAGTTGGGCACGCGGTCGTATTTTGCAAAGGTCGTGTGCACCTTCACGCTCGCATATGCCGAGAGCGCAAGAAAGGGAATGAGGATGAGCAGGAATAGGAAATACCAATGCATGAAACCACCTCATATATATTGTAACACAAAGCAATTTATTTTAAGCAAGGAAA
>CANQFB010000019.1 GCA_947598205.1 uncultured Clostridia bacterium
TGCTGTTTTTGGGGATATGTCAAAATTGATAAGGCAAAAGTATTCTTAAATTGGGTACAAAAAACTAAGCCCCTACAAAAGGGACTATCATAATCCTTTGTTCCCACTATTTGATTATAGTTTTATTTAAGAATACCTTGCCGCATATTTTTTACTCCTTTTCTGGATTAAATCATTGTATCACATCAGTTTTAGGAAAGCAAGTACCTAAAAGAAATTTTTCTTCCCCTTATATGTAACAATCATACCGGCTTCCTAGCGTTCAGAATCGTCTTTGGGCATTAGCCTCGCGTTAACGGGAAATGTATTGATCTCCTGCAATTCGCCGTCCTTGACTGCCTGCATACTCAAAACTGTTTCTTCGTAGAAAGATCTGCAATTTTTGAAGCGGAATTGTACTAACATCATCTACCTCCGTATATGACTATATTCTACCACCATTATACCCAAATGTCAATTCTTTAAGACACAATTTTGCGGTTTTTTTGCAAAAACAGCAATTAAGACTTCTTGCTCATGATCGACACAAAGAAGCCTTGAAAAAGACAGATTGGGGAGTAGATTGGGGAGTGATTGGGGAGTAAAAGGGAGAGAATAGGCTGAAAATGGGCATTTTTTGATGATTTTTGCGTGTTTTTGAGCGATTTTTGCCCCGTTGCCACGGACTCTGACTCCGTCATTCGTTGGTTCGAATCCAGCTACCCCAGCCACATTGGGATAATTCGAACTTTTTTGTAATTCGCAAAACGTTCGGATTATCTTTTTCTATGGAAGAATTCAAAAACTTCAAATTATAAAGACAGGCGGAAGTAATTTGCTCCCGCCGATTTTTATTTTATCTGCACAAGATAGATTGCATAATGGAAATGTTCCATATTGATGTCACAAACTTTACTGACGTTAGGATATTGGAGTAATTCAACATTATCTTCAAACAGCAGAAAATCGTCTCGTCCGATGATTGCCCTCAACTTCTCCATAGAACGGCGAAAAGATTTTTTCTCATCATAAATGATGCCCTTAAAGTATCGGTTCAAATTGCACATGGTCAGCACGGCTTCGGCACGTTCTTTCCTTGCCCTTGTCCAAAGGAAGCAGTTTTGTCTCCCGTTCTTCATGGCAACTTCCAGTAGGCCGTCATTCAAAAGAATACGATATGGTAGCCACGCCCGCGCAAAATATTCCTGCTTGCGCCGAATGATCGCATCCGATACAATGGAGGGAATGCACTTCAAATTTTCTCTTGTGATCCGATGAACTCCGTCAAGTCTTTGATAGCCCAACGATTCGAGCGCATAATTATAAGCATCGGTATTGAGTTTTGACGATGCGATCAAAGTGTCGTCCAAATCAAATACGAATTTCACGATGAAAATGCTTCGAGCGTTTTTGAGGTCAAAACGATTCCGCCGTCCTGTAAAATTTGCCGATTGAGACCGAATTGCGGGTCGTCGATATCTTCCTCGTGGTACATGACGAAACGTTCCCGGCCGTATGTCTTCGCCTTCTCCATGGCATGGCGGGAGCCACTGTCGCCCTCGCCCTTCAGATAGCTTGCAATCAGAATAATGCGGTTTGCAAACATCGCCTGCAATCTGTCACGGGCGATGAACCGACCGATCGTTTCTTGCCGCGTGTTGGGCTCGGTAACGTATTCAGTGATGACGAGTCCGCCGCCCTCCACGATTTTCTCTGCGAGCGTCGCATTTTCCTTGGGATAAATATCGGAAAGCGTGGTCGGGAGAAAAGCGACAGTCTTCCCGCCGCAAGCGAGGCATTCCCGATGAGCGATTGTATCACACCCCCGCGCGAGCCCGCTGACGATCGTAAAACCTTTTTCAACGAGTTCCGCCACAACTCTTTTCTCGCGGGCAACAATCTCCTCCGAAGGGTTCAAAACGCCGACGACGGCAACATTGTGATTGATCTCTTTCAGTAGGGAAATATCCCCCCGACAGGCGAAGAGATACGGTTTTTCGCTCACGCGAAGAGGAAGAGCGATGCGCGGGAAATCTTCATCGAAAGCGCAGAGAAGATTTATGCCGTTTGCATCGAGCTCACGGGCATATGGGCACAAATCAAGGTCTGATTTTTGCGACATGTTCTCATAGTCGCGCCAAAATGCGGCATTTGATTTTACGATCCCAGCTTTTTTCAAAGCATACAGTTTTAAGGCGCTTTCGGAATACATCGTCATTCTCTCGTTTTTGCAATTACGTACATTATAACACGTTTTGCACCGAAATCATAGAGAGTTTGGATACAATCTTCTGCGACATTGATTTGACTCACTTGTTCAAAACCATCTGCGTTGCGGGTAAATTTCGTAACATCTCTATGTTGCAAATCCCGTCGCCAATATTTTGAATTTTGGACACCACATTTGGAAACCGCTTCTGTTTCTTTTTATACCATTTTTTACTTTCCTTCTTTCGCTCATTCTAATTCTTCCAACTCCTTTTTCTTTCGTTCTAATTTGCAAGATGCTCGCTTTTCTTCTTCGACTTTTGGCCGAAGGGCTGAATAGCGGATACAAATATTTACATGTCGGGGCTTGCGGGCAAACCGCCGTGATGGGCGGTAAAGGAAAGGCCGCCTTCCGCCATGATGTTGCTTTCGCAAATAAACAAGTTCCGAACCTCAAGCGAGGCCGTCAGGGAGACGTCGCTCGACATGGAATATTCGCGAAAGATCCCCCTCTCATCAAAGGCCAATTTGATGTTGAATAGCGTCCTCTCGTACCCGAAATCAAGGCGCGGGAGATAGTCGAGCCATTCGGCGGGAAGAAATTCTTCCAACAAATCGTTGATAAGATCGGTATAAAAACCCGCATTTGCCTTGAGCGAAATCGAAACGCCCTCCGTATCGTCGATCTCTGCCGTAAAGCCGAGTGCGATGAGCTTTTCCACGGCGAGCCGCAACGAGACCCCCTTGCCCAACTCCTCGGGAATGACGGCGAATGCGGCCTTCATGCGGTCAAATGTCTTGGTCATGGCCAACGCTTCTGCCCTTTCCTTCAAGCCGGAGAGAGAAATTTCGCGCTCGCTCTCCCCTTCTCCCGCATACCATATCAGATCGCCGTCATGGCGAAATCCTACGCTGAAGTCCTTCCGTACGGGCTCGGAATCCGCATGGGGACCCCGATATTGCAAAAACAGATTTGCACTGCCGCCGCCGTAAAGCCCGAACCCCAAAGCGTTATCCAAATCGGAACGGAGGCCGAAGAGATCCTCAAGCCCCAATCCTGCGCCAAAGGCGATGTTCAATTTCTCCTTGCCGCTTACTTCCGACGTCAAAGAAAGCCCATAAGAAGCGTTTAGATCGCCGCTTGCGTCGATCACAAAAGACCATCCGTCCGTTTCTTCGCCAAATGCCGAAGAGACATCCACCGTATCTAAAAGGGCGAGCGGGGAAGCCATGGGAGTTTTTCCCGATGCGACGCCTTCCCCCTCTCCTTGCGGGGTTTCCCCGCGGGAAGAGGTTTCCTCGTAAAAATTATCGCCCTGTTCAGAGCTGTTTTTGTCATGGACGTCTTCTGCCGCAGGTCCAAGATCCGCTATCCCTTCACCATTGGAAAATTTGGCCGTGCAACCCGTAAAGGCGAATAGGCCGAGCGCAAGCACAAGCCCCACAAGAGCCGCCGATTTTCTCATATTCACCTCCTTTTGTAACTTCGATCCCGAGCAATATTATATCATAGCTTTTTATATTTATAAACGTTTTGAAGGATTTTTGAAACATTTTTTCGCATGTATCCTCAATGAGCGTTTTTTGGGAGAAATCGGCGTTTGCAAGCGGAGGCGGGCGGTCACATTTTCGGCCGCCGAACGAGTGCTAGTCAAGGGTAGAGGGCCAAAGGATGGCCGAGGAGCGACATGATCTTCAACTCGTCTAAAGTATCCTGAAGGGCGTTGTGCGTTTCAAAATAATTTCCGTTCCCCGTAAGCATGCGCATGATCGGCTCGACGCCGTATCCCGAACGCAACCTTCCCGTGGAGCACAGCGGGGCGCTACGGGGGATCGCGCGGTTGTATTGCGCGTATGCCGCCAGCTTCATAATATCGTGCCATTTCATGCTTTGAAGCTCGGGAAGGTGGGTGCGGTCGAAGATGGCGTTGTAGGCGAAGATCTTTTCTGCGCCGTTTAACTTGCACATCGCAAGGATATCCTCCAACGCCTCGGCGCGGGAGCAGATGCGCGGCCGCATAGAATTTTTCAAAAGCAGGGCGTCGGAATACATTCCGCCCGCTTTATATTCGGGGTCTAAAATGTAATATCGCGCCTCGATTGCAGACATGGTATCCCCATCCGCCATGACGGCGCCGATCGACATGACCGCGTCTTCCCAATTTGTTTCGGTATCTATGACGACGAATTTTTCCATGAGCCCCTCACGGCAAAGTATCGGGTGAGCCTTCTCTTCGTGACGGCCTTCGCCACCGCGTCGAGGAAGGCGTTGCGGTCGGGAATGGAGATCTCGAACATGGCGTTGTTCCGCGTGTTCCACAGAATGCCCTTCCCGAGCCCCAGCCCGATCATATAGACTGCGCATTGCAAAAAGTGTGTATGGGAGAGTTCGGAGACGAATTTCAGCTCATAGACGACCCCGTCCTTCACGGCGTCGGCGAGCCCCTTGGCGACGAACGCCTCCCCGCCGTCGCCGTCCCCGAAGGCGACGGCGCAGGGCACTTGCACGTCTTCATCGGGCGAGAGCCCCGTTTTGAGCCGCCGCATGAGCGCCCTCTTTTCCTTCCCGCGGATGAAGGGGACGGTCACCTGTTTCCTGTAGCGGTCCTGTTTCGTCTCCAGAGAGATGAGAAAGAGGATCTTTTCCTCGAGCGAGGCGCTTTTGATCTGCGGCGTGAATAGAAAGGAGAGGTTCTTATGGACGGCGAAGAAAGATGCGATCTCCTTGTCGATCTGATAGCGGTCGAAATAGGCCGCCTCCTGATAGATGCCGATGCAAGGGGATAGGTCGATGAGCATATCGCGGTTTTTGATCCCGATCTCCCCCTTCTCTTCCCGCTCGACTGCGGCGATATTGAGGAGCGAATAGCATGCCTCGACGTCTTCGATATACTTGAAGTCGAACATCGACGATATATCCATGTCCGAAAGAGGAGCGTCGGAATGCGGATCGGACGATAAACTCTTTTCGGAGAGCATCGCCTCGCCATCCGAAGCGAAGACGATCGCCTCCTTGCCGCGGCTCGCCGCGACGCAGAAGATGTTCCGCAAGATCTCATAGGACTGTTGCGGCTTCTCGATGCGCACGGAGAAGTAGCTTTCGGTGAAATCGAACACCACGCAGATCTTGCGCTCCAAGCCCTTACTGCTATCGAATGTGGTGAAGATTGCACACCTGTCCGTCGGGTCTACCGCCCTGTTTCCGTCGTCGTCCTGAATGCTCGCATAGATCGTGGATTTGTTGAATTTTTCGGGGAAGAGGTCCTCAAGCTCGTTTAAAACCTCGGCCATCTTGCCCGTCCTCGAGCCGAGGCAGAGAATATCGCAGGGCCTCTGCTTCGACAAAAAGACGATGGTCTCATCGAGGCCCATGTGCATGATCTTACAGTTCGGGTTGACGCCGAGAATGGGCTTTTTCCAGATGCGGCCGAGCATGGCGGCATGGTCCTCGCACAGGCGGAAGCACTTCGTGAAGGAGAGCCTCTCATATTCGCCCAAAAATTTGTCGATGAACTTCCTCACGTCGAGGGCCGTCTTATCGTAGATCTTCTGTTCCATATCCCCCACGGCGACGATCTGCATGGAGGGCGCGCACGATTTGATGTATTCCAAGAGATCGGCGAGTTCCTGCTCGATATCCTGGTATTCATCGAGCACGAGGACGTCGTATGCGGGAATGGGCGGCTTGACGCGGTTGAAGGTCTGGATGAGATCGGGGATCCCCGCGCGGATACCTGCCTCGCGGAGCGCAGTGTAGGCGAACCCGTGATAATTTGTAACGGTGACGTTGCGCCTTCTGATCTTCGCGCGCGCATCGAACTTCAGAAGGCGGTTATAGGTGAGATAGAGGATATTCCGCTCGCGGGGAAATTCATCGCAGAGCCTTTGGATGGCCGTCGTCTTGCCGCTCCCGATGCAGGCGTCAACGAGAATATTCCTGCCCTGCATCGCGACAGAAATGAACTTTTCTTGTTCGTCGGATAATTGTACTTTCGGAAAAGACATGCCCGTACTCCGCCTCTTCAGCCCCGCGCCCGCATGATGGGGCGGCCTCTCTATCAATTGATTGCCTGCGGCCGACGGATATGCCTTCTTGAAAAAAGTTTTTTTCGCGAATGCCGACGGTTTTTGGCAAAATTCGGAAAGACGGGGTTTTTGATATTATACCAAAGGCGGGGCGCTCCGTCAAGATTCCCCTTCCGCCGCAAGAAAAAAAGCCCCGTCTGAAAAAAGATTTGCATTTCGGGCGGCGCTATGCTATACTTTCTCCGAAAAGGAACGGTTATGGAAAACTTGATCAAACCAAAGACGGTCGTCGCGGGGAAGCGGTTCGGGGAGGAACGCGCCCTCTATCTTCTGCGGGACGCCGCCGTGAATAACTGTCGGTTCGAGGGGGCGGAGGACGGCGAATCCGCACTCAAGGAATGCGCCCGCATCGGCGTGAAGGATTGCTTTTTCGACCTGCGCTATCCCCTCTGGCACGGGAAAGACGTCGCCATCGAGGCCTGCGAGTTCTCCAAAAACTGCCGTGCCGCGCTCTGGTACGCCCGCGGCGTCTCCATCAAAAGAAGCAAGCTCTGCGGCATCAAAGCCCTGCGAGAATGCAGGCGCGTTTCTCTCGAAGACGTCGAGGCGGATTCCCCCGAATTCGGCTGGCGGTGCAGGGGGCTCTCCCTCAAAAATTGCACGATCGACTCGGAATACGCCTTCTTTGAGAGCAGAAACCTCACCTTCGACCACCTCGAACTCGAGGGGAAATACTCCTTCCAATATACGAAGGATCTCGCGATGAAGCACTCCTCCCTCAAGACGAAGGACGCCTTCTGGCACGCCAAAAATGCGACCGTCTCGGACAGCGTTCTTGCGGGGGAATATCTCGGCTGGTATTCCGAAGGGCTCACCCTCATCCGCTGTGAGATCTCGGGCACACAGCCCCTTTGCTACTGTAAAAATCTGAAACTCATCGACTGCACGATGAAGGGATGCGACCTCGCCTTTGAATACAGCGACGTCGAGGCCGATCTTCGCGGGAGCATTCTCTCCGTAAAAAATCCAAAAAGCGGGCGCATCACGGCCGATGCCTTCGGACAGATCATCCTCTCCGACAGCAAATATCCAACGAAGGCGAAGATCGAAGTGCGTTCGTGAGGAAGGGACGGACTGCGCGCATGAGGGGATCTGCTCGCCCCCTGCGGGGCTCGGAATGAGGAAAGAAGAAAGACGGAATGAAGGGAACGCCCGAAGGGGCGTTTTTTATTTTTGAAAAATTCGGGAAGTCATGCGGTGCGGCCGCCCCGCAAGATCCCCTCCACAATTTCTTTGAGTTCCCCCGCCGCGTCCCGCTCGTCGTGATCGCCGATCACGGCGTTCTTCAAGGCGTTCATGCGCGCATCGAGGGCGGCGCTCTCCTCGGCGCAGGCCAAGAGTTCCCCCTTGACCTCTTCGGAAAGATCGAACCCTTTCTTGTAGTTCAGCTCGTGTTCGAGGGTGGCCCAAAAGTCCATGGCGATGGTGCGGAGCTGGATCTCCACCTTCATCTCCCGCCTTCCCCCGAAGAGGAAGATGGGCGTTTTGACGATGAGGTGCAAACTCCTGTAGCCATTGGGTTTGGGTTGCGCGATGTAATCTTTGCGTTCGACGAGAAGGACGTCGTCCTGCCCGAGGAGCACTTCGGAGAGTTCGTAGACGTCTTCGATGAAGGAACAGATGACGCGCACGCCCGCAACGTCGTTCAAATTCTCCTCGATGGAACGAACGGTCACGGGGTTGCCGCGGCGGAGAAGTTTCTTGATGATGCTCTCGGGCGTCTTGAGCCTGCATTTGATGCTTTCGATGGGGTTGCGCGCCCAACGGGAAGCGCGCTCCTCGTTGAGGACGCGGAATTTCGTCTCGATCTCCATCATCGCGCAACGGTAATACGACATCAGCACGGCGAGCTCCTTGCGCTGGGCGTCGAACTGTTCGATCGCGTTATCTTGCCTCTCTTCTTCGGTCATGGTACCCTCCTTTTGTGTTTAGGCTGTTGCAAATTGGCTGTTGTAGAGTTCTGCATAGAAGCCGCCCATGGCGAGAAGTTCCTCGTGGTTCCCCTGCTCTACAATGTCGCCGTCGCGCATGACGAGAATGACGTCGGCATTGCGGATGGTCGAGAGCCTGTGGGCGATGACGAAAGAGGTCCTCCCCTCCGTAAGCCTATCCATGGCGCTCTGGATGACGAGCTCGGTGCGCGTATCGACGGAGGAAGTGGCCTCGTCGAGAATGAGGAGGGGAGCGTCCTTTACCATGGCGCGCGCGATGGTGAGCTGCTGGCGCTGGCCCTCGGAGAGATTGAGCGCGTCGGAGATGGGCGTATCGTACCCCTTGGGAAAGGACTGGATAAAGTGCTTGAGGCCCACCGCCTCGCAGATCTCATCGAGCTTTTCCTCGGGCACGTCCTTCTGGTTGAAGAGGAGATTTTCGCGGACGGTGCCGCCGAAGAGCCATGTGTCCTGCAAGATCATGTCGAAGAGCGCATGCACATCTTCGCGCTTCATCTCCTTCGTCGGGACGCCGTCGATCCTGATCTCCCCCTCGCATTCGTAGAAGCGCATAAGGAGGTTGACGATCGTCGTCTTGCCCGCCCCCGTAGGGCCGACGATGGCCACCTTCTGCCCCGCCTTGAGCTTCACCGAGAAGCCGTGGATGATCTCTTTTTCGGGGGTATAGCCGAAGCGCACGCCGTCGAATTCCACCTCCCCTTCGACATGTTCTAACTTTTTGGTCTTGCCTTCCTCCCCCGCCATCTCCTCGGCGTCGACGAACTCGAACACCCTGCGCGAAGCGGCCGAGGCCTGCTGGAGGGAGGTCATCGACTGCGCAAAGGTCGCAAGCGGCTGTGAAAAGAGACGCGCATAGAGGACGAACGCCATGATCGTGCCGAGCATGTTGGGGGCGTTGCCGCCGAGCGCGATGGCGACGCCCACGATGAAGATGAGCGCATAGGAGAGATTGCCGACAAAGTTCATGATGGGCATCATCATGCCCGATAAAAATTGCGAGCGGGCGTTATCCACAAAAAGGTCGCCGTTCGTCTTGCAGAACTTCTTCCGCTCATAGGCATTGCCGCCGAAGGCGCTCACGATGAGGTGGCCCGTGTAGACCTCCTCGATCTGCCCGTCCATCAGGCCGAGATCGACCTGCTTGCGGTTGAAGTACTTCTGCGATTTTTTGAGAATGATCCCCATGAAGAGGAACCCGAAGAGGGAGGCGCCGATGGTGACGAGGGTCAGAGCCCAATTTGTCGCAAACATCTTATAGATCGCGCCGAGGAAGAGGGCAAGCGCACTCGTGAGGTTGGCGATGCTCGAACCCAACGTCTGGGAGATCATATCGACGTCGTTGGTGACGCGGGACAGGAGATCCCCCCTCGTCGACGAATCGAAGTAGTTGAGGGGCACGAGGCCGATCTTTCGGTCGATCGCGGAGCGCAACTTTTTGGAGGCGCCCTGCGTGACCGTAGCCATCAGAAATTGGCTCGCATATCCCGCGACGGCGCCCACCGCATAGATGACGATCAGGTCGTAGCAGACGGAAAGGAAGACCCCCATGTCCACGCCAGAGGGCCTTGCGACGCCCGCCGTGAGCGCGGCGGTGAGGTCGGAGATCTTCTCGGGCCCGATGACGGTGCAGACCGCCCCGCCCACCGCAAAGACGGCGGAGATGAGGATCAGCGGCAAATACTTCTTGCAGAAGGCAAACAGTTTGCCGAGGGACCTTACATCCATCTTTTCTTTGGGCATATGCCCGTTTCTTCTCATATGGGCCGTCATCAAAGTTCCTCCTTCGAGAGCTGTGAAAGCGCGATCTCGCGGTAGACGGGGCAATTCTTCAGAAGTTCCTCATGCGTGCCGATGCCCGCCGCCCTGCCCCCGTCGAGCACCAGAATGCGGTCGGCGTTTTTGACGGTGCCGATGCGCTGGGCGACGATGACCACCGTCGTTTCCGCAAGCTCCTCTTTGAGGGCGCGGCGCACGAGCATATCCGTCTTGAAGTCGAGGGCGGAGAAGGAATCGTCGAAGATGACGATCTCCGCATCTTTGAAGACGGCGCGGGCGATGGAGAGACGCTGCTTCTGCCCGCCCGAGAAGTTGGTCCCGCCCTGCGCCACTTCGGCGTGGATGCCCTCTTCGAGGTCATAGACGAACCCGGCGTTTGCGACGGACAGGGCGCGGGCGATGCGGGGGTCGTCGTCGGAGGGCTCTTCGGCCGCCCCGTAGGTCACGTTTGATTTGATGTCGCCCTTGAAGAGGACGGCCTTCTGGGGCGCGACGGAGATCTTGGAGACGAGCGTCTCCTTGGTGAATTCCTTGATATTCACGCCGTCGAGAAGGACCTCCCCCTCCGTCGCGTCGTAGAAGCGGGGAATGAGGTCGATGAGCGTCGTCTTGCCCGAACCCGTCGCCCCGACGATGGCGAACGTCTCGCCCCTTTCGATCTTGAAGGAGATCCCGTCGAGGCATTTTTCGCCCCCGTTTTCGTAGTCAAAGGAGACGTTTTTGAACTCAATACACCCCATCATGTCCGTGATCGGGTCTTCGGCGGGATATAAAATGGCGGGCACGGTGTTCAAAACCTCGTTGATACGTTTGGCCGAGACCATCGTGCGGGGGAGGAGGACGAAGATCATGATGAGCGTCATGAACGCCCCCACGACCTGCAAGGCGTATTGCGAAAAGGCCGCCATCTCGCCGATGACCTGCGCGCGTTCCATGGCCGCGGCCGCGCCCGAAATATCGTTGATGAGCAGGGCGGCGATCCAATAGATGGCGAGGGAGAGCCCGCTCATGCAGAGGGTCATCGCGGGCATCAGAAAGCCCATCGTCCGCGCCGTGAAGAGGTTGTTTCTCGTGACGGCGGCGTTGACCTTCTCGAATTTCCCCTCGCGGAAGGCCTCCGCATTGTAGGCGCGGATAACGCGCACGCCGCTGATGTTCTCGCGGGTGATGGCGTTCAGATCGTCGGTGAGCTTCTGGATCTTCTTGAATTTGGGATAGCACAGCCCCACGATGACGGCGAGCATCACGACGATGGCCGCGACGGTGATGATGACGGCCGCCGTCCACTTGAGATCGGAGGCCGAGATCTTGCAGATGGCCCACACCGCCATGACGGGCGCGCGGACAGCGACCTGAAGGCCCATTGCGACGAGCATCTGCATCTGAACGACGTCGTTCGTCGTCCGCGTGATGAGGCTGGGCGTGGTGAAGCGGTTCATCTCCACGCTTCCGAATCCGGAGATCTTATCGAAGAGCTTTTCGCGGAGCGTCTTTGCGAAATCGGCCGCGATATGCGAGACGAACCACCCGCAGATGATGGCGGCCGCAAGGCTTCCCGCGGCGCATGCGATCATGAGCCCGCCGTTTTTCCATGCCTGCGCCATCGTGATCGTTCCCGCCGAGATGCCCGAAGAGAGCTTTTCGGTGAACTCGGGCATGGTGATCTCCAGCCAGACCTGAAAGATGATGAGCGCCACGCCGACCGCGAAAAACGCCCAATCCTTCTTCTTGAGATATTTGAAAATTTTCAAGGTCCGTCCCCCCTGTGTCGATGAATTTTCGCGCCCGAAAGGGCGCTATAAAGCCGCTTACCGAAAGTTCCCTACAAGATATTTATTGTATGCCATCGGCATGAATTTTGTCAACCTCTTTACGAAAAAAGGCGTATGAAAAAATCGTGAAAAAAATTTCGGACGCGGGGCGGCGCGCCCGCTTTACAATTTCCCCTCCCCATGCTATAATTTCGGGCGAGGAAAAAGGCCATGATCGAAGAAAACGTCAAAAATATCTTGGACGAGATCGCGGGCGGGAACGCATTCGGGGAGAAAGTTATCCTCGTCGCCGCGACCAAGACGCGCACCGCAGAGGAGATCCAAAGGGCGATCGACGCGGGAATTTCCGACGTCGGCGAGAACAGGGTGCAGGAATTTTGCCAAAAGCACGGGAGGTTTTCGGGCGCAAGGGAGCACTTCATCGGGCGGCTTCAGCTCAATAAGGTGAAATATCTCGTGGGGAAGGTCTCCCTCATCCAATCGGTGGACAGGTTTGAACTCGCCGAAGAGATCGCGCGGCGGGCCGCTCTCCTCGGTATTGTGCAGGAAGTCCTGATCGAGATCAACGCGGGGCGCGAGGAGACGAAGGGCGGATTTCTGCCCGAGGAGGGCATGGAGGCCTTCCGCCGCATCTCAAAGATCGCGGGGATACGGCCCGCGGGATTTATGGCGATGCTCCCCGCTACCCAAGACGAAGCGCTCCTCGGCCGCCTCTGCGACGGGATGCGCGCCCTCTTCGACGGGGCGAGAAAAGAGGCCGCCCATGTCCGCTATCTCTCCATGGGCATGAGCGGAGATTGGAAGCTGTGTCTCGGACATGGTGCCAACATGATCCGTCTCGGCACGGCGATCTTCGGAAAAAGATAATTCGCAAATCTTGTTTTGCTCATTGGATATTAACTCTCATATAATCAAAAAAGCCGCGTTTGCGCGGCTTTTTTGATTTGGAAAACTTTATATTTCTTCGATATAAGCGACGCAGTCGAGGGCGGAGAGGGCCTTGACGAGGTCGGCGTGCGGTTTCTTGCGCAGGTCCTTATCCACGATCGTCATGGAGACGGTATATACCCCGAGGCCCGAATTGGCATAGGCGGGGTTGATCTCGATATCGTCGATCTTGAGCCCGAACTCGCGGATGGTCGCAGTAAATTCCTGCAAAAGATTGCGCCCTTTGAGCTCAAGGTGCACCTCGAAGTGGTTGGAGTGAGCCTTGTTGGACTTCTCGAGGTGGGTAAAGAGGGTGAGGCAGAGCATGAGCACGCCGTAGGTGATGAGGGCCACGGTGTAGAGGCCGAGGCCGAGCACCACGCCGATGATGGCCGTTCCCCAGAGGCCGACGGACGTCGTGAGCCCCTTTAGCTGGTTCTTGGAGCTGAAGAGGATGGTGTTCGCGCCGAGAATGGCGACGCCGATGATGGTGGCCGCCGAGAGGAAGGGGAAGCTCACGCCCTTTGCCATGATGAGGTAGAGGTCGGCGATCGCGACCGAAGTGGAGGCGAGGCCGACGACGATGAACGTCCTTAAGCCCGCGGCATGGCGGTTGCGGGCGCGTTCGCACCCCAAAATGGTGGTGAAGACGAGGATGACGGCGATCTTCAAAACGATCGACCAAACGCCGATCCCCTGTGACCACGCACCCATTGCATCTGCAAGCTGATCGCTCGCTATGATATTTTCCATCTCTTACCTCCTGTTTTTGAACTTCCTGCGCATATAGTCCGAAGTCTTCTCCCCCTCCGTCTCGTCGGCGGCGTCCATGAAGGCGGCCTCTTCGGGGGAGCGGGCATAGCGCTTTTTCTCCAATTCCTTTTCGATCTCCAAAAGCCTCGCCTCCAACGTCTCCACCTCCTTGGAAACGCCCTCCGTCGAGACGGGCGGAACTGTCTCGGGAAGAGCCTCCCCCGCCGCCTCGGCCGCCTCTGCGCGCGGGCCGTAAGAACCCGAGAGATAGAGCGAAAGTTTCGCGAGCGCGGGCCCGACAAGCTCATACAGGATGCTCGAGGAGAGGATGATGGTCTGAAGCGTGCTTCCCATATTGTCCCCCAAGATACGCGCGGCCATCGCGGCGAGGCCGATCGCCACCCCCGCCTGCGGGGCGAGGGCGAAGCCGAGATATTTGCGCACCCTCTTCGGTTCCTTTGTGACAAGACACCCGAGGTATGCGCCGCCGTACTTCCCCCCGAGGCGGACGACGAAATAGAGAACGCCCACGACGATGAGGGGCACTGCCCCTACCATGGTATGCACGTCGAAGAGGGCTTCGAGATCGAACTCGAGACCGGATTTCACAAAGAAGAGAAGAAGGATGGGCGGCGAAAAATAGTTGAGCTGTTTGAAAAGTTTCTCGTCGCCCGAGGCATTGATATATACCATGCCCATGGTCATGCACCCGAGAAGGGGCGAGACCTCGAGCGCGGCCCCCACGCCGCAGACGACGAAGAGGAAGGCGATCGCCACGATGAGGCGGTTATCCGTCGTGTGCCGCTTCATGATGAATTTTAGGGCAAACCCCAAGAGGATGCCCACGGCGATGAGGACGATATTCCACGCGATGGGAAGGAGAATATCTCCCGCCGTGACCGCGGCCCCCATCGACGCCATGGCGACGGACATTGCGACGGAGAAGGCGACGAGGCTGACCACATCGTCGAGGGCGACGACGGTTAGGAGGGTATCCACAAAGTGCCCGCGCGCCTTCGTCTGGCGGATGGTCATGAGGGTAGAGGCGGGGGCGGTCGCCGAGGCGAGCGCCGCGAGGATCATGGAAAATGCGAGGCCGAGCCTTAAGATGAAATAGGTCAGAACGAAGACGAGCACGGAGGCGATGAGGGCCTCGAAGAGGGTGATGACCGCGACTTTCTTCCCGTTCTTCTTCAAGACGGACAGACGGAAATACTCCCCTGCGCTGAAGGCGATGAAGGCGAGTGCGATGTCCGAAATAAAGCCCATGCCGTCGGTGACCTCTTTGGGAACGAAATCAAGGCAATGACGCCCTAAAACGATGCCCGCGAGGATATATCCCGTGACATTGGGAAGACGCAAAAGTTTTGTGATGCGCGTGAAGAGGAAGCCCACGATGAGCATAAGCGCGACGGAGATGATGACCGCCGCGACGCTCGAAGGGCCACCGACCGCCGCATAGAGTTTATCGAGCACGTTTCCCCCGTCCCCGAAGAGGAAAAGAGGCGGCTTTCCGCCTGCCCCCACGCCCCTTTGAGGTGCTATTATTCTACTCTATGCGGCTCAAATTGTCAATAGCGGTTTTACGTTTTTTTGCAAAAAAATCGGCGGAAAAGCCCATTTTTCGCCATAAACCGACGCTATCCGCAAGAAAAACGGAATAATTTTTATAAAAAATACAGGCCGCCCGCGCATATCGCGCGGGCGGCCCTTCGGTTTTGAGGGACTTTTTTTACTTCTCTTCGAGGACAATATCCACATAGTCGGCGGGATCGACGGGGTTCTTCCCGAGATACATCTCGAGGTGGAGATGTTCCCCTGCGAACGCCTCCGTGCCGTAGGCCGCCGCAACTTCGCCGATCTTCTGCCCCTTTGTGACCTTTTCGCCGACGCCCAGCCCTTCGATGGGTTCGACGAAGCGGTAGCTCGTCTTGAGGCCGTCGCCGTGGTCCACCACGATGAGGTTGCCCGTCTCTTCGGCATAGCTCACCTGCGTGACGGTTCCGTCTGCCATGGCGAGCACTTCGGTGCCCTTCGCCACGTTGAAGTCGACGGCATTATGGCGGTACCACCAGCCCACCGTCTCGTTGTGCAGGATCTCGCCGTATGCCATGGTATAGGCGGTGGTGTTGACGGGAACGACGAACTTCACCCCGTCCTCTCCGCTCGAGGGCTTGTTGGGATCGTCCGGCTTTGCGGGGTCGTCGGGATCAGCGGGGTCGTCGGGTTCTACGACGGGGGGGTTCTCTGCGACGGGCTCGCTGCTCCTCGTCACGAAATAGACGGTAAGCACCGTCGCCGTGATGATGAGAAGGGCGCAGACCGCCAGGATCACATAGTAAATTACGCTCTTTTTGCTCTTGGTCTTTTCTTCCTTCATAATATCCTCCGAAAATTTTGGTATGTAGATGATGAACGCTTTTCTGTGCTTTTATACGGGGAAAGTTCAAAATCCGCCGAAGATGAGGGGCGTGCCCGCCGCCGTCTGCCCGCGGCCGACCGCGATGTGGAGGTTGACCCTTCTGCCCGCGAGAAGAACGCCGGGGCCGAGCGAAGGGGAAAGAAGATAGTAGTTGGTCACGCCCGCGGCCTCCTCCGTAAAGAGAAGTTTTGCATGGAAGCGGTCTTTGAGCGCTTCGTAGAGATCCCCCTCGTAGCGCGCGCTCTCCCCCTTTACCCCCATATGGAGGAGCTTATCGAGGGCGGGAGTCTGGGTGGATACGATCGTGGCGGAGGAAGAACCGCCGAGGTAGAGCTCGTAGCCCTCTCCCCCCTCAAAGACGGGGACACGCAGGAGGGCGCAGGTGAACAGGGCGCACAGGAGGGCGATCAGAAGGACGCTCCCCCCCTTGATCTTTGCCAAAAATCCGCGCATAAAAAAGATCCTCCCGAAAAATTCGGAAGGATTATAGCCCTCGGAAAAGGGTTTTATACCTCAACTGCGAAAGTACAGCTTCCCCTTCGCAAGGGGAAGCCCTGAATGGCCGCCTATTTCTCCCAGCGGAGAGGTTCGCCGCCGAGAATGTGAATATGCAGGTGCGGGACGGACTGCCCCGCCTCTTCCCCTTGGTTGATGACGAGCCGATACCCCTTTTCGAGCCCCCATGCGGGCGCGAGCGCACCGATTTTTTGGAGCGCCCTGCCGAGGAGGGCGGCGCGCTTCCCGTCGAGCTCGGCGACCGTCTTGAAATGCTCCTTGGGAATGAGAAGAAGGTGGATCTTGGTAAGCGGTTCAATATCCTTGAAGACGAGAATCTCGTCGTCTTCATACACCTTCGCCGAGGGGATCTCCCCTTTTACGATCTTACAGAAAATGCAATCTTCCATATTTTATAACTCCTTGACGATCTCGGCGCATGCGCCGTTTTTTATCAATTTTGTGAGGCGAACCTCGTACATGCCCCCTTCGATTGCGCTCTCGCAATGCACGCGGATGTAGTTTTCGGTGTAACCGCCGTCCTCCTCGAACAGGGCGGTGAGCTCCCTCCCGAGAAAGCGGGAGATATACTTCTCCTCCGCTCTGTCTGCCGCCTCGAGCATGCGGCCCATGCGTTCCTTTTTGAGGGATATGGGAAGGTCTTCGAGCTTTGCCGCCGCCGTCCCCTTGCGCATGGAGAAGGGGAAGGCGTGCACGTGCGCAAAGCCCGCCTCTTCCACAATGGAAAGCGATTGGAGGAAATCCTCCTCTTCCTCGTTCGGGAAGCCCACGATGATGTCCGTCGTGATCGCGGCGTCGGGGAAGGCGCGGTAGATCTTTTCGCATGCGGCGAGGTATTCCTCGCGGGTATAATGGCGGTTCATCGCCCGAAGGACGCGCGTAGACCCGCTCTGCAAAGAGAGGTGGAAGTGGGGCGCGACATTGCCCGCCGCGCGCATCTTCTCCAAAAAGCCGTCGGTGATCGCGCTCACCTCGAGCGAACCGAGGCGGATGCGGGCGGGGAGATCCTTCATGGCAAGAAGAAGGTCGCCGAGGCCGCATTCCCCGTCGCGGTAGGAGGAAAGGTCGATGCCCGTGAGCACGATCTCGCGCGCGAGACACCCCCTCGCCTCTTCCAGAACGCTTGCGACGGAGCGGGAACGTGACCTTCCCCGAAGATAGGGAATGAGGCAATAGGAACAGAAGCGGTTGCACCCGTCCTGCACCCGAAGGTTCATGCGCGTCTTGGTGCGCTTGGGGGCGGGGAGCTCGCAGAAGGCCGTCTCCGCGCCGAAATCGCCCGAAGCGCCCTGCCCCTCCCCGTCGAGAAAGGCGAGCACGCGGTCCTTGTGCATCGCCCCCGCGACGAACGCCACTCCCTCCTTCTCGAGAAAGGCGGAAGGGCGGTTCTGCGAGGCGCACCCGAAGACGACGACCCTCGCCGCGGGGTTAAACTTGCGCATGCGGGCGACGGCCTGACGGGATTTCCGCTCGGCCTCCGCCGTCACCGCGCAGGTGTTGAGAAGGTAGAGGTCGGCATAGCCGAGCTCGCCCGTCACCTCATAGCCCCGCGCCTCGAGCCCGCGCATGAGCGAGGCGCTCTCCGCCTCGTTTTGTTTGCACCCGAGGGTGAACACGCACGCCTTCATCCGAGTTCCCCCATATGATAGGCGACGACGGAAAGGCAGGCGATCGCCGCCGTCTCCGCGCGCAAAATGCGCTTCCCGAGCGTGATGCCCTTGAAGCCCGCCGCCCGCGCGAGGGCAAATTCCTCCTCCGTAAAGCCGCCTTCACTGCCCACCATGACCGCGCATGAGCCTTCTATTTCGGACATGGTGCCCTCGTTTTCCGTCAAAAATTCACAGGCAAAGAGTTTGGTATCGTATCCTTTCGCCGCCTCGAGCGCAGAGGAAAAGCTCTCGCAATACCCGACGGGCGGGCAAGTGGAGCGCAGGCACTGCTTGGCGGCCTCGCGGGAGACCCTGTTTAGCCTTTCGAGTTTGTTTTCGTTCATATAGGCCGAAGAGTAGCGGGAAGAGAAGACGACGATGCGGCTCGCGCCGAGCTCCACCGCCTTCTGCACGACGAGCTCCGTCTTGTCCCCCTTGAGCGCACCGATGAAGATGCAATATTCGCGCTTGGGCTCGCGGTCCTCTTCACGCTCCCCCGTCACATGCAGGAGAAGACTCCCCTTTTCCGCACGTTCGACGATGGCGCTATACTCATTCCCGCTCCCGTCGAGAAGGGAGACTTCATCGCCCGAAGAGAGGCGCAAAACATTTTTTGCATGGCGGAATTCCTCCCCCGTGAGGATCACTTCCTCCGCGATCCTATCTACGAAAAACCGCTTCGGCGTAGACATTTCAAGCCCCCTCCTTCAGGACGAAGGCGTACCATTCGCCCCGATTTTCTTCGCGGATGACCTTGAACCCGACGGCTGTGAACGCCTCTCTCACCATCCCGAGACGATCCTTTATGATGCCCGAGAGGATGACCGTGCCCCCCTTCTTCAAGTGGGAGGGAATGGCGGGGGCGAGGCGGACGAGGACCTCCGCCGTGATGTTGGCGAGAATGAGGTCGGCGGAAAAGTCCGCCCCCTCCGTAAGGTCGCTCCCGACGATCTTCAGCCGCTCCGCGACGCCGTTCTTTTGGGCGTTGTGCCTCGCGCTCTCGACGGCGATGGGGTCGATGTCGGTAAGGAAACATTCCCCCGCGCCGAGTTTTGCGGCGGAGATGCCCAGAATGCCGCTCCCGCACCCCACGTCGAGGACGGTATCCCCCGCCTTCAGAAATTCCTGCATGAGGGTGACGCACATCGAAGTCGTCTCATGCTCGCCCGTGCCGAAGGCCATGTTGGAATCGAGGAGGACGATCTCTTCTCCCTCCTTCTTTTCGTAGCCGATCCACTCGGGCACGACGACGATACGGGAGAGATGAATGGGGCGGAAGTGCTTTTTCCAGACGTCGATCCAATCGTCGCCGTCGATCTCCCGCCGCGTCTCTTCGAGCGTGCCGAAGTCGATCTCCCCCGCCGCACGGTCGCGGCAGGCGTAAATATCGCGCATGATGCGGGGGATCTCCCCCTCGCGCGGAGGCTCTATAAAGGCCTTGACGAGCGTTTCGGTGGAGCGGTTTTGCAGACTTTCGTC
Source organism: uncultured Clostridia bacterium (assembly GCA_947598205.1). Classification (GTDB taxonomy): domain Bacteria; phylum Bacillota; class Clostridia; order Christensenellales; family Borkfalkiaceae; genus Gallimonas. Next base: position 19,520 of record CANQFB010000019.1, read on the forward strand.
GAGATAATCCCAATAGACGCCGCTCTTCCCCCGCTCGAGGGCGATGACGTCGGCATAGTCGGAGACGGCCACGCCGCCCTCCGTGTAGTTCCAGAGAATATCGGCGACGAGCTCGCTCGCCTCGCTCGTGGTATGGATAGTCAGCTCGATATATTTCATAAAATTATTATAAGATACGCGAAAAAGAATGTCAAGAAAAAACCCCGTTTTAAGCACGGGGACGGATTTAGAGTTGCCCCCTTTGAAGGGGGCGGCTCCGCCGTTAGGCGGTGGTGGGGGTTGAATAAAAACCCCCACCTGTCTCACTGCGTTCGCCACCCTCCCCCTTAAAAAGGGGTAGGGTTTCTGGACTTCGTTCAAGGGGATTCTCTCGGCTTCGGAGAAGCCTCGGAATGACATGTTTGACACCCGCCCCTCATTCCGAGCGAAGTAGCGAGCCCCCTCTTGGAGAACAATAAAAATAGATTTTCAAAAAACCTTGTAAAAATTTCCCCGTTGTGCTATACTGAACTTGCGCCACAATTGAATATTGATTTTAGTATATGGCTACAATAGGCAAGTTGTATCCTTTTTTCCATTTACTAAAATCAAGGAAGAACTATTGTGGCGCAACACATCGGGGATACTTCTTAGCGGGCGTTCCCAATGTGGAGCGTCCTTATTTTTTGCCCGCAAATAAAACTTTTGGAGCTATATATGAAGAAGAAATTTTTGCTTATCTTGCTCGCCTTTGCGAGCGCACTTTGCCTTTGTTTCGGCCTCGCCGCCTGCGGAGGTTTATTCGGAGGATGCGCCCACAACTTTGTATGGGTGTACAACAATGATGCGACCTGCACCGAAGACGGCACGGAGACGGGAGAGTGTACGAAGTGCGGCGATTTTGATTATCGCACGAAAGTTGGGTCAAAACTTGGCCACGACATGGTTTTTCTTGCCGCACAGGAAGCTACTTGTTCGGAATGCGGCCAACCTGCCCATAATGTTTGTTCTCGCTGCGGCTACACAACGGACAAAAATGTTACATACACCGATGCGCTTCACGTCAAATATGAGTTGAATGATTACACCAACAGCTATACCGTGAAAGAACTTGACGGAGCTTGCGAGGACGCCATAATTTCCATCCCCAAGTTTTATAAGGGTCACCCTGTGACCGAAATCGGAAATGAAGCGTTCTATGGTTGCACTTTGCTTACAAGCATTACGATCCCCGAAAGCGTGACCGAAATCAGAGATGGAGCGTTCTATGGATGCAATTCGCTTGAAAAAATCGAAGTAGCGACGGGAAATCCGAATTACAGCAGTCAAGACGGGATTCTATATAATAGGGGGCAGATGTTCCAAGAAGTTCCTTTTATAGAAGAAGTTCCTTTGAGAATCAAGGGCAACGTGACGATTCCCGAGGGCATAACTGAAATCAGATATGAAGCGTTCCGTGGTTGCAGTTCGCTTACAAGCATTACGATCCCCGAAAGTGTGACCTCAATCTGGGATTATGCGTTCGAGGATTGCAGTGGGCTTACAAGCGTTGTGATTCCCGAAAGCGTGACCTCGATCGGATATGCTGCGTTCTATGGTTGCAATTCGCTTAAAAGCATTGTAATTCCCGACAGCGTGACCTCGATCGGAGGGTCGGCGTTCTATGGTTGCAGTTCGCTTACAAGCGTTGTGATTCCCGAAAGCGTGACCTCGATCGGATATGATGCGTTCTCGAACTGCTATAAACTTGTTGAGGTGTGGAATTATTCCGAACTTCCGATCGAAAAAGGCAAGAATAGCTATGGCGGTGTAGCGTATTACGCAAAGCAAGTCTACACGACGAATATAAAGAGCAAGCAGACGGTGACCGACGATGGCTATATCTTCTATGAGGACGGCGAAGAGATCTATCTCCTTGGCCATAAGGGGAATGAAACATCTCTCACCCTTCCTGCCAAAAGTCCGAGCGGAAAAGACTATGCCATCTATGAATATGCGTTCTATGATTGCAGTTCGCTTACAAGCATTACGATCCCCAAAAGCGTGACCTCGATCGGAAATGCTGCGTTCTATGGTTGCAATTCGCTTAAAAGCATTGTAATTCCCGACAGCGTGAC
>CANQFB010000020.1 GCA_947598205.1 uncultured Clostridia bacterium
GCATGACGAAATCAGAATGCGAGCGACAGAGGGGTTTTTTAATAACGTCATGTTGAGCCTGTCGAAACATCACCGCAATATAAAATAAGGTGATGCTTCAACTGCGTTCAGCATGACGAAATCAGAATGGCATGCTGGTCGCCCCGAGGGGCGACAGCCTCCCCCTCGGGAAGGGGGAAGCCTTTTAAGGCGGCAAGGGGCACAAAAAAACGGCCTTTCGGCCGTTTTTTTGTGCTGTTATAAAGTTTTGCTTTCCGCCTTACGCTTCAACTTTGGTAAGGGTGATAGTAGCAGAAACTGTAGAGGCTGTGCCACGGTACATTTCGACCTTGATCGTATTAGCGTCATCTACATAGGTGAACTTATAATTATAGGTTATACTACCGCTTACCCATTTTGCGGTGAAAGTCCATGTCTTGCTATCGGTGTCATAAGCAAGCTCTTCTATATCCACTTCTATTTCAGCCATGTAAGATGCTGGCTGGATGGTGACTTTCGTCGCAGAAGTGAATACGAACGAGTATCCATAGCTTGTGCTATCCGAAGTCCATGTCGAACCGTAAACAGCTTCGGGAAGTGTGAGGGCGGCCTTTTCAACCTTTTCAAACGTCGTGACCTTCGGCGTGCCCGAATAGAGCGCATGCCCGCAGGTGAGGACCTTCGTCGTGGTATTGTAGTGAATGAAGTAGTGGTTTACGGTCGAGTCGATCGTGATCGTCCATGTCGTCGTCTCACTGTCGTACGTCAAATCCTTATCATCTTCGGCTTTAAGGGTGTACGCGTTGGACGTAGTGGTGATCGTGACGGTATGATCGGCGGAGATCGTGATACTCTGGTAGCTGGCTACTTCGTCGCCCGAGACGGCCTTCCATTCGGTGTCGCTCAAAGCCGCCCAAAGTTCGGTGGGATCGGCCTTGGGTTCTTCATAACGTTTGAAGGTGACAACACCGTTATAGATAGCAACGGTGAGGGTATCCTCCCCTTCGTCGTAAGTGAAGCTCTGTTCGCTGGAAGCAACGGTGACTTTGAACGTCCAGCTGTTCCCTTCGTTTGCGACATTCGTAATATCGTAGGGGCCTTTGTCAAAGCGGCCTGATTCAACGGTCATCTTGCCGTCTTCGATGGTCACGCTCGTCCAGTCGCCGCTCCCCATCCACTTTCCGTTGAGCTTTTCGGGAAGGGTGAGGACGACGGTCTGCGTGAAGGTGAAGCTCCTGCCGCCGAGGGTGCAGGTGAGCGTCCGAACGGCTTCGTCGGTGTAGGTGATGGTAGTCGTGCCGTGGCCGATGAAGTAGACGGTGAGCGTCTTCTCCGCTTCAGCGTGAGCGGTGATATAGCCCTTCCAATTGTTGATGCCCGTCGCGTTTACGGTCACGTTTGCGCCCTCGAAGGAGATCGAACCGCCTTCCTCGGTCTCCCAAGCGTTCTCATCGAGCCAGGCGAGGTCGGGGTCGAGGGGATCGGGGACTTTGGAGAAACTGCCGCTGATCTTGCTTTCGTCCTTGAGCGGGGTGGCGGTGAGGGTGTTTGCCCCGTCGTCGTACGTTACGAATACGTGCGCGCCCTCGAAGAGGACGATGAGTTCCTTCTTCGTCGCATCGTAGTGGCGGATCCTGTTTCGCGATTCGCCGTTTACTATGAGATAGTTCCCGTCGATCGAGAGGGTGGTCTCGCCCCCTGCAAAGGTAAAGCCGAACCATTCGGGAGCTTCGATAGAGGTCGAGTCAAAATCGAAGGCATAGTGGATATAAGGGCCGTAGTTCTTGGTAGAATCGACGCCCTCGGGGTTGCCGTCGGTGATGCGGGTCGTTGCGGGATCGTAGACGAAATAGTAGGTGTCGCCGCCGATCACGGCAGTTATGGTCTTTGTGGCGCCATCGTAAGCCGTCACTTCGCCCTCGGCGTAGTTCAGCCCATTGAGGGCGAATTTCACCGTGGTGGTGTCTTTTGTGAAGTTGAGATAGATTGGAATCTGCTGTGTATTTCCTACATATGCGTCGGCATACCACATCCCGTCGAGCTCAAGGGCAAGAAATTCCGTGGAATCGAATTCCGCTTTCACGGGCGTAAACTCTATCGGGAAGAAGCCATCAGGGTCGAGGGTGAGGGTGTTATCTACCGAGATCCACTTAAAGTAGAGAAGATCGCCATCGCAGATCGCATAGAGGTAGTCATCTTCGACGAGGTAGAGATAGCCATCTTTGCCATCGTAAGTGAAGTCGCAACTATCCTGTTTGAAGGTGAGAAGAAGCTCTTGGCCGAAATCGCTGTTGCTCCAAGCATAGGTGGTAAAGCCCTCGGGGTAGCTTTCGGCATGGGGGAGCGTCTTGTAGTAGACGAGGAAAGCCTCGCCGCTATCCGGATCTAGGACGTACGAGAATGTACCCGCCTCTAAATCGAAGGCACACGGTACAGTCGTCGTAATCGGGTCTCCTCCTTCTTCATCTTCAACCGTGACAGAAAGCGTGAGTTTTCCGTCTTCTGTGCATTCGGTGATCGTGTATTCGAGATATGCTTCACCTTCACTGTCAGCCAGCGTAACGGTCGTGCCCTTGATCGTAAGGGTTTCTTGCATTCCCGAACAATCATAATACGTCCCTTCGAGCCCTTCGGGAAGTGAAATTTCCTCTACAGGGGTAAAGGTAAATTTCTCCTCGCTGTTTATATCACCGTCATAAGTAATATAGAGAATATTATCTGTGGGCACCCAAACGAAGATGAAGGTCGTTTTATCGCCGTAAATTTCATAGGTCGCGTTGAAATACCAAACGTCGCTCCTATTTTCCTTTTCGGTAAAAAAACCTTCGCCGCCGTTATAAGTGAAATTGCTGGTCTCACCAAAGATGAGTTCGGCGCTGTCTTCATCTTCCCACTTTTTGGGCATATCATCGGGAAGCGTCACGGGCTTCAGGTCCTGTTTGGTGAGGTCGGCGGTCACATATCCGGTCGAGTCGGAAATGGTAAGCTGGCCAACGTAAAGGAAGATGGTCCAATCGGTGTCGTTGCAATTAAAGTCGTAGCCGCCGTTGTCTTCGTTGGCAACAATGTTGGTGGCAAGTTCTCCGTTGAGGGTGATGGTATCCTTTTCCGCGTCGATGACGACAACGAAGTGCATGTCGCCGTCTTCGGTGTCGCCGACCCAAGTCCCGTCGAAAGAAGCGTCGATGTCGGCCTTTTCAACGGGAGCCGCGGGGGTGTAGACGGTATCCAAGACGCCGTGTATCGTAAGCGTCTCTGCTTCGGGATCCCAATCAAGGGTGATCTCGGTGCTTCTCGGGCCATAGGTCGCGGTGAAGGTATAGGTGCCGTCTTGGTTGTGTTCGACCTTCGTGACAGTTCCAGTTATGCCGTCGTCATTGAAGGACGCGCCGTTAAAGGTGAGCGGGAAACCCGTATCCGAAGTCCATTCGGTGGGGAAGCCTTCGGGCATCTCCACGGGGCCTGCGGGCGTGTAGCCCTTTTCGTTGAACGTCACGCTCGTACTGACGCCTTCCATGCCAAAAGTGAGGGTGTGCGCCTCGGGATCCCATGTGAGGACACATTCCATATCGAGATAGAGGGCATGGAAGGTGTTCTCGGAGATCTCATACACGAAGCCCTCTTCGTCCATATAGGTGAAGGTGGAACCCGTGAAGGTGAGCTCGCCTGCATCTTCGCTCTCCCACTCGGTGGGGAAGTCTTGGGGCATGCTATCGACGGGTTCTTTCGTCTCGGGCACCTGCCCCTCGGGGTAGAGCTCGATCAGGTCACCGTCGCAATCGAAAAGGAGCTTGGTATAGTCTTCCTGCACAAAGTACACGGAGCAACTCTTCCCATCCCAAGTAAAGTCGTAGCCGACGATAGCATCTTCCGTGATGTCTGTCGCGGCAGTATCGTTGATCGTAATGGTGTTTGCGTCTGCGTCGATGACGACGGTGTGATCGGCATTCGACCAAGTTCCGTTGTATTCATCGTCGATGATGACCTTGGGGGGGTTGACCGTCTTCTTGGTGAGGGCAACGGTGGCGTTGGGCGAAGCCTTGCTCACCGTGGCGGCGGCATATTCGTAGGTTTCGGGATAGCCGGAGAGGACGACCTTATACGTCCCTTCTTCGAGGGTGAAGGTAGCCTTCCCTTCGGTGAGGGATTTCGCCTCGCCTCCCGTGACTGCTTCGCCGCTCTCCTTTGTGAGGGCGACCTTTACGCTTGTGAGGACGTCTGCCTCGTCGCAAGTGACGGTGACGGAATAATCGACGGTCTTGGGCTTGCTCTTTCCGCAGGCCGTAACGATGCCGACGATCCCGAGCGCCATGCAGAGGGCGAGCGCCGCAAGCATGATGCGTTTGAATAGTTTCATAATGACCTCCTGAACAATTTTCAAAATAAAAAATAACGCGTCGCGCGCATTACTATTTACTGTTATTTTATCACATTTGCTCTGCGATTGCAATAAATTTGATAACCCATTTGTTGAATTTCACAAAAAATTATATGAATATTTGCATATTTTATATGAAAATACTATGATTTTTGCATAAATGAATTTGCCAAATGAAAAATGTAAATTTGAAAATGAAAATTTTACCATGAAAAAGCTCCTCCCACGGAGGAGCTGTCACGCGCGAGCGTGACTGAGGCGGGGCATTCTAAATCACGTCATTCCGAGCTTTGTCGAGGAATCACCTTATTTTATATTGCGGTGATGTTTCGACTGTGGCTTCGCCTCCGCTCAACATGACGTATTAAGAATAGTGCGAAATCCCGAGCCATGGGGCAAAGCGTATCATCCCGCCCGTTCACGCCGTCATCCCGAGCCGCAGGCGAGAGGATCCCCTTTATGAAAACTCGGACTTCGTATTAGGGGATTCACTACTTCGCCTACGGCTCGTGCCGCCCTTTGACGACAATCAGAACGTGCGGGCGGGGCGGGCTTCGCCCTCGGAATGACGCGGCACACGGAGCATGCCGTTCTGATTTCGTCATGCTGAACGCAGTTGAAGCATCACCTTATTTTATATTGCGGTGATGTTTCGACTGCGGCTTCGCCTCCGCTCAACATGACGTATTAAGAATAGTGCGAAAATCCCGAGCCATGGGGCAAACCGTGTCATTCCGCCCGTTCACGCCGTCATCCCGAGCCGCAGGCGAGAGGATCCCCTTTATGAAAACTCGGACGAAAAAAGCTCCTCCCACGGAGGAGTTGTCACGCGAGAGCGTGACTGAGGTGGGGCGTATTTTGAATTCGTACCCACCCCCTTTGATCCCCCTCCGCGGGAGGGGGCATGAATAAGGTGATGTTTCGGCAGGCTCAACATGACGAATTCAGAATAGTGCGAAGCGGGCTCAATATGACGAATTCAGAACGTGCGGAGGAGGCTACGCCGAGAGGGTGAGGGGGAATGTTTCGCCGGTGTTGAGGAGGGTGAGCAGAAGGCCGTCGCCGTTCGTTTCGAGGGTATAGAACCTCCCTTCCACGCAGAAGGTGAGCTTTCCCTCGAGAAGGACGACTTTGGAGGCGACCTCGGTGGGCTTGCCCTCTTCGTCGGGATGCCCTTCATCGAGCCCCGAGAGCGTCGTCCCGTTGAAGACGAAACCGTCCTTTTCGGCCGTGATGGTATAGCCCTGCGCCGTCCACGTCCCTTCGATGGCCGAAAAATCGTTCACATATTGCGATTGGCTCGGCGCGGTGAAGACATAGCTCTCGCTCCCGTCCTCCTTGGAGACGGTTAGCCCCGTGGCGTAGTTGTAACTTCCCGAATAGACCTCATCGTCCATCACGATGGTGAGGCCGAGGAGGGATGCGTCGGTCACGACGGCCGCCCTTCCCATCCAATAGAATGCGCCGTCATCGACGATCTCTGCCTCATCGCCCACGCCCTCATAGGTGAGGGGGACGATGTAGATATATTCTGTCTTGCCAGAGGGGGAACGGCTCCCGTCGCACATCCAGAGCCCGCCGTAGGCAGAGGGGATGGGCGCGGAATGGGGGTTGGAGGAGAGGAGGCTGAAGACTGCGCTCTCGCCGCCGCACTGCCCCGTGAGGGTAGCCCCGTCCCGCGTGAAGGTCCAAACCGCCTCCCCGCGCTTTACGGTGAGGACGTCGCCCTGCGCCGAGATAAGTTCCATGGCGTCGCCCCCCCAAAGAAGGACGTCGCTCTCCCATGCGGGGTGTGCGCCGCTCATGATGGTGATGCGGTCGTTGTCGTCCGCCTTATTGTACCATATGCCGTGGAAATGGGCGGGCACGATGCGGGGCGCGGGAGCTTCTTTTGCGCCCGCCTCCACCTTGAAGGTCATCACACAGGGGTCGAGGCGGCGGGAGCTCGTTCTGCCGCTCGTGACGGTGATCGTGTATTGCGTGCCCGCCTCGAGGGTGAAGGGCACATAGTTGGAAGTCGCGCTGTTCACGTCCCAGTTGATGAGGACGGCGGAAAGATCGTCTTCGGCGGCGTCCGTCTTCGTGAGCGTGAAGAGAAGGTCGTAATCATTCGCGATGAGGGTATAGGTCTCGTCCTCGCCGCCCGCGGTATAGGTGAAGTAGGCGGTGCTGTAGCTCCATTGTTGCATGAAGCCGCCCACGTCGCGGCTCGTCGCGATGAGCTGGCAGGAAAATTCCTGCGCAAGGTCGGTGATGACCTCGGGATCGGCCGAAGTGCCCGCCCCCGATTTGAAGAAGGGAAGGTCGAAGCCGGGAACTTCGAGCCCGCCCGTTCCTTTTACATAGGTGATAAAGTAGATGCCTGCGAGATCGCCCGTCTCGATGATCCCGACGATGCTCTCCGTCTCCCCCCCGTCGAGATAGGAGGCGACGAAGCCGTCCGTCCCCTCGAGGGTGAAGGTACTGCCCTCGAAGAGGAGGGTGTGGATTGCGTTGCCCTCCTCGTCGGAGATCGTCCACGTTCCCCCGAGATAGGCGGGTACGGAGATATAGGGAAGCCCGTCGTCGGGAAGAAGGGGAGTGGATCTGCCGTCCTGCTCCAAAAGAAGCGTCCCGCCGAGTTTTTCGTAGGGCTTGAGATGGGCCGCGGTATCGCCCGCCCAGAATAGGATCTCCCCGTCCTGCCCCGCATACGCGCCGAGCGGTTCGCCGTTATAGAGCAGGGCGCCCGAGTTGATGAGGAGCGCTACGCGGCCTTCGAGATCGTGCCAGCTCCCGCGGAAGGGGGCGGGCAGCTCCGAGAGGGGTTCAAACGCGGTGAAAGTCAACGTTTTTGAGAGCGCATTCGCAGACATGGTCCCGTCGAATGTTTCCGCGAGATACCCTTCGGGCGTGAGATCCACACAGAGGGTATAGGAGCCGAGGGGAGCTTTTAAGAGGGCCTTCCCGTCCGCGCCCGTCTGCGCGGAGGCGGCCTTCTTCCCCTCCGCATCGGTCAGGGAGAAGAGGACGCCCGCCACGGGGGAGCCTTCTTCATCGACGGCGGTCACGGCGTATTCCGCCTTCTGCACAGCGGGATAGAGCGTCACCGTGGCGTTCGGCCGTTCTTCGCTCACCCATGCGGGGTCCCACTGATAGCCTTCGGGAACATTCGAGAGGGCGACCCGATAGGTGGCGGAGGGGAGAGAGAAGGAGGCCTTTCCGTCCGTCAGGGCCTTGGGCCCGCCGTTTTCGACGGCCGCGCCCCCTTCCGTCTTGAGGGAGACTTCCACCTCTTCGAGCGCATCGCCGTCTTCGCAGGAGACGGACACCGTATATTGGATATTTTTCTGCCCGCCTCCGCATGCCGCGGCAAAACAGGCCGTGCCGATCGCAAGGCACAGGGCGAGCGAGCAAAGTAAGATCTTTTTGAAATGTTTCATGATTGTCCTCCGAACTTATTCCTCATTATATCATATTTTGCTCCCCTTGGCAATGGTTTTAAGCAGGGAAGTTTGTATTTCGGTACATTCCTTTGTATAGATTAGGGAATTTTGTTGATTTTTGCGCATATTTGCATGAATTTTCAAAACATTCGCATATGGAAAAATTTCCCGTTTGTTCGGTTGCTTTTTTGTGCAAAATATAGTAAAATTTCATCTGCGAGGAACAACTATGCAGAATGTTATTGAAATCAAAAACGATCTATTTTACCTCGGTGGGAGCGACCGCCGCATCAAGCTCTTTGAAAACCATATCCCCATTCCGCGGGGGGTGAGCTACAACTCTTATCTTCTGAAAGACGAAAAGGCCGTTCTCTTCGACACGGTGGATACGGCCGTCTCCGAACAGTTCTTCGAGAACTTGGAGCACGCCCTTGGGGGAAAGCCGCTCGACTATCTCGTCGTCCACCACATGGAACCCGACCATTCGGCCACCTTTTTGCGCCTTCTCGAGCGACATCCCGGCGTGACGGTCGTCACCAACCAGAAGGTCGCGGGCATGCTGAAAAACTTCTTCCCGTTCTCGGGTGAAAATCTTCACATCGTCAAAGAGGGGGATACCATGTCCGTGGGAAGGCATACGCTCACCTTCATTTTTGCCCCCATGGTGCATTGGCCCGAGGTCATGATGACCTACATCGCGGAGGAGGGGATCCTCTTCTCGGCCGACGCATTCGGGACGTTCGGCGCGCTCGGCGGGAGCATCTTTGCGGACGAGGTGCATTTTGAGGAGGAATTTCTCTCCGACGCCCGCAAATATTACTTCAATATCGTCGGGAAGTACGGCTTTCAGGTACAAAGCGTCCTCAAAAAGGCCTCTGCGCTCAAGATCGGCCTCGTCTGCCCCCTGCACGGCCCCGTCTGGCGGGAAAACTTTGCATGGTATCTGAAAAAGTACGATATATGGAGCAAATACGAGCCCGAGGAGAAGGGCGTCGCCATCTTCTATGCCTCCATCTACGGGCACACCCAAAACGCCGCCGAGATCCTCGCTTCCATGCTTGCGAAAAAGGGCGTTTTCGTGAAGGTCTACGACGTATCCAATACCCATGTCTGCGATCTGCTTGCAGAGGCGTTCCGCTATTCGCACGCCGTGTTCGCCTCTTCCACCCACAATAACAACATCTTTTTGTGCATGGAGACCCTGCTCTCCGACCTGAAGGCCCACTTCTTCCAGAAGCGGGGATACGCCCTCGTCGAAAACGGGAGCTGGGCGCCGCAGGCGGGCGCGCTCATGGAGGAGACGATCTCGGGCATGAAGGATATGCGCAAGCTGGGCGAAACGGTGAAGATGATCTCCTCCGTCAAGGGGGAGACGGCGGAGAAACTTTCCGCCCTCGCAGACGCCGTCGCCGCCGATTATTTTGCAAATTGATTTTTTTAGGAGGATAGAAGCTATGAAGTATATCTGCAACGTCTGCGGATACGAGTACGACGAAGAAGCGGGAGATCCCGCGAACGGCATCGCGCCCGGCACCAAGTGGGAAGATGTTCCCGACGATTTCACCTGCCCCCTTTGCGGCGTCGGCAAGGAAGATTTTTCCGCCGAATGACCCGAAACGGGCAGACCGCCCGCCGTGCGCCGCACGGCGGGCGGCTCGTTTTTGGGAAAATTTTGTTTGAAACGCCCCTGCGCGTGTGATATAATAATAGAAATTCAAATGAGGGATACTGTTATGGATATGCCCGAAACGCCCAAAGTACTTTCCGTCATTCCCATGCGGACGCAGATCGTCTTCCCCGATACCGTCGTCACCTTCGAGGTGGCGCGCGGGCTCTCGATCGCCGCGCTCGACCGCGCCTCCTATCACGATTCGCAGATCTTCCTCTCGGGGCAGACGGCGGAGAAGGATTCCCCCGGGCCCGAGGATCTTGCCGCGGTGGGGACGGTCGCTTATATCCGCCAGCGGCTCATGCTCCCCGGGGACCGCATCCGCATCACGGTGGAGGGGCTTTACCGCGCCCGCGCGCGGGATTTCCGCATGCAGGAAGACTTCATCTATACCGTCGTCGATCCCCTTCCCTCCGTCCACGGCGACCCCGAGGAGGAGGAAGCCCACTTCCGCACGGTGAAAGATCTCGTCCGCGAACTCTATGCGGGGAACGCGAAGGCGATGCGGGAACTCGACGGCGCCCTCGCGGGCATCGCCGATATAGACGCATACATCAACATCTGCGCCCACCAGCTCCGCCTCAAGGACGAGATCAAACAGCAGATCCTCTCCGAGACCGACCTCATCGAACGGCTCAAGCTCCTCGAGACCTGCCTCGCGACGGAGAAGGAGATCGCCCGCCTCGAGAGCAAGATCGCCGAGGACGTGCGCAAAAACATCGACAAGGCGCAAAAGGAATATTATCTTCGCGAACAGCTCAAGGCCATCCATGCGGAGCTCGGCGACGACGGCGAAGAGAACGATAAACTGCGCGAGAAGATCCTCGCAAAACATCTTCCCGCGCCCGTCGAGGAGAAGGCGCTCTCCGAGCTCGCCCGCATGGACCGCATGCCCTCCTCTTCGCCCGAATATACCGTCCTCCGCAACTACGCCGATTGGCTCATCGACCTTCCTTGGAGGGAGGAGACCGAGGATACGGCCTCACTTGCCGACGTCGAGAAGGTGCTCGAAGAGGACCATTACGGCCTCGAGAAGATCAAGGAGCGCGTCGTGGAGTATCTCGCCGTCCTCAAGCTCACGGGCGAGCTCAAGGCGCCCATCTTGTGCCTGGTCGGGCCTCCCGGCGTGGGGAAGACGAGCATCGCCAAATCGGTAGCACGCGCCCTCGGCAGGAAATTCGTGCGCATGAGCCTCGGCGGCCTCAAAGACGAGGCGGAGATCAGGGGGCATCGCCGCACCTATATCGGCGCAATGCCGGGGCGTATCCTCTATGAGATGAAGAATGCGGGCTGCATCAATCCCGTCTTCCTCCTCGACGAGGTGGATAAGATCTCCTCGGATATGCGGGGAGATCCCGCGAGCGCCCTTCTGGAAGTTCTCGACCCCGAGCAGAACGCCACCTTCCGCGACCGTTATCTCGAGGTGGAATACGATCTTTCCAAGGTCATGTTCATCGCGACGGCCAACACGCTCGATACCATTCCCATGCCTTTGCGCGACCGCATGGAGATCATCGAACTTTCGGGCTACACCCAGCAGGAGAAACGGGAGATCGCGCGGCGGTATCTCGTGCCCAAAAAGCGCAAAGAGAACGGCCTTGCGGCGGAGAGATTGCACATCTCCGACGGGGCGATTGACGCGATGATCGACGGCTATACGATGGAGGCGGGCGTCCGCTCTCTGGAGCGCACCATCGGCACGGTGTGCAGAAAGGCGGCCGTGCGCATCGCCAAGGGGGAGGAGACGGGGAAGATCTCCGTCACCAAGCAGAACCTCGAAAAATATCTCGGCGCGAAGCGCTTTTTGCGCGAGGGCGAGATGCTCTCCGAAGACGAAGTGGGCGCCGCGACGGGCCTCGCATGGACGGCGGTGGGCGGAACGACGCTCACCATCGAAGTCTCCGTCATGCAGGGCAAGGGGGAGATCCTTCTCACGGGGAAACTCGGCGACGTCATGAAGGAATCCGCCCGCGCGGCCATCTCCTATATCCGTTCCCATGCCGAAAAGTACGGCATCGACGAGAAGGATTTCGAGAAGAAGGACGTCCATATCCACGTCCCCGAAGGGGCGACGCCAAAAGACGGCCCTTCCGCGGGCATCACGATGGCGACGGCCATTCTCTCCGCCTTCACGGGCAAACCCGTCCGCCGCGACGTGGCCATGACGGGGGAGATCACCCTGCGCGGCAAAGTCCTTCCCATCGGCGGCCTCAAGGAGAAGGCGCTCGCCGCAAGCCGCATCGGCATCCGCGACGTCATCATCCCCGAAGAGAACAAGAAGGACGTCGAGGAGATCCCCGAGGAGATCGGGAAGAATTTGCACTTCATCTGCGTCTCGGAGATCGACGAGGTCTTCCAAAACGCCGTAAAGGGGCTCTCTTATGCGCATTAACGGGGCAAAATTCATCACGTCTGCTGCAAACGAGAGGCAGTTCATCGTCCCAGAGCGGCCTATGATCGCCGTTGCGGGAAGGTCCAACGCGGGGAAGAGCACCCTCATCAACATGCTTGCGGGGCAGAAAAAGCTCGCCAAGACGAGCTCCGCACCCGGCAGGACCCGCCTTGTGAATTACTTCGATTTCGGGCAGTTTCTCCTCGCCGACCTCCCCGGCTACGGCTATGCGGCCGTCTCGCGGGAGGAGAAGGCGAAATGGGCGAAGACGCTCGATAAATTCTTTGAAAAGAAGGAGCACATCGCCCACGTCTTTCTCCTTTCCGATATTCGCCGCGACCCCTCGGAGGACGATCTTACGATGGTGGAATTCCTCAACTATCACGCCATTCCGTTTACCGTCATCGCCACGAAGAGCGATAAGCTTTCTCGCATGAAGGTAAAAGAGCGGGTGCGCGCGGTGGCGAACGGATACGGGCTCGGCGAGGGGAACGTGTTTGCCATCTCCTCCGTCACGGGCGACGGCAAGGCGGAACTGCTCGATAAGATCGCACACATTCTCGAAGTCGCCCAATAGGGCGGCTTTGGCATAAATTGGGCATACCATGTCTGCGAGTTCCCTTCCAGAAGGATCCCGAGGCGCAAAGTCCGATTGCGGGTCAAACGTATCATTCCGAGGGGCAAAGCCCGCCCCACGCGCATTTGATTGCACGAAGCGCGGCACGTGAGACCGTACCCGCGAAGCGGGGGAAAGGGTCAACCTTTCTGTCGCTCGCGGGGCTCGCGACATCTCTTTTTACAGGGCGAAAGGGTATGAACGAGGTTGCGTCCCCGCCCGTCTTGTCTGCCGATTTCTTATTATTTCCCCGAAAAAATTCATATTCGCCCATAAAAACAAGTTGCAAATATTTTATACCTATGGTATAATTTGAAAGTCTGCGAAGGCAGAAATCCGCACCCCGCGAGTGCCGCCTTCCGTGTCCGTAAATACTTTTCATGCGGATAACGGGCGGGAAATACGCGAACGGGGGAGGTAAAACGGAGGAATTATGGCAGTTATCACCATGAAACAGCTCCTCGAAGCGGGCGTCCATTTCGGGCACCAGACGAGGAAATGGAACCCCAAGATGAAGAAGTACATCTTCGCGGCCCGTCACGACATTCACATCATCGATCTTGAAAAGACGGCCGCCCTCATCGAAGAAGCGTACACCTTCGTCGTCGAGAGCGTGAAAGAGGGCAAGAGCGTCCTCTTCGTCGGCACCAAGAAGCAGGCGCAGGACGCCATCAAGGAAGAGGCCGAGCGTTGCGGGCAGTTCTATGTCAATTCCCGCTGGCTGGGCGGCACGCTCACCAACTTCAAGACGATCCGTTCCCGCATCGACTATCTCGAAAAGCTCGAGAGAATGGAACAGAACGGCGAGTTCGACCTTCTGCCCAAGAAGGAAGTTTTGGGCCTCAAGAAGGAGATGGGCAAGTTGCAGGAAAATCTCGGCGGCATCAAGAACATGCACGGCATGCCCGGGGTCATGTTCGTCGTCGACCCGCATAACGAAGACATCGCCGTCGCCGAAGCGCGCAAGATGGGCGTGCCCATCGTCGCCATCACGGATACCAACTGCGATCCCGATCTCATCGACTATGTGATCCCGGGCAACGACGATGCGATCCGCGCCATCAAGCTCATCTCGTCGGTCATCGCATCCGCGGTCATCGAGGCGACGGAGGGCGTGACTCCCGTTCCCGAGACGGAAGAGGGCGAAACGGCGGAGCCCGCCGCGGAAGAGCCTGCGGCCGATACAGCCGAATAATTTTAAGGAGAATAACCGATATGGCAGAATTTACGGCAAAAGATGTAATGAAGCTCCGCGAACAGACGGGTGCGGGTATGATGGATTGCAAGCGCGCCCTCGTCGATGCGGACGGCGATTTCGAGAAGGCGGCAGATCTTCTCCGCGAACGCGGCATTGCAAAGGCCGCCAAGCGCGCCTCCAAGATCGCGGCCGAAGGCATAGTCTATGCCACCGTCAAGGGCGGCACGGGCGTCCTCGTCGAAGTCAACTGCGAGAGCGACTTTGTTGCCCGCGGCGATAAGTTCCACGAGGTCGTCTCCAAGATCGCGGATACGATCGTGGCGCACAAGCCGCAAGATGTTTCCTCCCTCCTCTCTTTGGACATGGGTGGGGGAAAGACCGTCGAGACCTTCATTTCCGAGCAGGTCGGCATCATCGGCGAGAAGATCTCCGTAAGGAGGTTCACGGTATATGAGACCGAGGGCCTCATCGAGACCTATATCCATATGGGCGGCACGATGGGCGTCATGCTCGACTTCTCATGCGAGCCCACCGAGGCAAATAAGGCCCTCGCGCACGATATTGCCCTTCACACCGCATTCTCGAAGCCCGCATATCTTGCCAAGAGCGAGGTCTCGGAGGAGACGCTCGAGAAGGAGAAGGCCATCCTCCTGCAGGAAGTTCTGAACGAGGGCAAGCCGCAGGCCATCGCCGAGAGGATCGTGCTCGGCAAGATCAACAAGTTCTACGAGGATAACTGCCTCTTGGAGCAGAAGTTCATCAAAGACGATAAGATCACCATCGCCCAGCTCATCGCGCAGGGCGCAAAAGCGGCGGGCTCTCCCGTCAGTCTCAAGCGGTTTGTCTTCTATGTGATGGGGCAGGGCCTCGAAAAGAAACAGGAAGACCTCTCCGAAGAAGTCGCCAAACAGGTCGAGGCGATGAAAAAATAAAAAATGATTTTTACAAAAGAAAGCCGCTCGGATCGAGCGGCTTTTTGCATGTCATGTTTCGTCGGAAGGAGGGGCTTCGCGGGGGTAGGGTTCGCGCTCGGGCGTGAGGCCGAGCAAGAAATCGACGCTTGTCTGGTAGAAATCCGCAAGTCGGATGAGGACCAATGTAGGGATGTCATTTTCGCCGGTTTCGTATTTTGAGTAACCCGTTTGCGACATGCCGAGCATATTCGCAACTTGCGTTTGGGTCAGGTCGCAATCTTCTCTCAGATCCCGTAGCCGACGGTACATACTTCCCCCCCCAAAAAAAAAGCCAAAGTATTATAAAATAATGTATAATATCGATTGACATCTACCTTATTATAGATTATAATCTAAAAGAGGTTAACCTAAAACAGTTTATCAATAAAAATCCCGCGGGTTTTTTGCGGGAAAAAAATCAGAAGATCTTGCGCAGGAAATGCGCATGAAGGAGGTATTTTATGAAACCCAAAAGACACATTTTCAAGATGCTCCTGCTCGTCATGCTGGTGGCATGTCTGGCGGTCGGGACGCTCTTCGCGCTCACGGCCTGCGACGTGGTGCAACTGACTCCACAGGAAGCGGGTATCTACGGCAAAGACGGCAAAGACGGCAAGGACGGCAAGGACGGCGTAACTCCGCACATCGGCGAGGACGGCTATTGGTACTTCGGCACCGAGAAGACGGACTATAAGGCGGTCGGCGCCGACGGTCAAGACGGTCAGGACGGGCAAGACGGCCAAGACGGCAAGGACGGCGTGAACGGTCAGAACGGCAAGGACGGCGTCACCCCGCACATCGGCGAAGACGGCTATTGGTATTTCGGCACCGAGAAGACGGACTACAAGGCAGTCGGCGCTGACGGGCAGAACGGTACCAACGGCAAAGACGGAAAGGATGGCACGAACGGCGTCGACGGCAAGTCGGCCTACGAGCTCTATGTAGAACAGTACAAAAAAGAGCATTCTGGGCAATCGGATGGGGCCATGTCCGAGGAGGAGTGGCTGAAATCGCTCAACGCGACGGTGCAGTGGAAGACGGGAACGGCCTATCCCGCGCAGGCGCCCGAAGAAATCGGCGAGTTCTATTTTGATTCCAAAAACAACAAGCTTTATCAGGCAACCGAAAGCGAAGAGGGGCTCGTTTGGTCGGACGTCCTCAACATCGGCAAGCAGACGATCGATCGTATCTGGCATTACGATGGCAGTGGAGGACTGACCTATTATTATCCCGAAATAAGCGGACATGAGGGAACCGAAGGGTACTTCATCTACTACAAAGACGGTACATACGATTTCATCGGCGTCGGTTGCAAACACGAATACAGCGCTGATATTCCCGGCAACAATAGGACGATCGTCTATGATAATTGCGAAAACGGGGAAGTTAAAGCACAAAAGTGCATACATTGCGGGCAGTGGACGCTCTCGTTCCGCGAGCCCTCGCTCTCTTCCCCCCACAAGTACGATACGGCGACATGGGTCACCGATAAGGATAACCATTGGCACGAGGCTGTCTGTAGCCATAAGGCGGAGCTCGAGCCCATCGATAAGGGCGGTCATCAGTGGATCCAACTCTCCGATGCCGTCTCCATTTGCAGTGTCTGCAAGTATATCTTCGTAGACACGAGCATCCATACGGAAGAGGACGGCACGCTTGTTCTCAAGAGCGTGACCGATTGGCAGACGTTTGCAAACGGCGTAAACAACGGTGAGACATATGAGTACGGCGATGGGCAGGAAAAGTCTTACAGCGAGGCGAACGTCAAGCTCGACGCCGATCTCGACTTTACGGGACAGCTCTTTACCCCCGCAGGGTTGCCTTCCAACGCGCAAGATGTATTCGAGATCACTTCCAACAACTTTGCGGAGCTGAAAAACAAGGAGACCCCCGGGATCGAAGGTGGCTTCAAGGGCACGTTCAACGGGCAATCCCATTTCATCCGCGGCATTAAGTACAACGCACTGAACTTTGCAGGCTTGTTCGGCTATCTCAATGGCGGCAAGGTAGAGAATCTTACGATCAAGGAATCGGAGATCATCGGCGACTACGCGGTCGGCGCCGTGGCGGGCTTCATGGCGGGCGACGGGGCGAAGGTCGGCACGATCAACGTGATCGACTGCAAGGTCACGGGCTTGGTCTATGTCGGCGGCGTGGTCGGGTATGCGCACAATGCAGGTGCGGCCGTGACGGCGAAACAGACGATCAGCACTGCGGCCATCGAAAATTGCGTCGTTAAGGGCACTAAAAACGAAGGGAGCAGTTGGACTAGCGATAAAGTGTATTTGCCCACAATGCAAATCTGCGCGTTGGGCGGATATACGGATGAGAGCGGCAAATATTACAACGGTTACTACGGCGCGGGGATCGCGGGTATCTCCTACGGCTCCACGATCTACGGATGTACCGTTGAGACGGCTGTCATATCGGTGTATCATATCCGGAAGGCTTTCATTACCAATGCGGTGGGAACCGCAACGAGATATGCGGTCACCTATGGTTGCAAGGCGGGAAATCAGGAAGGCAACAACGTTCTCTTCCAAAACAAGTTGTGTCAAAAGGACAAAAACGGTGCATCTACCGTTTCCAAAATGACGGACGTAGTTATCGAGAAAGACTTTGAAAGCCTTGGTGTGGAAACCTACAAAGCTCATTATGATGTGGTGAGCGGATCGACCAGCAAATGGTGGACAACATTCCACGACGACTATTGCCATTCGGCAGGGCACACCATTCTCGAACCGGGCAAGATGGCACGCCGCTTTGCAAGAACGGAAACCGATGAAGAGCCTTTTGACATCACAGACGCCGACGATATGAAGGCATGGAGGCAGGCTGTGGCCTTAGGAGAAAGATTTGTCGACCGCACGATCCAATTTTTGGGGAACGTTGATTACGAAGGCCAAGAATGGACCCCCATCGACGCTTTTGGCGCGAACTTCGATAACTTCGTGCTTGACGGCGGCGGCCATACGGTCAGCAATATGACAATCGTAGCTCCCGCCAACTCGGGCTACGGGGCGGGGCTGTTCAGCACCGTTGCGGGCAAGTTCACCGTCAAGGATATCACGTTCAGCGAAGTGACCGTGCGATTTGCAAACAACACGGGCAACTGTGCGGGCGTCATCAGCGGCTACACCTACAACGATACCCTGCTCAGCAATGTTACGGTAACGCATTGCACCGTGAATGCCTTCGGGAAGGTGGGCGGTTTTATCGGCATGGGGGCAGACCCCGGCACGGCGATCACCTTTGACGGTTGCGAATCGACATGGAATACCTTCAACGCCACCTATAATGTAGGCGGGTTCGTCGGCAACATTCAGCGCGCCTCCAACGGCACAGATAACACGACTTTTCAGGATACCATTCCCGACAGGAAGAATAAATCCGAGAACAATACCTACAACGTTGCAAATCAGGCGATGTTGAATGGCACGGCGCAGTTCCTCCCCAACGACCGTACGGGAACCGAATATCCGCAGGCGATCGACGGCTCGTATGTGGATCTTTACGGTTATTACTACGGCGCAGTTGCGAAATACTACGTTTCCTACGGTAGTTCCTCGCATGACCCTGTATTTACGGGAACGATGACGCAGGGTACGACCGTGACGACTGACTTTAGCTGTAAGATCGCTAACAGCGAAGTCTGCATTGATACGCCGCATCCGTTCCGTGAAAAGACGTCGGCATAACGCAATTTGAAAAAATAACTCACCTGCAGTGCAGGTGAGTTATTTTTTGCGCTTTTTCGCCTTAAAATACCAAAAAGTTGCTTATTTCGATAATTATCGAAATAATGATTTCTGCTCTTGCCCCCTCCCGTTCGGAGGGGGGTAGGGGGGTGGGTACGAATTCTGAATGACGCCCCACCTCAGTCACGCTCGCGCGTGACAGCTCCTCCCACG
>CANQFB010000021.1 GCA_947598205.1 uncultured Clostridia bacterium
CGCGTGACAGCTCCTCCCACGGAGGAGCCATGCAGCACTTTTCGATCACATCATGCCCCCTCCCGTTCGGAGGGGGGGTAGGGGGGTGGGTACGAATTCTGAATGACGCCCCACCTCAGTCACGCTCGCGCGTGACAGCTCCTCCCACGGAGGAGCCATGCAGCACTTTTCGATCACATCATGCCCCCTCCCGTTCGGAGGGGGGTAGGGGGGTGGGTACGAATTCTGAATGACGCCCCACCTCAGTCACGCAAGCGTGACAGCTCCTCCCACGGGAGGCGCTTTCGACGCGGCACCCCACATTTCTTTCGGAAAGTCTTGCATTTTTTTCCTATATATGGTATACTGAAAAAAATATGAGAGGGGGAAGAACATGGGTCCGAAGTATAAAAGGATCGTTTTGAAGCTCTCGGGCGAGGCGCTTGCGGGCGAAGAGCGGTTCGGCCTCAACGAACAGGTCGTAAGCGGCGTCGTCGATCAACTCGTAAAAGTGCATGAGATGGGCGTCGACATTGCGCTCGTCATCGGCGGGGGGAACTTCTGGCGGGGCAGGCAGGGGGCGAAGATGGAACGCACCACCGCCGACCAGATGGGCATGCTCGCGACGGTGATGAATTCCCTCGCGATGATGGACGCCATCGAGCGGCGCGGCATTCCCACCCGCGTGCAGACCGCCCTCAACATGATCTCCGTCGCCGAGCCCTATATCCTCCGCAAGGCCTTGCATCACTTCGAGGAGGGGCGCATCGTCATCATCGCATGCGGCACGGGCAATCCCTACTGTTCGACGGATACGGCCGCCGTCCAGCGCGCATGCGAGATCGGGGCGGATATCATCCTCATGGCGAAGAATGTAGACGGCATCTACGACGGCGACCCCCGCACCGATCCCAACGCGAAGAAATATGAGAAGCTCACCTTCCGCGAGATCGTCTCGGGCGGGCTCAAGGCGATGGACGCGACGGCGGCGACGATGTGCATGGAGAACGATATTCCCGTGCTCGCCTTCGCCCTCAAGGAGAAGGATTCCATCCTCCGCGCCGTGTGCGGCGAACATCTCGGCACCCTCATTTCCAACGAATAAAAAATTAAGATAAGGGAAAAGGAGAAAGCATATGTCAGATAACGAAAAAGTGGAAGAGATCTTCCTCACGCTCGATGAAAAGCTCGAAAAGACGGTCTCCGTCCTCAAAGAGAACTTTGCCGCCATCCGCGCCGGCAGGGCCAACCCGCACATTCTCGATAAGGTGCAGGTGGAGGCCTACGGCGTGATGACCCCCTTAAACCAGCTGGGCAATATTGCCGTCTCCGATGCGCGCTGTCTCGTCATCAGCCCGTGGGATAAATCCCTTCTGAAGGCCGTCGAGAAGGCCATTCTCGCCTCCAATGTCGGCATCACGCCCTCAAACGACGGGACGGTCATCCGCCTCGTCTTCCCCGAGCTTACCGAAGAGCGCCGCCGCGACCTCGTAAAGCAGGTGAGGAAAATGGGCGAAGACACCAAGGTGGCCGCACGCAACAACCGCCGCGACGCCATGGAAGCCCTCAAGAAGATGAAGACGAATAAGGAGATCTCCGAAGACGAAGCCAAGAATGCGGAGATCGACGTCGAGGATGCGATCGCAAAGTGCATCTCCGAGATCGAAAAGATCGTTGCCGCCAAGGAGAAGGAGCTTCTCACAATTTGATGGCAACTTCAGACATGGGTGTCCCGAATCACGTCGGGATCATCATGGACGGAAACGGCAGGTGGGCGAAGAGGCGTCTTCTTCCCCGTCTTGCGGGCCATAGGGCGGGCATGAAGCGCATGCTCTCTTTAATAGAGCACGCCTTCGACGCGGGCATCAAGGAGCTCACCCTCTTTGCCCTCTCCACCGAAAACCTGAGCCGTCCCAAGGAGGAGCTCGAAGGGCTGTTCGACCTGTTCCGTCTGTATTTTACACAGCATATATCCCCCCTTTGCGAGAAGGGCATCCGCCTTCGCGTGATCGGGGACAGGGCGCTCATTCCCGCCGACATCGTCCGCCTCATCGCGGAAGCGGAAGATCAAACGAAGGGGGGAGAGCGGGGGCTTTTGGCCTTCGCCATCGGCTACGGCGGGCGGCAGGACATCGTTGCCGCCTGCAACAAGGCGGTGAAAGAGGGGAAGGAGCAGACCCTCGAAAGTTTCGCGGAGAAGCTTTCGACGGGGGGCATGTCGCAAATGGACCTTCTCATCCGCACGGGCGGGGAGAAGCGGCTCTCCAACTTTTTGCTCTTCGAGGCGGCATACGCCGAATTATGGTTCTCCGAGAAGATGTTCCCCGCTTTTTCCGACGGGGATCTCGACGAAGCCCTTCGGGACTATCAGAGACGCGACAGAAGATTCGGAAAATTGAGAAAGTAACATGGAAGATACGAAATCAAACGGCAAGGGGGAAGAGCCCCAACAACAGCAGGCGGAGCGGAAAAATCTCGTGCAACGCACGGTTACGGGGGCAGTCTATGCCCTTCTTCTCGTCGGGTTTTTCCTGCTCAAGATCTTTGTAAACGAGCTCTTCTTCGACGGGCTGATCCTCGTCTTCGCTTTCTTCGGTACGGGGGAGATGATCCGCGCCTTCAAGGATAAACTGCATATCTCGCAGAAAGTCCTGATCGTGCTGTTCGCACTTCTCGTCATCGTTGCATACGCCGTGAGCGACTATTACTATGCGAAGGTGCTCGGCGTGGAGCTCCCCGAAGAGGGCGCCGAGGCGCTGGGGAGGAACTATTCCCTGCACATCACCTTTATCGTTCTCATCGCGGGAATGGCGGTGATCGCCTCCCTCCTCGTCTTCGCCCATCGGCATGTGACGCTCGAATCGACGGGTTACGCCCTTTTGTGCTACATCTATCCCGCCTTTTTCCTCCTCGTCATCACCATCTGCAACCATCTTGAGTTTTACTCCGAACTCGCCGTGATGACCGTCTTCGTGGTCGCGCCCTTCGCCGACGTGTTCGCCTTCTTCTTCGGGAAGCTCTTCGGCAAAAAACTTCCCGCAAAGATGGCCCCCAACATCTCTCCGAAGAAGACCGTCATCGGCGGATTGGGCGGGCTCTTGGGGGGCGCCGCCGGGGCGGTCGTCATCTTCTTCGTCTATTACGGGCTCATGAAGATAGAGCCCTCCCTTCTCACCCAGCCCCTCCGTCCCATCACTCCCGACGCGAAGAACCTCGTCTTCTTCATCGCGCTGGGCATTCTCACGGCGGCCTTCTCGCAGTTCGGCGATCTCGTCGAGAGCGCCATCAAACGCAAACTCGGCATCAAGGATATGGGCAAGATCCTGCCGGGCCACGGGGGCGTGCTCGACAGGATCGATTCCTCCCTCTATGCGGGGCTCATCGTCTGTATCGCTTTGGTCGCAAAACTCATGTTGTTCGGCTAAACTGCATACAATAAAATCGCCCGCCTGCGCAGGCGGGCTGATTTTTACTTTGAGGTGGATATGATAAACATCGCCTTGATCGGATGCACGGGGAGCATCGGGCGGCAGACGCTCGAAGTCGTGCAAAGCTACCCCGATCTCTTCCGCGTCACCGCGCTCGTGTGCGGTTCGGATGCGGAAAGCCTTACTGCGCTCAAAAAACAGTTCTCTCCCCGCATCGCCCTGTGTGCGAGCGAGGGGGAGATCGCATATGAAGAGATCTTTGCAGGGTGCGACGTCGCCTTCATCGCGGCGGGCGGCTTCGCGGGCCTTCGCTATACCATGTCTGCGATCGAGGCGGGAAAACGCGTCCTTCTCGCCAATAAGGAGTCCCTCGTCTGCGGCGGCGAAATCGTGATGCAAGCGGCAAAGAGAAGGGGCGTCGAGATCGTCCCCGTCGATAGCGAGCATTCGGCCATCTTTCAGGCGCTCGGGTTCGACCGCCATGCGAAGTTTGAAAAGCTCATCCTCACCGCGAGCGGCGGGCCTTTTTTGAACTTCAGCGCAAAGGAGCTCGCGCGCGTCACGCCCGCAATGACCCTCGTTCACCCCGTGTGGAAGATGGGCGAGAAGGTCACCGTCGACAGCGCGACCCTCCTCAACAAGGGGTACGAGGTCATCGAGGCGAAGTGGCTCTTCGGGGCGGATTTCGATAAGATCGAGGCCGTCGTGCACCCCGAGGGGATCGTACATTCCGTCGTCACCTTTGCAGACGGCGCTTCTCTCGCCCAGCTCGGCTTCCCCGATATGCGCCTTCCCATCCAGCTCGCGCTCACCTATCCCGAGCGCCTTCCCTGCATGCCCGCGCTCGATTTTTCAAAGATCGGAGCGTTGCACTTTCTGCCCCTTCCGCGGGAGAAATTCCCCTGCTTCGGCCTCGCCCTGAAGGCGGGAAGGGCGGGGGGAACGGCCCCGACCGTCCTCAACGGGGCGGCGGAGATCGCGGTCCGCGCCTTTTTGAAGGGCCACATAACATTTCCCCAAATCGCCGAAACTATCGAAGAAGTCCTTTGCAAGATCCCCCAAAGAGCGGCGGAAAGCATCCCCGCGCTTGAGGAGGCGGACGGCATGGCGCGGAGGGCCGCTCAGGCGTTGATCTATGGTAAATAATCTTCTCACCGTGTGGGGCACGATCGGCTCCGTCCTTCTCGCGATCCTCATCCTCCTTATGATGATCACCATCCACGAATTCGGGCACTACGTGGTTGGCAAGATCTTAAAGTTCAAGATCGACGAATTCTCCATCGGCTTCGGCCCCGCCCTCTTCAAAAAGAAGCGCAAAAAGTCCGACGAGATCTTCGCACTCCGCCTCATTCCCTTGGGGGGATATTGCGCGTTCGCGGGGGAGGATGAGCTCGAGGAGGAGCGGAAAAAGAGGCCCAAGAAAAAGCGCAAGAAAAAGAACGGGGATACCATGTCCGAGGATGAGCCCGCAAAAGAGCCCTTCACGGAGATGGAAGAGGAGATCCAAACCCCCTCGGATACCATTCTCATCACCCCCGTCCCCGAAGAACGCATGGGGGAAGGCGCGCCTGCGCAAAGCATCGCGGAATGCGCCGCGCCCTCTGCAGAAGTCCCCGCCGAAGGGAATATATCTTTAGAGCCCGCAAAGGAGGGCATCAATGCCCCCGATGCGCCTTCGGAAGAGGGGGAAAATGCCCCCGCACAACCCGCAAAGCATGCGGACGACGGGCTCTTCACCCATAAAAAGCCTTGGCAACGCATTTTGGTCCTCCTCGCGGGCGCGTTCATGAATTATCTTTTGGCGGTTGTCCTCATTATCATCCTCTTTGCGAGCTACGGCCAGAGCCTCATCAAAGTGGGCGGCATCGAGGCCGCGGAGGAATATCCCGCCGAGTATTCTTTGCGCGCGGATGATATTCTCCTCTCCGTCAACGGAAAGGGCATCTATGTACCTGCGGACCTCTACTATGGCCTCAACGGGAAAAAAGAGGGGACGATCGTGAAGTTCTCTGTCTTGAGAATGCAGGAGGACGGCTCCTATCAAATGCAGACGGCGGAAGTCATGCTCCGCTCGGACGTGAAGGTGAGAAACAGTACGGACTATGCGACCGTCTGGCCCGCCCTCGGCATCGACGTCAAAACCGAAGTCGATGAAGAGAATGGGGTGAAAACAAGCTATTATTTGATCGGGACTACCTATCACCGCTTCGGTTTCTTCGATACGATCGGCCGTTCCTTCATGTATTCCTTCAAGATCTCGGGGAGCATCTTCCGCGTCATCGGCGAACTCTTCACGGGCAGGATCGGCATTAAATCCCTCGGCGGCCCTGTGACGACGATCACCACCACATCGAAGTTTGTCGCGGCCAACGGTTTCCGCGGTTTTTTGGAGATGGCGGCCTTCATCGGAGTCAATCTCGCCGTCGTCAACCTCATGCCCATTCCCGCGCTCGACGGGAGCAAGATCGTGTTCACCATCATCGAATGGATCAGAAAGAAGCCCATAAGCCGTAAGGTGGAGGCCGTCATCCACGCCGTCGGGCTTGTGCTTCTCTTTGCCTTCGCCATCGTGGTCGACGTGCTGCAATTTATATAAAAGAAGAGGTAAAAAACCGCCCCGAGGCGCTCCTCGGGGCGGAAATTTTTTTGTTTTCAGACTACTTTTCTTCAGACATGGTACCCTCGTTTTGTGTCTCCTCCGCCGTTTTCTTCTCGGCGGGGCGGAACCTGCGCACCATCTTCACAATGGTGGGAGAGGAGAAGACGATGATGCCGACGGCGACGACGATGGCAATGTCGACGAACACGAAGGAATTATAGCCGAGGCTGTAGGCCCATGCGCCCGCGGGGTCGCCCGTGAGGTCGGCAAAGGCAAACACGCCCGAGAGGACGTGGGAGACAAAGCGCATCGCGCTCGCCACGATCGCGCCGAGGGCAAATTGGATCTGCGGGAGCTTATCGAGTTTCTTCACATTTGCGAACAGCCCCGCCGCGCCGATGCACGCGAACGCGATGGGGTAGTCGAGGAGGAACTGCGCGGGGTGAATGAGCCAAGGATCTTGCACGGCCTGCAATACGCCGTAGATCATGCCCGCAAAGATACCCTTCTTCACGCCGAACATATAGGCATAGATCATGAGGGGAAGGAGGGAGGCGATGGTGACCGAACCGCCCTGCGGCAGGCGGAAGATGCGGATATAGGAGAGCGCAAAGCTCATGGCGATGCACACGGCCGCATAGGAGATCGATCTCGAATCGAAGCCCCGCTTATCCTTCCGCCCGAAGAAGAAGGCGAAGAAGGCGAGAAGGCCGCAAAGAAGAGCGGCGGAGACATAGAGAAGGGCGTTATCGAGGGACGTGATGCCGCTATCCTGCCTCGCGCCGTACACGCCGAGGCAGACGAGCATCGCGATGAGCGCCGCTCCCGTCACGGAGAGGGAGACGATCTTCCCGATGCGGAAGGCCTTCTCTCCGAACAGATAGGAGATATACGAGGCGGCCGCCGAGAGGATGACGCATGCGCCGAGCACGACTGCGGGGTAGAGGACGAGGTCGTAGATGACGCCTTCCTCCCGCATCTCCATGATCTCGAGGGAGAACATCGTGATGATGACGGCGAGCGCAAACCCGACGGCGAGCGCGACGGCGACGGAAAGATAGCTCTTCATGCTCTCCCGCTTCTTCCATATGACGAACGCGCCCACGACGAGAAGGACGGCAACGAAGGCCACAAAGCACCACAAAAAGACGGAAGAGAGCCCGCTCTTTGCAAACGACGTCCATACGTCGGGATAGAGAAAGCTCTCTCCATCGCCGTCGGCGTTCGGGATCGTTCCCGTGTACGCCGAAAGCAGGGAAAATTGTAACATAAAACCTCCTTTTATCCGCCTTCGGAGCATAAAAAACGCCCGCGAAATTTGCGCAGGCGAAAAAGTCTTCCGAAACCCGTTCTTTCGTGCAAGCATTGCCTTGCCCGATTCCAATGGTATCATCTCAGCCTTTCGGCACCCACGACGGATAAATCAAATAAAATTGTACCCCCATTATAGGCCGCCCTTTTTCAAAAGTCAATTGTTTTTTGCAAGAATTTATAGTATAATGTGCCTGTACCTATGAAATATGATTTTGCCGCCCTCCGTTTTTGCGAGGATGAAAACATCAGAGATCGGGTGTATTGGTATCTTTCTGACCTTCCTCTGAAGGAAAATGAGGAGGTCCTCGCCCCTGTCGGCGTGCACGACCGCCTGCAAAAGGCGCGGGTGGAACGCTTCACCTCCGCCGAAGAGGAGGATGCCCCCTACGACGTGCGGCTCATCAAGCGCGTCGCCGCCAAAATGGGTGAGAGAAAACTCTCGATCGGCGGCGCAGAGTTTGCGGAATTCGGCGGGGTGCGATTCGACGATCGTCACTATACCCGCTTTTCGCGCGTCATCTATTCGGAGGAAAAAGCGGACGTGGGGGAGCTCGCCCTTCATGGCTTTAGGGCGGTGTTCGATGCGCCCATGTCCGAGGATGACGCCATCTACCGCGAAATTGTACGCGGACATGGTATCGCCCTTTTCGGCGGAGAGGGGAGGAAGATCATGAACCTTCTCTTTTCGCTCTTGAAGAGGAGCAAGGAAGCCGCCGATTTTCTGTATTCTATAGGCCTCTGCGAAAGGGATCTCGTCGCTCTCCTCGTCCGCTTAGGTTGAAATAGGCTTCTCCCTTATCAAAGGGAGAAGCTGTCACGATAGTGACTGATGAGGGTTGGCTCTTGCTGTCCCTTTAGGGAAAGTCCCCGACCGACCACCACTCGCTGTCCCTTTAGGGAAAGTACCCGCGAAGCGGGGGAAAGGGTTAAAAACCCCTCTGTCGCTCGCGGGGCTCGCGACATCTCCCCTATAAGGGGCGACAAGGAGAAACTCATACACGACATCTCCCCTATAAGGGGCGACGAGTATGCTCATCCGTCGCGAAAGGCTTACTGCCTATTGACAAACAGCGGGCGCTATCTTATAATAATGTAAAATCACAACTCGGGAGAAAGATATGAGAAAGTTTTTCTTGGCGCTTTTTGCCTCTATTTTGGCGGCGGGGCTCGCAGTTTCGGTTTCGGCATGCGGCGGTGAAAAGTCCCACGAGCATATCTATAACGAACAAAACGACTGCACGGTCTGCGGGGAGCATCTGAACTTCACCGAAGGCCTTAAATTTGAGCTCACGGAAGAAAATACCTACACGGTCACGGGCATAGGGACGGCGGAGGGCGTCACCGAGCTCGTCATTCCCGCCTATTATAATGGAAAGGCGGTGACGGAAATCGGGCGGTATGCCTTCTCCGGCAATGCCGAAATCGAGAGCGTCGTCATTCCGAACGGCGTGACCGCGATCGATCTTCGTGCCTTTTTCGGGTGCAGTGCGCTTGCAAAAATCAGCCTTCCCGCCGGCGCGATCGAGATCGTAAGCGATGCGTTCGACGGCACCGCCTACTTTGCAGACGAGAAAAATTGGGACGGCGACGTGTTCTATATCGGGGACATTCTCATGCAGGCGAGAGACACCCTCTCGGGCGAGTACAAAATAAAGAAGGGAACGCGGGTCATCGCACAGGGCGCGTTTATGGGGGTATATCGCGACAACAAATATTCGGGCTGTCCGAACCTCAAAGCCATCGTCATTCCCGAAAGTTTGGAGTTTATCGGGCCAAGCGTGTTTTCCTATTGCAATGCGCTCGAAAAGGTCATCATAAGCGACCTTGCGGCGTGGTGCAAAATAACCTTTGCCGACAATTATTCCAACCCGCTCTACCATGACGCACATCTGTTTCTCAAAGGGCAAGAGATCACAGACCTCGTGATCCCCGACGGCATATCGGAGATCAAGGCGCATGCGTTCGTCGATTGCAACGGGGTGAAGCGCATTACGATCCCGAGCGGCGTGACCACCATCGGGGAGAGCGCGTTTGAGTGGTGCGAAAGCCTTGAAAGCGTTACGATCGGCGTGGGTGTGACCGCCATCGGAGAGCACGCATTCTATAGGTGCATAAACCTGAAAAACATCCAATACCAAGGCACTTCTGCCGCGTGGGAGAATATCGAAAAGGGCAGTTCTTGGGCTCCCTATGAGGGGTGCACCGTGACATGCTCCGACGGAACGAAGGTCATCGCGTCATCCTGAGCCGATAAAGAGGGATGAAAACCGCGAGCCCGTCCCCGAAGGATCCCGAGGATGAAAACACGGACTTTGATAAACAGCAATTCATTCTAATTACGTCATGCTGAACGTAGTCGAAACATCGCCTTATTATAATCGGACTTCGTACTTCGGGATTCTTCGGAGAGTTGCTTTTGCGCTTTCTTTATGACTTATCGCCTACTTCGCCTGCGGCTCGTGCCGCGCTTAGTCGAGAATAGTGCGCGCGGGACAGAATGACGCTTCTCCCTAACCCCTAACCACCATACCCCTCATCTCTCCGCCGTGCCACCCGAGAGCAATGCAACCGAAAAAGCCTTCCCATACCGATAGGGAAGGCTTTTTCTGTAACATTATTTACTTTTTCAAACTCAAATAGATCATGAGGACGGCGATGTCGGCGGGGGAGACGCCCGAGATGCGCGCCGCCTGCCCGAAATTCAAGGGGCGGATGCGGGCAAGTTTTTCCCGCGCCTCGAGCCGAAGCCCTGTGATCTTCTCATAGTCTAAATCGGGCGGGAGGGGCTTTTCCTCCATCTTCTTCGCCTTCCCGATCTCCTCTTCACTGCGTTTTAAGTACCCCTCGTACTTCACCTCCGTCTCGCAGGCGAGAAGGACGTCGCGCGGCACGTCTTCGAGGATATGAAAACTTGCGCAGATCTCCATCAAGGGGATCCCGCGGCGGAGAAGGTCGCAATAGGTCACGGAAGTATTCAGGGGCGGATAGCCGTATTTTTGCACGAGCGCGTCGGCCGTCTTTTGTTCTGCGCGTGCCCCGAGTGCAGACATGGTATCCTCTTTTTTCGTCTTACGTGCGAGAAATCGTTCATACCGCTCCCGCGTCGCAAGCCCCGCCCGATAGCCGATCTCGGTGAGCCGCTCGTCGGCGTTATCCTGACGGAGGTGCAAGCGGAACTCCGCCCGCGAGGTCATCATGCGGTAGGGCTCTTCGGTGCCCTTCGTCACGAGATCGTCGATGAGCACGCCGATATACGCCTGATCCCGCCGAAGCACGAGAGGGGGAAGTCCGCGAAGTTGAAGCGAGGCGTTGAGCCCCGCCATGAGGCCCTGCGCCGCGGCCTCCTCATACCCGCTTGTCCCGTTGATCTGCCCCGCGAAGAAGAGTCCTTCCACCCGCTTGTACCCGAGGGTGGGAAGAAGGTCGAGGGCGTCGATGCAGTCGTACTCGATGGCGTAGGCATAGCGCATGATCTCTGCATTTTCCAGCCCCTTCACCGAGCGGTAAACTTCCTTTTGCAGGTCGTGGGGAAGGGAGGTGGAGAGCCCCTGCACATACACCTCCGTCGTATCCGCCCCCTCGGGTTCCAAAAAGAGCTGATGCCGCTCCTTTTCCGAGAAGCGCACGACCTTCGTCTCGATGGAGGGGCAATAGCGCGGCCCCGTCGAAGAGATCTGCCCGTTGTATAGGGGGGCGCGGTCGAGGTTTTGCAAGATGATCTCATGCGTCTTTTTGTTGGTGTAGGCGAGGTGGCAGGGGATCTGCTTTTCGGGCACTTTCTCGTTCATGAAGGAGAAGGGGAACACCTCTTCCCCCGGTTGGACGGGAAGGGCGGAAAAGTCTACCGTGCGCCCGTCGAGACGGGCGGGCGTGCCCGTTTTGAACCGCCTCACTTTAAGTCCGAGGCTCAAAAGATTTTGAGTGAGAAGGGTGGCGCGCTCGAAGCCGTTGGGGCCCGAATCGCGGACATGGGTGCCCGTGATCGTGCGTGCACCGAGATAGACGCCCGTCGCGACGACCACGGCGCGGCAGGAGAATACGCCCCCGTAAGAGGTCTTCACGCCCGTGACTTTTCCGTCTTCGGTGAGGATCTCGGCCGCCTCGCCCTGCACGATGCGGAGATTTTCGGTGTGCTCGAAGGTGCGTTTCATCTCGGTGTGATAGCGGTTTTTATCCACCTGCGCGCGGAGGGATTGCACGGCCGCGCCCTTGCCCTCGTTGAGCATGCGGTATTGGAGGGCGCACCTATCCGCGCAGAGGCCCATTTCGCCGCCGAGCGCATCGATCTCGCGCACCAAATGCCCCTTCGCGGTGCCGCCGACGGAGGGGTTGCAGGGCATGAAGCCGATACTGTCGAGATTGAGGGTCAGAACGACCGTCTTTTGTCCCGTCCTTGCGAGGGCGAGCGCGGCCTCCGCGCCCGCATGCCCCGCGCCGATGACGACGGCGTCGCATGCCCCTTCAAAAAAAGTTTCCATATGCCGAAAATAGAGCCCCGTCCGCCCCTTTCGGGCGGACGGGGCGACCTGTCATTTCTTGAGGACGATGCTCTTGATGTCGCCCACTTCTTTGAGGATCGTATCGTTCACGCGCATGAGCTCTTCCACCTTATCGCGCGAATAGATGACCGTCGCATGGTCTCTTCCGCCCATCTCCTTTCCGATGGAGACGAGGGGGAGGGTGAGCATATCGCACATGAGATAGGTGCAGATCTGCCTCGCGCGGACGAGTTCCTGCCGCTTGCTCTTTCCTGTGAGATCTTCGGGCCGAACTTTGAAATAGCCGCATGTCGCGCGGATGATGGTCTCCGCCGTGATCTCTTCGGGTTCGGCGGCCGTGATGGATTCCTGCAACGCCGTCGCCGCGAGTTTTAAGGAAATGGGCTCTTCGTGGAGCTTGCTCGCAAAGATGACGGTGTTGAGGCGGCCCTCGAGCGTGCGCACGTTGTTATCCGAGTTCTGCACCAAAAATGCAAGCACGTCGTCGGGAATGATATACTTCTTCTCGAGCGCCTTGCGCTTTAAGATCGCGATCTTGGTCTCGATGTCGGGCGGCTGGATGTCGGCGATGAGCCCCCCCTCGAAGCGGGTGCGCAGGCGTTCTTCGAGCGTCGTAAGTTCCTTTGCGGGGCAGTCGGAGGAAATGACGATCTGCTTGTTCTGCGAGAAGAGATCGTTGAAGGTGTTGAAGAATTCTTCCTGCACCCCCCGCTTGCCCGCCCAGCTCTGAATATCGTCGATGAGGAGCACGTCGACGTTGCGGTAGCGGTTCCGAAAGCGCGCGTTGGCCTCCCTGCCCTCGCTCGATTTGGAATAGACGATGCTATCGACATATTCGTTCAGAAAGCGTTCGCTCGTCGTATAGAGGACCTTCAAAGAGGGCTTCTTTTGAGCGAGTTCGTTTGCGATGGCCTGCAAAAGATGGGTCTTCCCGAGGCCGCTCCCGCCATAGATGTAGAGGGGGTTAAAGTTCTCCCCGGGGGCCGCCGCGACGGATTTTGCCGCCGCATATACGAATTTGTTGGAGGCACCCACGACGAAGGAATCGAAGGTGAAACGCTTGTCCGTTTGGACGGAGACCTCCTCCATGGCGTCGGGCAGTTCGTCGAGGGAGAATGCGTCGCTCCCGTCCACCACGATGACAATATCGGTAAGCCCCACGTCTGCGGCGGCGGCCGCTTCGCGGAGGCGGGGAAGATGGCTCTTCGTGACGGTATTCGCGCCCGTCTCGGTGAGGGCCTTTAAGACGAGTTTCTTATTGATGACGTCAACGGGGACGAGGCCGTCGATAAACGTATCGAAGGAGACGGGGTTGATGAGCGGGCGCGCCCGTTCCTTGACTTTTTCCCACAGTACTTCAAATTGTGTCTTTTCGGCCATAATTTATCCCCCGAAACGCTTTGTTTTTTTGGTGAAATTTGCTATAATATTTTCGCGGACAGGGCGCGCGCCGCCCTCTTCCGCTCCGCCCGCCTTGCGGAGCCGTATAACTTATTATACAACAAAACCCCGCGAAAAGAAAGTGTTTTTGCCGAAATGGTCGTAAAAAAATTGACGCTGAAAAATTTCAGAAATTATGAGGACGAGACCTTCTCCTTCGAGGACGGCCTCAATATCCTCACGGGCAGAAACGCGCAGGGGAAGACCAACTGCGTCGAGGCCGTATTTTACCTTTGTACGGGGGCTTCGCTCCGCATCCGCCATGATAGGCAGCTCATCCGGCGGGGGGAAGAACGCGCGCAGATCTGCGCCGAGGCGCAAACGCGCTACGGGCGCATCCTCCTCGAGGCCATAATCTACGAAAACAGGCGGGAACTTTACCTCAACGGCAACAGGACGACGCGCTCCGTCGATTTCGTGGGGAACATGAAGAGCGTCTTCTTCTCCCCGGGGGAACTGCGCCTCATACAGGACGGGCCCGACGAGAGACGGCGTTTTCTCAACCTCTCCGTCTCGCAGACTTCCAAAGAATACGCGCAGGCCCTCTTGCGCTTCGGCCGCATCCTCGAACAGCGCAACAATCTTCTGAAGGAGCGCGACGCGGGCATGGTCTTCGAGACCCTCCCCGTCTGGGACGAACAGTTCGCCGCCGTCGCCTCCCGTATCATCGTCAAGCGGCAGGAATATCTCGCGAAGCTCTCTCCGCTCGCCGCCGAGGCCCACGCCTTCCTCACCGACGACGCGGAGACGCTCTCCCTCTCTTTGGATAAGACGTACAGGGGGGACGAAGGGGAGATCTCAAATCGGCTCGTGCGGGAGCTTTCCTCCTGCTACGAACGGGATATCCGCCTCGGGTTCACTTCGGTGGGACCCCACCGCGACGACATCAAGATCGTGCTCGACGGGGCGGACGCCCGCGGATTTTCTTCGCAGGGGCAGGCGCGCACGGCGGCCCTCTCGATGAAACTTGCCGAGGTGGAGATCTTTCGGGAACTCTCGGGGGAGGCGCCCGTCCTCATCCTCGACGACGTGATGAGCGAGCTCGACCTTCCGAGGAGGAAGAAGCTCCTCTCCCGCGTGAAAGACGTGCAATGTATCCTGACCTGCACCCACGCCGAACGCGTCCTCTACGGCGCGGAGAGCAACAAGATCAGGATCAGCGGGGGGAAGATCGTTCCATGAGAGCCGACTTGCACCTGCATTCCCAATGTTCGGACGGGCTTCTGCCGCCCGCAATTCTATCCCGCCGCGTCAAAGAGGCGGGGGTGGAGCTCTTCTCCCTCACCGACCACGATACTCTCGCGGGGGAGGGGGAGGCCGCCGCTTGCGCGAAGGCCTTGGGCCTCCGCTTTGTGCGCGGGATCGAGATCTCCGCCTACCTCGGGGCGACCAAAGTCCACGTCCTCGGCTACGGTTGCAAAGAGGGGGAAGCGTACGAAAAGTTCCTCTTCACGCGCGTGGAAGGGGCGAAAAAACGCGCGGAAGAGATCATAAAAAAGGCCAACGCCTATTTCGGCGAAGACCTCACTTTACACGATATAGAGGCATACCATGTCCGCAAGGAAGCCCCCATACACATCATGCAGATCGCGCGCGCCTACGCCGATAGAACGGGCCGCGGCGCAGGCGATGTCTACCGCGAGGCCTTCGGGCCCTACCGCCCCGCCTTTTCCGATCTCTGCCGCCCCACCCCGCAAGACGCCATCCGCGCCGTGCACGCCATGGGCGGGCTCGCCGTCCTCGCCCATCCCGCGCAGATCCTCGTCCTCCCCAAGGAGGTCTCCGAGAACTTTCACGCCTTCTCCAAGGAGGAGCGGGAGAGTGCAAAGGCGCGCTACGAAGGCGCGCGGGACGCCCTCATGGAAGAGCTCGTTCAGTGCGGGCTCGACGGCATAGAATGCTTTCATACGACGCATACTGCGGAGGAGACGGAGAAGTTTCTCGCCTTCGCAAAGGGGCGCGGCCTCTTTGTGACAGGCGGCTCGGACTTCCATGCCGACGGCACGGTCCGCCGCATCGGCCGCCCCGTTTTCGACGCGAAAGCGGTGGAAGAGAGACTTCTTTCGCTCGACGGGAGCGTATGAAACATATGAAAATTATCGCGCTCCTCCTTGCGGGGAGCTTTTTTTTGGGCGGTTGCGCGGGGGGAACGGTGAAGCGCGGCGTCACGGTGAACGGGATCGAAGTGGGCGGGATGCACTATCTCGCGGCGGCGGAAAAGATCCGCCAAGACCTCGCCCGTCCGCCCCTTTCCGTCTCCTGCCCCGATGGGGCCTATACCGCCCCGCTCGACTATAGCGACGATCTGGAAGAACAGCTTCGCCGCGCCAAACGCGGGGCGTCGCTTTCGGTCATGGTACGGCGGGAATGGGTCAACATGGAACAAGACCTCCTTGCGCTGTGCGCGCAAAATGCGCGGGAGGGGAGAGACGCGGAGCTCTCCTTTTCGGCCGAAGGCTTTACTTATACCCCGGGGGAAGCGGGCCGCTCGTGCGACTATGAAAAATTGCTCAAAGAGGTGCAGGAGGCCCTCAAGAGCGGCGGGACGCAGGTACGTCTTACCTGCCGCGAGATAGAGCCCGCCGTCACACTGGAGGCCTTGAAGGCCCGCACGCGCCCTCTTTCTGCCTTTTCCACCCGTTTCGACGGGGAAAACGCGCCCCGCGCGCACAACATCGCCCTCGCCGCAGGGCGCATCTCGGGCACGGTCATCGAGCCCGGCGGGAAATTTTCTTTCAACGAGAAGGTGGGAAAACGTACGCGTGAGAACGGGTTCGAGGAGGCGGCCGTCATCTTCGACGGGGAATTCGTGCAGGGCGTGGGCGGCGGCGTCTGTCAGGCCTCGACGACGCTCTTCGGCGCGGCGCTTCGGGCGGGGCTTATCATCTCCGAGAGCCATCCCCATTCCCTTCGGGTAAGTTATGTCGCTCCCTCCGAAGATGCTATGGTCTCCGAATACAGCGATCTGAAGATCGAAAATCCCTATTCCTATCCCGTGTACCTTCTCGGCGCGGCCGAGAACGGGAAGGTGAAATTTTCCTTTTTCGGGATGCCCGACGGGAATAGCTACAGGGTGGAGAGCCGCGTCCTCTCCGAAACGGAACCCCCGCCCCCCGAGGTGGTGGAGGGGACGCAAAACCGCACCCTGCGCCCCGCAAAGAAGGGGATGCGGAGCGAGAGCTATCTCGTCGTGTGCGACGGCGCGGGGAAGGAACTCTCGCGCACGCTGATAAGAAGGGATACCTATGCTCCTGTGCGCGGGATCGAGGAAGTTATGCCTTCTCCTTTAGTGCCCTTGGAAGAGGGCGAAACTGCATCATCCTGACCAAATATGACCATACCATGTCCGAAAGTCTTCCCTCTTTGAAGGGGGAAGCTGTTATGCCTTGCGTGACTGATGAGGGATAGAGCTGCCCCCTTTGAAGGGGGCGGCTCCCGCGTAGCGGGTGGTGGGGGTTGGCTCTTGCTGTCCCTGAAAGGTCGCAAAACGCAATTCTGCACATCGGC
>CANQFB010000022.1 GCA_947598205.1 uncultured Clostridia bacterium
TTCGACACCCGCGCACCGCGCGGCTCAACATGACGATTAAGAAGCGACGCCCCCCCCCCCCCCCTAAAAATCGTCATACTGAGCGTAGCGTAGCGAAGTCGAAGTATCACATTATTTTAATACTGCGGTGATGTTTCGACACGCGCGTGCCGCGCGGCTCAACATGACGATTAAGAAGCGACGCCCCACCCACCCCCTTAAAATCGTCATACTGAGCGTAGCGTAGCGAAGTCGAAGTATCACATTATTTTAATACAGCGGTGATGTTTCGACACGCGCGTGCCGCGCGGCTCAACATGACGATTAATAAGTGACGCCCACCCCCTTTTCTTCCCCCTCCCTAAGGAAGGAGTTTCGTCGCATAAAAAACGCGCCGAGGCGGACATGGTACCCACCTCGGCGGTCTCCCAACTCATATTCTCTCTTCGCCGCCTATTACGGCTTCGCCCATTCGACGACCTCTCCCGTCGTCTCATCGAAGTGCCACCAATAGTTCCATTCCGCCCACTCTTCCTCCGTCGGCACCTCTTCGGAGAAGTAATAAATGGTAACGGGCTGACTAAGGCCCTCAGAATTGCCGTCTGTGATTTCAATTTTATTCCAATCCACCTGCGTTCCCCCATAATATACATTTCGAATAGAACTTCTAAAAAACGCCATGGGTCCGATTTTTGTCACGCTCTTCGGGATCATAATACTTGTAAGCAAACCGCAATTCGTGAACGCACCATTGTCTATCGACGTCACGCCCTCGGTTAAGAGAACACTTTCAAGCAAATGGCATCCATTGAACGCACTGGAATAGATCCCATACTGTTTTCCCTTTGGGCTCAGAGCGGGAAGGGTAAGAGAGGTTTCATTTCCATAGTAGAAAAGGAGAAGGCTTCCCTCCTCATCTTCAAAGAAGAGATAGTTGTCGTCTGTCAACACCTGCTTGCTTTCTTCCTTTGTTGTATATACATATTTTGCATTGAGTGCCACACCGCCAAAGTTCTCCGCGCCCTTTTCGATGGGAAGAGCGGAGAAATTCCAAACTTCCCAAATATTGAAGCAACCCGTGAACGCCAATTCTCCGATCGAAGTAACATTCTTTGAAATGGTAAATTTTGTGAGCAAGCTGCAACCTGAAAATGCAAAATCTCCGATAGAGGTCAAGCTTTCAGGAAGCGTAATATTTGTAAGCGCGCATCCGTTAAATGTAAAGTTCCCAATCGACGTCACACCCTCGGGGATCGTACAACTTTTGAGCGAATAGCAGTAATCGAACATCTTATGCTCAATCGTATTCAAACCTTGGGGGAGCACAATGCTTTCAAGGGACGAGCAATCGCTGAATACACCCCATCCGGTCGAGGTCAACTTGATATTTTCAGCAAACGTTACGCTTTCAAGCGAAGTGCAACCGGAGAATGCAAGATCTCCGATCGAAGTCACGTTTTCTGGGATCGCAATGTTTTCAAGAGAGAAGCATTGGCAGAACGTCTTTGCTGCGATTTTGGTAACACCGTTCGGGATATCAATGCTTGCAAGCGAACGGCAATAAGTGAATGCTTCCTCTCCGATGGTTTTTACGCTGTCGGGAATGGTTACGCTTTCAAGATCGAGAAGGTGTCCCGGATACCAATAGCTCTCTCCATCGGGAGTTGGCTCTACCCATTCTCCTTCGATTCCCATAAACGCTCCATCTCCGATCGCAGTCACGGGCAAGCCCTTATAATAATATGGGATCTCAATTGCGAGATCATCGCAGTCTTCATTGACAATGACAACGGTATAGCCGTTGCCCGCTTCGTTCAATTGATATTGCAAGTGAAGGGCGTCCGTGTATGTAACATTTTTGTCCGCCGTGTACCCGCAACGCACGCAGCCGTTGTGGGCGGAATAGCCGCTTTGCGAGCAAGTTGCCCCTCTCGCGGGAAGGGGCTTGATATCGTGCCCAAGCGCACTGCCCGTCTTAGTGCGGGTCTGCGTTTCACCGCATGCACATGTTCCCGTCTCTGTGCCGTCTTCGAGGCAGGTCGCGTCATCGTTGTAGACCCAAGTGAAGCTGTGGGTATGCGTTTGTTCGCCTGAACCCGAGCCCGAACCTCCGGTTTCACCGTCACCGCCGCCGCAGGCAGAAAGCCCCAAGCAGAGCGCGTTCGCGACCGCCAGTGCGGCAATCAATACTCTTTTTTTCATAGGAATACCTCCAAAAAAATTTTCGGGAAAGATCCGCTCGGGCTAACGCCCTCGGGATGAGGGGCGAATAAACACCCTCGGGATGAGGGGCGAATAAACACCCTCGGGATGAGGGGCGAATAAAATAAAAGACGCCCCAATACGGGACGCCGCGTAAGTAGTATCCCATATTGTTGCGACACAAATGATTTTTCCTTCGGTTGATAATGGGAAAAAAAGGATACACCTATGCCCATGGTATAGCCCATTATCAACAAAATATTCATTTGTGTCGCAATGTCAGTATAGCACAAGGCGGGGGAAATTTGCAAGCGTTTTACAAAGAAAGCGCAAAAACGCGGGTTGCATTTTCAGAAAAGGTGCGGTATAATGATGGCTATGGAAAATTTCTTGACGAAAACGCCCATTGCCCACCGCGGCCTGCACGATGAAACGCGGCCCGAGAACTCCCTTCCCGCCTTCGAGGCGGCGATAGCGTGCGGCTTCCCCATCGAGACGGACGTGCGCTTCACCAAGGATGAAAAGCTCATCATCTTTCACGACGATACCCTTTCCCGCATGACGGGGGATGGGCGCGCCGTCTCCGATTGCACCCTCGAGGAGATCAAAGCCCTCCTGCTCAAGGGGAAGGAACGCATCCCCACGTTTGAGGAATTTCTGCGCTTCGTAGCGGGGCGTACACCCCTTCTCATCGAGATCAAGAACATGGACGGCGTGAAGGGAAAGGAGATTGCCTCCGCCATCGCGCATGCGCTTGAAGATTACAGGGGCGAATATGCCATCCAATCCTTCCAACCCCTCTATGTGAAGGCCTATAAAAAGCTGTGCCCGCACATTCTTTGCGGCGTTCTCGCGACGGCGCTTTCCGAAAAAGCGCTCTTCGGCGGCGGCCCCCTCTGGCGCATCAAGGCATACATCGTGAGAAACCTCTCCCTCAACTTCTGGGTGAAACCCGACTTTGTAAGTTACAGCTTTTCCGATCTGCCGAGAAGGCGGGTCACGAAGTTCAAAGGGTTCAAACTCGGCTGGACGGTGCGCTCGAAGGAGGACGAGGCGCAGGCGAGGAAACTCGTCGATAATATCATCTTTGAAGGCTATCTCCCCGAAAAGACATAAAAAAAGGACCTGCGCAATGCAGGCCCGTTTTTGATTGGTTATGAAATTCAGAAGGGAATTCCTTCGGGAAGGGTGACGACCGTGGCGCCGAAATCGAAGTATTTGCAAGACCCCGATGCGCCGACCTTCATGGAGGCGGATGCGCCGCCCTCCGACATGTGCGCACTTGCGGTGAGCTTCACGGTGGCCTTGGCAAGTTTGCCGTCCGATACAAAGTAAGTGGCCTCGCCCTTGATGTCGGGCATCATTTCTTTCACGCTTTCAAACACATCGGCAAAGTTCTCCTCGGCATATTCGTCGAATTTATCGGAAGAGAGTTTGAAGCCCGTGTTCGTCTTCTCGAAGAAGGTATAATCGAGGTCGGGTTGCTCGAAGTAGAGAAGTTCGGAAAGCGAGCTGTAGTCCGCGAAGGCGTAGTCGTTCCTCTGAAATTGGCTGTAGTTCACGGAGGAGTAGGCGACGAGAAGGCCGTCTTCGGGCACGACAAATATCGTCACCTTTCCCGCACCGCTTGCGGGCATATCGCTTCCTGCGGGAAGAATGCCCGACATAGAGGTATCGAGTGTGATCATAGCAGCGTTTTCCGCAACTTTGAGCTCCATCGAGACGGTCACGGAATAATTGATGATCTGGTCATGGCCTAAATACGAAGCGTTGCCGTTCATCGAGGTCGTCATCTTATAGGACATCGAGAAGTTATGATAGGCCGAAAGGTCGCACACGCTGTCGAGATAGCTCTTGGTGATCTGCTCACCGTTGGCGGGTTGGGGCACATAATAGCGGAACGCGCCGTTATCGAAGCCCAAAATGATGAGCCCGACTTCCTTCTGCCCGTTCTGCGCGGCGCGCGCCCTCACGGCGGGGGAATAGGTGATCTTTCCGTGTTCGGCCGAGACGACGTCTTCCGCCTTCACATCGCCGAGACGAAGTGCGGAGATCTCCTCCGCGGTGAGCGCATCGCCCTTCTGATAGGAGAGGTTATACCCCTCGATCCCGCCGTCGGCGACCTCGTTCTCGAAGAACGCCTCCGCGGCCTTTTGCTCGGAGGCGTAGGTCTCGGAAGAGATGGCGCCCTCGAAGGTCTCGCCGTAGTTCCCGCCGCCCAGCTCGCATGCGGTAAGGCCCACGCTTGCGAAGAGAGCCGTGGCGAGAATGCCTGCCACAAGTACTGTCTTTTTCATATTCTGCTCCTTGCTTTGAAATGTAACTATAATTTTATACCGAAATAAAATTTTGTCAAGCGCTTTTTGCTACTTTTCGGGGAAGATCTCTTCCTATTCCTGCGCGGCGAGCATCTTATAATACGCCCCCTTCCTTTCGAGAAGTTCCCCGTGCGTGCCCTGCTCCACGATCTCCCCCTCCGAGAGCACGACGATGCGGTCGGCCTCGCGGATGGTGGAGAGCCTGTGGGCGATGACGAAGCTCGTCCTGCCCGCAAGAAGCCGCTTGAGGCTCTTTTGCACCTCGAGTTCCGTCTGGGTATCGACGTGGCTCGTCGCCTCGTCGAGGACGATGACGCGCGGATCGGCGAGAATGAGGCGCGCAAAGGAGAGAAGTTGCCGCTCCCCGCCGGAGAGGGCGTAGTCCTCCGAGATCTGCGTTTCATAACCTTCGGGAAGGCGGGAGATGAAGCTATCGGCGCACGCCGCTTTTGCCGCTTCGATGCACTCCGCGTCCGTCGCTTCGGGGCGGGCGAAGCGGATATTCTCGAGCACCGTGCCGCTGAAGATGAAGGTATCCTGCATCATCGCGCCCACGCTCCTGCGGAGAGATTTCACGCTGTAGCCGCGAATATCGCGCCCGTCCACCTTCACGCTTCCCCCCTGTACGTCGTAGAAGCGGGAGAGGAGGCTCACGATCGTGGTCTTACCCGAACCCGTCGCCCCGACGAGCGCGACCGTCTCTCCCGCCCCCACGCGGAGAGAAAAATCTTTCAAAACGGGCACGCCCTCGACGTAGGAGAAATCCACGCGGTCGAATTCCACCTCCCCTCTGCAATTTTCGAGGGGAACGGC
Source organism: uncultured Clostridia bacterium (assembly GCA_947598205.1). Lineage (GTDB taxonomy): Bacteria > Bacillota > Clostridia > Christensenellales > Borkfalkiaceae > Gallimonas. The sequence continues at coordinate 5,313 of CANQFB010000022.1, forward strand.
GTCTTCCGCGTCGCAGATCTCGACGGGCGTATCGACGGTATCGTAGATGCGTTCAACGTTGGCCGTGAGTTTGAAGAGGTCGGCGAGCTCCCCGCAGACCGCGCCGATGACGGAAGTGACCTCACCGAGCGCAGAGCCGATCGCGATGACGGAAGTCAGGGAGAGCGAACCGCCCGCCAGCCCGATCGCGAGCGCAACGCCATATACCATGCCCGTAAGCAGGGCGTTGGAAAAGCCGTGCGCGATGGGATAGAAGGATTCGCGCGCGGCCGTCGTGTGCATGAAGGCCTTGCGATATTCCTCATAGAGACGGCCCGCCACTTCCACGTTGAGCGCCGAGCGGTTGTAGGCGCGGACGACTTCCGCCCCGCCGATGCTCTCGGCGACAAAGGCGGTGTAGTTGGCGTTCTTGTTGCGCTGTCTTCCCTCGCGGTTATGAATGGTCCTGCTCAAAAAATAGATGAGGACGATAAGGGGCAGGAGCGCCCCCACGACGGCCCCGCCGATGCGGACGTCGATGCAGAGGATCCACACGATACCGATGATGACGACGCCCGCGCAATAGAGCAGGATATAGAAGATGTTGCCGACGATCTCGGCGATCTCATCCACATAAGTCGTGACGCGCACGAGGATCTTCCCCGTCGAATGGGTATCGAAATAGCGGAAGGAGAGGAGGGTGACGTGATCGAAGATCTGCGTGCGAAGTTCTGCGGAGAAGAGGTGGCCGAAGCGTTTCGGCACGAGGTTTTCGAGGAAGGAAAAGACAGCCGCACCCACCCATGTCGCAAGAAGCCCCCCTGCGGCGAGGAGGACGACGGTCATGTAGCCTTGCTTTAAAATGCCGTCTGCGGGGAAGATCGCGGAGATGACGACGGAATACAAAAGCCCCGGGACGAGGGAGAGAATGCCCGTCACGACTTCGATGAGCAGGCTGAAGGCGAGCATCTTTTTGTGCTTTGCCGCCTGCCTTATGAGGCGCGCGAACATGCGGAAGTTGAACTTCTGCCGAACGTATTCGTCCTGATAATAGAGATTGTTCTGCATCGCCTACCCCCTGAACACCATTTCGCCCGTCTGGCGGGTGTAGATCTCGGCGAAGTTTCCCCCCATCGCCATGAGCTCCGCAAAAGAGCCGCGCTCGACGATCTCGCCCCCGTCTAAAAAGAGGATCTCGTCGCAATCCTTGAGCGCGGTCGCGCGGTGGGTGACGATGACGAGGGTGCGGTCGCCGCATTCCTTTTGAATATTGTTGAAAACGGCGTGTTCCGTCTCGAGGTCGAGGGCGCTTGTCACATCGTCGAAGACGAGGATGGGCGCATTCTTGAAGAGGGCGCGCGCGATGGAGATGCGCTGTTTCTGCCCGCCCGAGAGGCCGAAGCCCTTCTCGCCGATCGTCGTTGAATACCCGTCGGGGAAGCGGCGGGCGAATTCGTCCACTTCGGAGAGCGCGCCCGCACGCAGGATTTTCTCCTCGGGCGCAAAGGGATCGTAGAGGGCGATGTTGGCGGCGATGGTATTGGAGAACAGGAAGACGTTTTGCATGGCGTAAGAAAACCTGCGCGCGAGCTCCTCGCGGTCGAAGCTATGTATGGGAAGTCCATCGAATGCGATCTCCCCTTCGTCGCACTCTGCCATTCCCTGCATGAGTTTGCAAAGGAGCGTCTTGCCCGAGCCCGTCCTGCCCATCACGCCGAGTTTCTTTCCGTAAGGGATCTCGAGGTCCACCCCCTTGAGGGCGTATCCCGCGCCGCTTTTCACGCCCACGCCGCGGAAGGAAATCGAAGGCCGCATCGCGGGCATGGTATGCCCGTATTTCGCCGCAACCTCGTCGGAATCGTTCAAAAATCCGAAGAGGCGGCGGGCGGAGACGAGGTTTCGCTGCATGTTGTTGATGTTGATCAAAACACTCGTCAACTGCCAGATGAGCGTCCCCATATAGCCCATTACGGCGGTGAATTCACCCGCCGTGATGGCATGGGAGAGCCCAAGATAGACGGCGAGGGCGAGCTCCCCGCAAAAGACGAAAACGCGCACGATCTGCGTCGAGAGCGACCGCTTCGCAAAGAGGCCCACCCCGCCGAAATGCGTCTTCAGAAGGGCGCGGTTGTCGCCGTCGAATAGCGCGCGCCGTTCCCTCTCCCGCGCAAAAGAGCCCACCGTCCGCGCGCCGTAGACGCTCTCCTGCACGGTGGTGTTGAGACGGGAGGAACGCTTCCACACGTCGTCGTAATACCTCTTCGCCCTGCCGTTGAAGAGGAAGACGATGACGGCGCAGGCCGCCCCGCCCGCGAGCGGAAGAAAGAGGAGCGTGTAGTGGATCTGCCCGAGAAAGACGGAGGCAATGAGCGCGGACAGAATGCCGTTGAGAAGGAACTGCGCATTGTGCACATACACGTCGCGCACGTTGGAGGGGTCGCGGGTGGCAATGAGGATGAGGTCGCCCGAGGAATATTTGGAGAGGAGCGGCGCGCTCGCCCCGCCGATCTTGCGGATGGCGTCTGCGCGGAGCTTCCCCTCCGCCTTGAGGGTGACGAGGTGCCCCACATACCACTTCCCATACGAGAAGAGGAAGACGAGGACCGCTCCCGCGAGCAGTGTCCCCGCGAGAACGAAGAAAATTTTCGTATAGGCGTCCCCCTCGATCCCCGAAAGGAGGAAGAGGAAGGGGCTATTCGACGCCGCGGCCTCGCCGCCGAGAAGGGGCGTTAAAACCCTGTCGACGAGGAGGGAGACGATCTGCGGCGTGATGAGCGTGAGAAGAGTAAGCCCGATCCCGCACACCATCGAGAAGATGAGGGCGGGAAGATGCCGCTTAAAATATGGAAATGAATTTCTGAAAAATTCTTTCATATCGCCTTTGGGAGAAAAAGAGCGCGGAGATTCCGCGCCCTTTTGCAAAAATCAAATGTCTTGCGGAGATTCGGAGCTCACATGATATTCTTGACACTGCGGGGGAAGAGGGTGACATCGCGGATGTTCTCCACGCCCGTGCAATACATGACGAACCGCTCGAAGCCGAGGCCGAATCCGCCATGCGGGACACTTCCGAAGCGGCGCAAATCGAGATATTGCCTGTAGGCCGCCATATCCATGCCGCGCGCCTCCATGGCGGCGACGAGCTTGCCGAGATCGGCCTCCCTCTCGCTCCCGCCGATGATCTCCCCGATGCCCGGGACGAGCAGATCGGTGGCGGCGACCGTCTTCCCGTCGGCATTCTGCTTCATATAGAAGGACTTGATCTCCTTGGGGTAATCGGTGACGAAGACGGGACGGCCGAATACTACCTCGGTAAGGTACTTTTCATGCTCCGATTGCAGGTCGCTCCCCCAATGCACGGGGAACTCGAAGCGGGAATTTTCCTTCTCGAGAATGGAGACTGCATCGGTGTAGGTGCATACGGCAAATTTACTCGTCGCAACGTGCGTGAGCTTTTCGATAAGCCCCTTCTCCACAAAGGTATCGAAGAACTTCAGCTCGTCCTTGCATTCCCGAAGGACGGCCCTGATAAGATATTTGAGGAGACTTTCGGCGAGCCTGATGACGTCGGGAAGCTGGGCGAAGGCGACCTCGGGTTCGATGTGCCAGAACTCGGCGAGGTGGCGCGTCGTATTGGAATTTTCGGCACGGAAAGAGGGGCCGAAGGTGTAGATCTTTCCGAGCGCGGTCGCCGCGACTTCCCCCTCAAGCTGGCCCGAGACGGATAAGCCCGCCTTCACGCCGAAGAAGTCGTTTTTGAAGTATTCCTCTTCGCTTTTATATTGCGCATTCCAAGGCTGTGTGGTGACGCGGAACATCTCCCCCGCCCCCTCGCAGTCGCTGGCCGTGATGAGCGGCGTATTGATATAGTAGAATCCGTGCATATGGAAAAAGCGGTGAATGGCCTGCGCCGCCACCGAACGTACGCGAAAGACGGCCTGAAAGGTGTTCGTGCGGAGGCGAAGATGGGGAATGCCGCGCAAGAACTCGAGGGTGGTGCGCTTCTTCTGGATGGGATAATCGGGCGGACATTCGCCGAGGAGCTCGATGTTTTCCGCATCGAGGTCGTTTCCTTCGCCCCGATAGGCGGGCACGACCCTGCCCTCCACGCGCACCGCCGCGCCGAGCTTGGTGCATGCGGGCGGAACGAGGAGATGGTTGCGGTCTACGACGACTTGCAGTTTCTGAAAAGATGAGCCGTCTGAAAGATCGAGAAAGGCGACGTTGGCCGATTCGCGGAAACTCCGCACCCAGCCGCACACGACGGATTTCGAGCCCACCATGTCCGCATCGGACAGTACTTTTTTAATATCTTCGTGCTTCATTGTTCCACTTCCGAAAGAAGAATTTATTTGAGGTTGAAGCCTTCCCCCATCCATGGGGGAAGGTGTCGCCCTTGGGCGACGAATGGGGGGCGCATCTTCTTGTCGCCCCTTATAGGGGAGATGTCGCCCTTTGGCGACAGAGGGGTTTTAACCCTTTCCCCCGCTACGCGGGTACTTTCCCTAAAGGGACAGCGAAACCCCCACCACCGCCTGCGGCGGAGCCTCCCCCATGAATGGGGGAAGCCTTGTGAACTTTTTAATATGCCCTTGCGAAGAATACGGTATGTTTTGCCTTCTTCCCGCAACAGACGCAGGTGGGCATATCGTTCTTTTCGTCGAGGACGCGGGCGGTCGCCTGCGCAAACTCCTTCACCTTATCTTCGCAGGCGCGTTCGCCGCACCAGCCCGCGCGGACGAAGTTGCCCCCGTTCACGCCCCCGAGAAGTCCTTCGAGCGTATCCGCCCCGACGATGCGCTCCTTCATGCGCGCATCCGCCTTGGCATAGAGGTCCTTGCAAATTTGGCCGAGAAGCGCCGCCACGATCTCTTCCGCATCGGAGAGAGAATAGCCGTCCCCCTTTTCGAGAGTATCGCGGCGGAAGACGGTCATCCTGCCGCCCTCGATGTCGCGCGGGCCGAGCTCGATACGCACGGGCACGCCCTTCATCTCCCATTCGTTGAATTTCCAGCCGGGGGAATTGTCGCTGTCGTCCACCTTCACGCGGATGCCCGCCTTCTTCAAACGTTCGGCAAGCGCGTTGCACGCCTCCAGAACCCCCTCTTTCTTTTGGGCGATGGGCACGATGACGACCTCAACGGGCGCGACGGGCGGCGGCAGGATGAGCCCCCGCTGATCGCCGTGCGTCATGATGAGGGCGCCGATGAGGCGCGTCGAAACGCCGTAGCTCATCGTATATCCGTATTTGAGCGTGCCGTCGCTTCCCGTAAACTGCACGCCGAACGCCTTCGCAAAATTCTGCCCCATATAGTGGGTAGTGCCCGCCTGCAAGCTCTTTCCGTCGTGCATCATGGCCTCCATGCCGAAGGTCGCGACTGCGCCCGCAAACTTCTCCTTCTCCGTCTTGCGGCCGACGAGGACGGGCATGCACAGAACATTTCTCGCAAATTCCTCATAGAGGCGGAGCATGTTTTGCGTCTCCCTTTCGGCCTCTTCCCCCGTGGCATAGACGGAGTGCCCCTCCTGCCACAAAAATTCGCTCGTGCGAAGGAAGGGCCGCGTCGTCTTTTCCCACCGCATGACGTTGCACCATTGGTTCATGCGAAGGGGAAGATCGCGCCAGCTCTCCACCCATTTGCCCATCATATGGCCGATGATGGTCTCCGAAGTGGGGCGGACGACAAGGGGTTCTTCGAGCTTTGCCCCGCCCGCATGGGTGACGACGGCCACCTCGGGCGCGAACCCTTCGACGTGCTCGGCTTCCTTCGTCATGAAGCTCATGGGAATGAGCAGGGGGAAATAGGCGTTCTCCACGCCCGCGGCTTTGAAGCGCGCGTCCATCTCCTTTTGGATATTCTCCCAAATGGCGTATCCGTAGGGGCGGATGACCATCGTCCCCTTCACGGGGCCGTAATCGACGAGCTTGGTCTTGATCACGACGTCGGTGTACCATTGCGGAAAGTCCGTCTCAATGTCTGCGATCTGCGATACGAATTTCTCGTTTGCCATAAAAATCTCCGTAAATAACTTCGTTCATGGTATATTATACCATGCCCTTTTTGAAATGTCTATTGTTTTGACTGTATAGAAAAAGCCCGACGGGCAGAAAATTTCCTCGTTTTTTTGAAAAAGAACGCTTTCAAACTGTTGAAAAAACTTGCTTTCATATAAAAATATGCTAAAATGATAGGCGAAGAGGCCTTGAAGAAGGTCTCGTCGGGCTAAAGATAGGGGCGCGGCCGCCTCCGCGAATCGGCCAATGGGGCAAGCGGGGCGAAGCATAGACGAAAAACGGCATACCCATGTCCGAGATATACCTTGCAAAAATGTAGTATGTGCACCGTTCTATGCTCCCCTCTCCCCCGCCGAATGTCCGCATAAAATTTCATCAATATGATATAGGAGAAAAAAACCATGAAACAAACCGTCATCAATGCGATCCGCATCCTCTCGGCCGACACCATCGAGAGGGCGAAATCGGGGCACCCCGGCCTTCCGCTCGGGTCTGCCCCCATCGGCTATGCCCTCTTTCAGGACTTTCTGAAGTTCAACCCCAAAGACCCCAAGTGGGACGACAGAGACCGCTTCGTCCTCTCCGCGGGGCACGGCTCCGCCCTTCTCTACACCCTTCTGCACCTCTATGGGTTCTCCGTCTCCATAGACGATCTGAAGCACTTCCGCAAGTTGGGAAGCAAGACGCCGGGCCACCCCGAATACGGCCATACGGAGGGCGTCGAGACGACGACGGGCCCTTTGGGACAGGGCGTTGCGAACGCGGTCGGCATGGCGATGGCGGAGGCCCACCTTGCGGCAAGGTTCAACAGGGAGGGATACCCCGTCGTCGATCACTTCACCTACTGTCTGTGCGGCGACGGCTGTCTCGAGGAGGGCATCTCCTATGAGGCATGTTCCTTCGCGGGGGCGCACGGCCTCGGCAAACTCATTCTCCTCTACGACGACAACGAGATCACCATCGAGGGCAATACCTCCGTCACCTTCCGCGACGACGTTGCAAAACGCTTCGAGGCCCAAAATTGGCAGGTCATCAAGGTGGATCTCGTCTCAAAGCCCGATAACGTCCTTCTCATCACGAACGCCATCCGCAAGGCGCAACGGGAGACGAAACGGCCCTCCGTCATCGTCTTCAAGACGCACATCGGCTACGGTTCTCCCCTCGAGAATTCCCCCAAGTGCCACGGTTCTCCCTTGGGCGAAGAAAATCTTGCGGCGACGAGAAAGAAGTTCGGCTGGGAATATCCCCCCTTCACCATTCCTGAAGAGGTCTACAGCCACACCCGCAAGGCGGCTCGGCGGGGCGCAAGGCGGGAGCGCGATTGGAAGACGATGCTCTCGGAATATACCAAGAAATATCCCGATCTCGCCGCAGAGTATCTGAAGGCGATGACGGGCGAACTTCCCGAATTCGATCTTGAAGACCTTCTCACCTTTGAGAAGCCCCTCTCGACGCGGCAGGCCTCCTCCGTCGTCCTGAACAAGATCGCGAGGGAGCTCCCCACCCTCATGGGCGGTTCGGCCGATCTCGCCCCCTCCACCCTCACCGAGATGAAGGAGATCGAGACCTTCGGCGTCTTTTCCCCCGAAAATTATGCGGGAAGAAACGTCCATTTCGGCATCCGCGAACATGCGATGGCGGCCATCTCCAACGGGCTCTGTCTGCACGGCGGCATCCGCCCCTACTGCGCGACTTTCTTCGTCTTCTCCGACTATTGCAAACACGCGATGCGCCTCTCCGCGCTCATGAAAATTCCCGTCATCTATGTATTGACGCACGATTCCATCGGCGTGGGCGAAGACGGGCCTACGCACGAGCCCGTCGAACAGCTCGTCGGCCTTCGCGCCATTCCCGATATGCAGATCTTCCGCCCCGCCGACGGCAAGGAGACGGCGGCTGCATGGCTCTATGCCCTCAAGGGGCAGGCGCCCACCGCGCTCGTCCTCTCCCGCCAGACCCTTCCCAATTATGCGGGAAGCGGGCTCGGGGCGTTGAAGGGCGGTTATGTTTTGGAGGACTGCGAGGGAACGCCCGACGTGCTCCTTATCGCGAGCGGTTCGGAAGTAGAGCCCTGCGTCGCCGCAAAGCGTCTGCTCGAAGGGGAAAATATCAAGGCCCGCGTCGTCTCGATGCCCTGTATGGAGGCCTTCGAGCGGCAACCCGATGCGTATCGGGAGAGCGTCATCCCCGCCTCCGTGAAGGCGCGCGTATGCGTCGAGGCGGGTTCGCCCTATAGCTGGTATAAATATGCGGGAGAGAAGGGCGAGATCGTCGCCATGAACTCCTTCGGCGCGAGCGGCCCCGCCCCCGAGCTCTTCGTCCGCTTCGGCTTCACGGCGCAGAACGTCGCCGAAAAGGCCAAGAAAAGTCTGAACGAAACACGCGTATAAACGCCCCGCGTCATTCCAAACCTGCCGGGGCACGCCGTCATTCCGAGGGCGAAGCCCGAGAGAATCCCCCGAATGAAAACACGAACTTCGTATAAGGGGATACACTCGCCCATTGCATGGGCTCGGTATGACAGTCGGCGGCGGCTCGTACTGCGCTGTCA
>CANQFB010000023.1 GCA_947598205.1 uncultured Clostridia bacterium
AAGTCGGGTGTTTTTTCATGCCCGTGTGAAATAATTCATGCAAGTTCTTGACATGGGGGGCCCGTGTTTGCTATAATATTGTCGACATGCGCGCATAGCGCGCGTAAAGAGGAAACGAAATGAGTCGCAAAAGCGTAGCGGTGTTGGACGTCCGTTCCTCCGAGGTCTCCGTCGTCGTCGGGGAGAGGGGGGTCAACAACACCTTTGTCTTCAAAGGAAGTAAAACCGAACCCTACGACGGTTACGAGGACGGGGCGTTTTACGATGTTCCCAAGCTCAAAGACGCGATCGTCCGCGCGCTGACCGCCGTCGAAAAGGCGACGAGCGAGCGCATCCGTACGCTCTATATCGGCGTTCCCGGGGAATTTTCCACCGTCCTCCCGAAGGAAGTGGAGACGGGATTCTCCAAAAAACGTAAGATCGGCGACCGCGAGATCGGCGAAGTGTTTGCAAAGGGGAAGATGGAACTTCCGGGCTTCCGCCTCATCCGCGCCACGAGTATGATCTATGTGACGGCCGATAACCGCCGCGTCGTCGATCCCGTCGGCCTCTCTTCCACTTCGCTCGACGGCGTGGTCTCCTACTTTTATTGCAGCGAGTACTTTGCGGAGACGATGGAGAGGATCTTCCGCGATATGCGCATCGCGCTCAAGTTCCTTCCCACATCCCTTGCGATGGCCGCCTACCTCATCCCCGGGGAGACGCGGGATGAATATGCGCTCTTCCTCGACGCGGGCTTTCTCTCTTCGACGATCTCCGTCGTGCTCGGCGGGGGCGTGCTCGCCCAGCGCACCTATTGGGTGGGCAAAGCGCAGATCGCCGTCCTCATCATGAAGAGGTTTTCCCTTCCTTACGAAGCGGCTTGCGCCCTCCTTTCCAAGGCCAACCTCTTTGCGAAGGGAGGCGGGGAGAGCATGATGGAATTCTCCTTCCGCGGCACGACCTATGAGATCGATACGAACCTCTTGGGCGAGACGGTGAAAGAGGGGCTCGACAGGCTGTGCGAAGCGATCGGGGGCTTCCTCGAAGAGTGCTCCGGAAGAGAACTCGACTACAAACCGCTCTATATTTCGGGCGAAGGGCTCTATGAGATCCGCGGGGCTTTAGAACATGTCTCCAAGCGTATTGACCGTGTGACCGAGATGCTCTATCCCGATCTTCCCTATTACAACAGGCCTACGATGAGTTCGCGCATCGCACTCATCGACATGGCATACGAAGACAACCGCAAAGGCGGCGTGTTTTCTCACTTATTTAACACATTCGGAGGTTGATTCCATGTATAATGACAATATTCCATTCCTCGACGAAGACCCTACGGCCCGCCGCGAGGATCGTTTGCCGCAGGAACAGTATCAGGAGATCGTCTCGAGCGGCATTCCCAAGATCAGAGTGATCGGCGTGGGCGGCGCGGGGAACAACGCCGTCAACCGCATGATCGAAGCCAATATCAGAAGCGCGGAGTATATCGCAGTGAATACCGACGCGCAGATCCTTCTATGCAACAAAGCTCCCGTGAAGCTCCAGATCGGCGCAAAGCGCACCAAGGGTCTGGGCGCGGGCGCAGATCCCGAAGTGGGGCGCGAAGCGGCCGAAGAGAGCAGGGAAGCGCTTGCCCGCGCTATCGACGGGACCGATCTTCTCTTCATCACCGCGGGCATGGGTGGCGGCACGGGTACGGGCGCCGCTCCCGTTATCGCCAAGATCGCGCGCGATAAGCAGATCCTTACCGTCGCCGTCGTCACCGAACCCTTCAATTTTGAGGGGAGGAGGAAGATGGACAACGCCTTGAAGGGCATCGACAATCTCAAAAAGTATGTCGATACCCTCGTCATCATTCCCAACGAAAAGATCCTCACCGTCGTCGATAAGAGCGCGACCATCAACGAGGCGTTCGCCGTCGCCGATGATGTGCTCCGCCAGGGCATCCGCGGCATCGCCGACCTCATCGTGACGCCCGGGCTCATCAATTGCGACTTCGCAGACGTACGCACCATTTTGAAGGACAGGGGCCTCGCGCACATGGGCGTCGGCGTGGCAAAGGGGGAGAACCGCATCACCGAGGCGGTCAAACTCGCAGTCAACAGCCCCCTTCTCGAGACGACCATCGAGGGCGCGACCGCCATCATCGTCAACGTTGTCGGCGGCAAGGACCTTACGCTCGCAGAAGTCTCCAAGGCGATGGAGCTCATCCACGGCGTCGTCGATTATAACGCCATGATCATTCCGGGCGCATGCACCGATCCCGCCATTCAGGACGAGGTGGAGGTCACCGTCATCGCGACGGGCTTCCCTTCCGCGGAGGAGGGGAACACGCAGGAGGCCGTCCGCATGCAGACGGGGCCGCAATTCGATCCCGCCTTCACCCCCGAACAGGCGCGTTATACGGCTCCCGCCGCGCCCGACCCTTACGCGCAAGCTCCCAATCCCTATGCGCAAGCCCCCGCGAGCCCCTATCAGCAGGCTCCCGCCGCGCCCTATTACGGCGCGCCGCGGCCCTATGAGACGCCCGCCGCGCCCGCCCCGACTGCGGACATGCCCGCCCCCGATTCGGCCGATCGGCCGAATCCCGACGATGGCGGCGCAGGCGATGCCGACGGACAGGACAGCCGTCTTCCGCCGTTTGTCCGCCGTCTGCTCGGCAAGAAGTAAGCGTTCTCCGCGGGGAGGCTTTTTCCCCGTGCCTTGCATCTTTGGGAGGAACATATGAAGAAGAAAAGAAAATATCTGAATATCGACGAGATCCACGCAGGTCTTTTTGAGATCCTTTCGGAATTCGACCGCATCTGCAGGGAGAACGGCCTTCGTTATTCGCTCGCCTACGGGACCCTTCTCGGCGCGATCCGCCATAAAGGGTTTATTCCTTGGGACGACGATGTGGACGTCATGATGCCCCGCCCCGACTACGAGAAATTCTATTCTCTCGTGATGGGAGGGGAGGTGAAGCTCAAGGAACACTTTTTGGTCTCCGACGATCGCGGCAAAAAAGCTCCGTATCCCTTTATGAAGATGATGGACGACCGCTATTCCATCAAGGCTTATTCTCATATCGAGGTGCCCTATCTCTTCGTCGATATTTTCCCCGTGGATGGCGTCCCCGATCTTCCCGAAAAGGGACGCAAGAAGGTCTTTCATAAGGAACTTTTCTATAATTTCGTCATCTCGATGACGAAGTGGTATATTTTTGCGAGCAGTTGGTGGGCTTATGTCGTTCGCGTCCTGTGCTTTTGGTTCTATCCCATTTGGATGATCTATGGCAGAAGACGGGCGATCAGAAAGATCCATGCGCTTCTTTTGAAATATCCCTTTGAGACTTGCGAGCTTTGCGACAACCGCTCGTGGGGAATGACGAGGGATTATATGCCCCGCGAGATCTACGACCATTTCGAGAACGTCGATTTCGAGGGAAAGAGCTTTTCTATCATCTCGGATTGGGATAAATGGCTGACAAGCCGCTACGGCGATTATATGACGCCGCCGCCCGTAAAAAAGCGCAACCCCACGCACGGCATGCGGATCTATCGGAACGACGTCTGAAGGGGATAGCGTAAAAATCGAAGATCACGGAGAGAGAAAAATGAAGGAAGAATTGATCGGATATACGGCAGGCGTATATGATTTGTTCCATATCGGACACCTGAATCTTTTGAAGAACGCGAAGGGACTTTGCGATAAATTGATCGTCGGCGTTACGACGGACGACCTCGTATTATATAAGGGAAAACATGCGATCATTCCCTTTGAAGACAGGATCGAGATCGTAAGGAGCATCAAATATGTCGATGCCGCCGTTCCGCAATCGGATATGGATAAACTTACCATGTGCAAAAAGTTGGGGGCGAAGGTCCTCTTTGTCGGCGATGATTGGTACGGCACCGAGAAGTGGAAGGATTACGAAAAAGAATTTGCCGCCGCAGGCATTCGTATCGTATATTTCCCTTACACCAAGGGCGTCTCATCGACGATCATCACGCAGACTTTGGAGCATACAAGAAATCAAAAGGAATTAGAGAAACGAGGAGAACAAAAATGATCGATAAAAATTTTTGTATGAGCAGTTATTTAGCCTTCCGTTATGTGGAAGCCGAGGATAAAGATTTTTATGAGGGATTGCATCATAAGAATTTCACGCCCGTTCCGCCCGAGAAAAAGCGCCCCGTAAAGACGGCGGAAGACATCGACCGCGAAATGCACGCCTTCTTTGAAGCGCAGGGCAAGGAAAAGCTCGGCGTCATGTTGAGCGGCGGAATGGATTCGGCGATCGTCGCCTCCTATCTTCCCAAAGGGAGCGATGCATTCACCTTCCGTTTTCTTGGAGGAGAATTCCAAAAGGAAGAGCTTCGCCGCGCGGAATCGTATGCAGATTTCAACCATCTGAACCTGCACTATGTCGACATCGACTGGAGCGTCGTCGAACAATACCTTTCCGTCGTCATGAAAGCAAAGGGCGCGCCCGTTCACTCCATTGAGCCGCAGATCTACAAAGCGGCATTGGAAGCAAAAAAATTGGGCGTCACAAAAATGTTGGTAGGGGAGAGCGCCGATCTCATCTTCGGCGGCATGGATCTTCTCCTCGGGAAAGAATGGAAGTTCGATGAATTCGTAAAGAGATATACTTTTACAGATCCCTTCGCCGTATTGGAGGAGCCTGTGAGCATGAACTATCTCTTTGAAAGATACCGCAAGAATGGCGACGGCATTGATTATTTGAAATTCATGGACGATGTTTTCTCCATAGAAAGTTCGAGTTCCTATTATAACGCATTCGGGTGCGCAGGGTTGGCCTATGGCGACCCTTATGCCCATCTTGTGATGGCAGAACCTTTGGATCTCGAACGCGTGAGAGGCGGTGAACCGAAATATCTGGTACGGCGTTTGTTTGAACTTCGCTACGGGAAAAAAGCGCCCGATAAAGTTCCTATGCCTCGCCCCGTAGATATTTATTTTGCGGACTGGAAAGGCCCTTCAAGAAAGGAATTCAAGAAGGGGCTTCGCATGGAAGATTTTACGGGAAATCAAAAATGGCAAATGTTCTGCCTTGAGCAGTTTTTGAATATGCACGAATAATTTTTTCGTCACCTCGAATGGGAGCAGATCTTCCCATCACAGCTTTTTATGCTGTTTGAACGATCGAACATAGGGAGGTTAGGCATGAAGAAAGTCATTACATATGGGTCATTCGACTTATTGCATTACGGGCATATCCGTCTTCTGCAACGTGCCAAGGCGCTTGGCGATCATCTGATCGTAGCGTTATCTACCGATGAGTTCAACACCGTTGAAAAAGGGAAAAAGAGCTAGTTCACCTATGAACAGCGCAAGCAGATGCTCGAGGCAATCCGCTACGTGGACGAAGTGATCCCCGAAACTTGCTGGGAACAAAAAGCGACGGATATTGAAAAGTTTGGAATAGACGTTTTTGTAATGGGGGACGATTGGAAGGGGAAGTTTGATACCTTCGCGAAAAGGTTTCCCGCGACATCGAGATCGTCTATCTTTCGCGCACACCTGAAATCAGCACGACGAAAATAAAACAAGAATTGAAGTCGTAACGCAATCTTTGATTATATTCAAATTTCGGCATGAAAAAAGAGGGGACACGCCCCTCTTTTTTCGCAAACAAGAGCACGGTGCCCGAAGAGACTGTTCTAACTCGTGCAAAGTTTTATTTTGCGATATTCGGACTTCGTATGAGGGGATTCTCTCGCCCCCCTGCGGGGGGCTCGGAATGACAGGTTCCACCCGCTTCCAATTACTTGCGCGTGCAGGGGTTTTACTAACGCCTCGCGACCCAATTTGCCACGCCACCGCACGCTTAATGTCTTTGAGGACAGTAAGGTTCAGCGGGCGAAAGGGCTTTGAGATGTTGAGACCTAACCCCTCGCAAATTTCTTTGCCCGCATTATCGGAGCTCCGCGCGGGATCCTTCGACAAATTCAGGATGACGCCTGCGGCGTCCGCGCGGACGGTATCCGATAGAAAGAAATTTGCGAAACTGTTCCCTAATCACTTGCCATAGGCGGAATTGATTTCCGCCGTGGGCGTCCCAATTTGCCAAGCCACTGCACGCTTACTGTCTTTGAGGACAGGAACGTACAGCGGCCGACAAAGTTGAGAAATGTTGAAAACTTACCCCTCGCAAAATTCTTTGCCCGCATTATCGGAAAAGCGGCGCCCAATAGGCGCCGCTTGCATTTCTATAAAAGAAATTTACGAAATTATTTAGTACATTCCGTCCATTCCTCCTGCGGGAGCCGCAGGGGCCGCGGGCGGCGTGGGAATATCGGTGACGATGGATTCCGTCGTAAGAAGGGTGGAGGCGACGGAAGCCGCGTTCTGCAAGACGGAACGGGTGACCTTCGTCGGGTCGATGATGCCGCTCTCCACCATGTCGGTATAGACGTTCTTCAAAGCGTCGAAGCCGTAGTTCGTCTGCTTCTTCGTGAGGATCTTATCGACGACGACGGAGCCGTCTACGCCCGCATTTTTCGCGATCTGGCGCACGGGTTCTTCGCATGCCTTCAGAATGATGGAAGCGCCCGTCTGTTCGTCGCCCGAAAGGGTGGAGACGAGCTTTTTGAGGACGGGTACGCAGGAGAGGAGCGCGCTGCCGCCGCCGGGGACGAAGCCTTCTTCGACGGCCGCACGGGTCGCCGCCAAAGCGTCGTCGATGCGGAGCTTCTTTTCCTTCATCTCGACTTCGGTCGCCGCGCCCACATTGATGACGGCTACGCCGCCCGCGAGTTTTGCGAGTCGTTCCTGCAACTTCTCTCTGTCGTAATCGGAGGTCGTGACCTCGATCTGCGCCTTGATGGAGGCGACGCGCGCCTTGATGGCTTCCTTGTCGCCCGCGCCGTCGATGATGGTCGTGTTATCTTTATCCACCTTGACCTGGTTGGCTCTGCCGAGCATATCGAGAGTGGCGTCTTTGAGTTCGTAGCCGAGATCGGAGGTGATGACGGTGCCGCCCGTGAGGGTCGCAATGTCCTCGAGCATGGCCTTTCTTCTGTCGCCGAAGCCGGGGGCTTTTACCGCAACGCAGTTGAACACGCCCTTGAGCTTGTTGACGATGAGCGCCGCGAGCGCGTCGCCCTCGATGTCTTCCGCGATGATGAGAAGGCGCTGACCCTGCTGGGCGAGAGGTTCGACGATGGGCAGGATCTCCTGAAGGTTGGAGACCTTCTTATCCGTAATGAGGATGTAGGGGGAATCGAGCACGGCTTCCATCTTATCGGTGTTCGTCACCATGTAGGCGGAAGCATATCCGCGGTCGAACTGCATACCTTCGACGGTGGTAAGTTCCGTCGTCATGGATTTGCCCTCTTCCACGGTGATGACGCCGTCCTTTCCCACGATCTCCATCGCATTTGCGATGAGTTCGCCCACTGTTTCGTCGCCCGCGGAGATGGAGGCGACCTGCGAGATGGCCTTCTTTCCGTCCACCGTCTTGGAGATGGACTTGATGTGATCGACTGCGGCGACGACCGCCTTGTCGATGCCCTTCTTCAAAATGATGGGATTTGCGCCTGCGGCAAGGTTTTTGAGCCCTTCGCGGATGATGGCCTGTGCGAGGAGCACGGCCGTCGTCGTGCCGTCGCCCGCGACGTCGTTTGTCTTTGTCGAGACCTCTTTCACGAGCTGTGCGCCCATGTTCTCGAAGGGATCGGGAAGTTCGATCTCTTTTGCGATGGTCACGCCGTCGTTCGTGATGAGGGGTGCGCCGAATTTCTTATCCAGAACGACATTCCTGCCCTTGGGGCCGAGGGTGATCTTCACCGTATCGGCGAGCGTGTTTACGCCCGTTTCGAGGGCCTTTCTTGCGTCGTCTCCGTATTTGATTTGCTTTGCCATAATTATATCCTCCTGACTTTACTCAACGATAGCTAAAATATCCGATTGTTTGATGATGGTGAATTCCTTCCCGTCGACCTTAAAGTCTGTCCCGCTGTATTTCGCGCAGAGGACTTTATCGCCGGGTTTCACCGTCATTTTGACTTCTTTCCCGTCGACCATGCCGCCGGGGCCCACCGCGACGACGATGCACGTCTGCGGTTTTTCTTGTGCGGAGGAGGGGAGATAAAATCCGCTCTTCGTCTTTTCTTCCACGGTGACCGCTTCAACGACCACCTTATCGAACAAGGGTTTGATGTTCATGCAAAAACCTCCAAATGAATTCCTTTTCTATTATAACACATTGCTTGGCCCGTCAAACAAAAATGCGGAAGATTTTTCCAATGTTTTGTCTTTTATTTTTTGCGATATTGACAGGACACGCCCATACATGTTATAATGAAAAAAGAGGTAAACATTATGGATAAGTGGGATATTCGTTTCATGCAACTTACAGAGGATGTGGCTTCGTGGTCGAGCTGTCTGCGCCGCAAGGTGGGAGCGATCATCGTCCGCGAGAAGCGGGTGATGGCGACGGGTTACAACGGCGCGCCCGCGGGGATCGAATCGTGCACGGAGCGCGGCGGCTGTATGCGCGAAGCGCTCGGCATCGAGAGCGGAACGCGGCAGGAGATGTGCTATGCCGCTCACGCCGAACAGAACACGCTCATTCAGGCCGCAAAATACGGCGTGAAGATCGACGGCGGTACGCTCTACTGCACCCATCAGCCCTGTGCGATCTGCGCAAAACTCATCATCAATGCGGGCATCAAACGGGTGGTCTATAAGGAGGGCTATCCCGACGCATTCTCGATGGAGCTCTTCACCGAGGCGGGCACGGCCGTCGAAAAATTCGAGCTGTAATTGGGTATTTTTGCCCCAACAGGGCATAAAAGCGAGGTTTGCAAAGTACTATGTCAGACAAAGCAATCTACGAGAACCCCCTTATCACGCGCTATGCAAGCCGTGAAATGCAGGAAAACTTCGGGGAAGAGAAGAAGATCCGCCTCTTCAGGAAGCTTTGGGCCGCTCTCGCCGAGAGCGAGATGGAGCTCGGCCTTCCCATCACAAAAGAACAGGTCGCGGAGCTCAAAGCGCATATTTCCGACATCGATTTCGGGAAGGCGGAAATGCTCGAAAAGAGCACGCGGCACGATGTGATGGCGCATGTGAAGGCGTTCGGTATCGCCGCACCCAAGGCCGCGGGCATCATCCATTTGGGGGCGACGAGCTGTTTTGTCGATTGCAACGCCGATCTTATCATCATGAAAGACGGGCTTGGCCTCATTTTGGGCAAGCTCGTGAACGTGATGGAAAAACTCAAGAATTTTGCTCTCCGATATAAAGATCTTCCGACGCTCGGCTTTACCCATCTTCAACCCGCCCAGCTCACGACGGTGGGGAAGCGTGCCGCGCTCTGGCTACAGGATCTTTTGCTCGACTATGAGAGCCTTAAAAATCTGCTTGCCCGCTTCCGCATGCGCGGTGTGAAGGGGACGACGGGCACGCAGGCGAGCTTTCTGGACCTTTTCGGCGGCGACGGCGAAAAAGTGAAGGAACTCGAACGCCGCGTAATGCAGAAGATGGGCTTCAAGAACGTCTTCCCCGTTACCGGTCAGACCTATCCCAGAAAATTCGATTATGAGGTCTTGAGCGTCCTTTCGGGCATCGCCCAATCCGCCTATAAATTCTCAAACGATATCCGCCTCTTGCAGAGCATGAAGGAGGTGGAAGAACCCTTCGAGCAGACGCAGATCGGCTCTTCCGCCATGGCCTATAAGCGCAACCCGATGCGCTGTGAACGCATGGGAAGCCTTGCCCGCTACCTCATTTCTCTTCCCGTGAACGCCGCCATGACCGCGGGGACGCAGTGGTTTGAACGCACGCTCGACGATTCCGCCAACCGCCGCATTGTCCTCGCGCAGGCATTTTTGACGGCGGACGCCGTTTTGGAGCTCTATTTGAACGTCGCAGACGGGCTTGTCGTCTATGAAAAGACGATCGCAAAACACGTCGCGGCCGAGCTTCCTTTCATGGCGACGGAGAACATTTTGATGGAGTGCGTGAAGGCAGGGGGCGACAGGCAAGAACTGCACGAGCGGCTCCGCGTCCTCTCGATGCAAGCGGCACGCATTGTGAAGGAAGAGGGGGGCGAGAACGACCTTCTCTCCCGTATCGAAGAAGACCCCATGTTCGAGGCGGTGCACGGAAAACTTGAGCGCATCGTCGATGCAAAGAAATTCATCGGCAGAGCCCCCGCCCAGACGGAGGAATTTATCGAGGAAAACATCGCCCCCGTTCTCATGCGCAACCGCCGTTTCCTCGGCGCAAAATCCCACGTGATGGTGTAAAAAAAAATTAAACGCCGCCGACGGGTTATCTCCCTCGGCGGCTTGTAATTTTGAAGAATAATGACAACAATATTTTATATAAGACATGCGGAGTGCAACTCCCAAAACCATGACGATGTTTCGAGAGAACTTACGCCGAAGGGCTTGACGGACAGCAAACTCGTTACGCGTTTTTTAGCCGATAAAAACGTAGATATCATATTTTCCAGCCCCTATAAAAGGGCGATCGAGACACTTCGTGATTTCTCCAAGTCGAGCGGGTTGGAGATCAATACTTTGGATGATCTCAGAGAACGTACAGTAAATAACAGTTGGATCGAAGATTTTGATTTTGCGGCTTTCAGCAAAGCGCAGTGGGCAGATTTTGACTACAAACTTTCAGGCGGCGAATCGCTTCATGAGGTGCAGGCAAGAAATATTGCGGCGCTCGGTCAAATCATAAAAGAACACAAAGATCGAACCGTTGCGATCGGAACGCACGCAACAGCCTTGGGTACGGTCATCAATTTCTACGATAAGAAGTTTGACTTTGCTCACTTTGAAAAGGTAAAGGGGCTCATGCCGTGTATCGTGAAATTTTCTTTTCAAGATGATATTTGCAAAACTATCCGAAAATACAATTTGTTTGAATTACAAAGATAAAAAATAAGCACCCGATACAGGGTGCTTATTTTTGGTGCACCGAGACAATTATAATCCGAACACGAAAGCTCGTCAAGGCTGACCGTTTGCGTTCCGTTTTTGTAG
>CANQFB010000024.1 GCA_947598205.1 uncultured Clostridia bacterium
TCAACTATAAAAACGGAACGCAAACGGTCAGCCTTGACGAGCTTTTGTGTTCGGATTATAATTGCCTCGGTGCACCAAAAGAAAAAGAGGCGCTTGCCTCTTTTTCTTTTAGGTTTATCGGATTGCATATTAGGGAATTCTTCGACTACGCCCTGCGGGCTCCGCTACTTCGGGGCGATGTCCCTCGTGCCGCGCTTAAGTTTACAAATGGAAACTTTGCGCGGGGCAAAATGACGCCGAAAACGAAGCGGACGGTACGACACGTAAAGCCCAAATCACCATTCAACCGGTTCGCCGCTTCCGCCATAGTGCCAATATCTGCCTGTCTTTTGAGTATCACTATAAAAATAGAATTCAGTATCATTAAACTGATGAAACGCATCGTCCACGCCGTTATCGAAGGAATTCCACTCTTCCTCTGTCCCGTGATAAAAGAGTTTTGAGACACAGGTCGCACCCTGCAACCCGACAAAGGCATTGCCGGAAATCTTCTTTACGCCGCTTCCGATAACAACGACATTAAAGTCGATAGTGGTAAAAGCACTGTTACCAATCTCGGTTACGCAATCCGGAATGATGAGCGTATCGGCAATTGAGGTAGAATTCAGCCCGCTGTTCTCGGCAAAATCGCGGCGAATAATATACGTTCCGTTCGCGCCGAGAGGCGATTGCGCAGGCAGAGCGGTCAACTCGTCTCCCGTATATTTCAAAAGCAGACACGCATCGATTGTTCTGTTGACATAAAAGAGGAAACCATCAACCTCTTCAATGCTACCCCGATTCTCTTTTGAGGGAATCGAAACATCACCCATTTTAATATCGAGAGAAGAACGGTTGCATAATTCGATCAGGCTGTTATAGAATATGGAATCAAAGGTATTTGTTGTCAGCGTGGATCCGCTATGATCGGTATTATACCCCACATAGTCTTTGAGATTTTTCCCAACCACAAGACTATAACATTCAACGGAATCAAATGCGCATTTACCAAGTTCTTCAACGGAATCGGCAAGGACGATACGATGAATGTAGGAATAATTCATGAAAGCATAATCTCCCACCTTTTTCACGCCCTCGGGAATGACGAGGTCACCTTCTATTGCCGTGCCATCCACATACAGCTTAGCACCGCCGCAAAGAGGCGTTGCATAGGAATTTCCAAAGGACATATTACACCAATCGGCAAGAGATTCAACGTTTACTCGTTGAATGGCAGTACTGTTGGTAAAGGCGAAACTCTTACAGTCGACTTCTCCCGAAAGGGTGACCTCTTCCAGCTGACGGCAAAAACCGAAACTCTCAAAAGCCAAAGTTGCGTTCGCTTCCACCGTGAGCCTTCTCAGTCCCGAACTCTTGAACGCTCCTTTTCCGACGGCAAGCCCCGCGGGAACGGTTACTTCATCGAGTAACTCACAACTATTAAAAGCTGCTTCCCCGATCGACGAAAGCCCTTCGGAAAAAGTGACGGTTTTTAACTCCGCACAGCCGCTGAAAGTATATGTTCCCCATGTTTGGATGCTCGAAGGGATATGGACTTCCTTGAGCAAAAGACATTTATAGAAGGCGTTTTCACCAATCGTTCGCAGTCCTTCGTTGAGAATGACCGTTTTGAGCCCGCTCTCACGGAAAGCATTCTTTCCAAACGTTTCTATGCTTGCGGGAATCCTGACGTCATTCAGGGAAGCGCATTTGTAGAAGGCGTTTTCACCAATCGTTTGTAGTCCTTCATTGAGAGTAACCGTTTTAAGCCCGCTCTCACGGAAAGTATTCTTTTCAAACGTTTCTATGCTTGCGGGAATCCTGACGTCATTCAGGGAAGCGCATTTGTAGAAGGCGTTTTCGCCAATCGTTTGCAATCCTTCATTAAGAGTGACCGTTTCAAGTCCGCTCTCACGGAAGGCATTCTTTTCGATCGTTTTGACATTGGCTGGGATTTCGACGCTTTTCAAGGAAGAACATTGATAGAATGCGGTATCTGTAATCGAGGTGATCCCCGATCCGAAGCAAATACCGTCGAGCGAGGAACAGCCGCTGAATACGCCTTTACCGATCGTCTCGACGTTTTCAATGTTTATACTCGTAAGACCTGTGCAGTGATAGAAAGCATAAGCTCCGATCTCCTTGACTGTTTCGGGCAGAAAAACGGTGGCAAGCGTTTCATCGCCGTCTCCGTCGTCAACGTCGAATGCGCTCTCTCCGATCGAGACGACGGGGCTTCCTTCGTACTCGGCAGGAATAAAGATGTGTGTCCTGTCCGTGACGCTCTCATCCCAACCGATTACGGAGTATCCCTCCTGTCCGTCTGCTTTCTCATAACGGAGTTTGGAGAACTCGACCGAAAGGCCGCAAACGGAACATCTGTCCCCCTCGAAGGTATGGTTGACGTGCTCGTGCAGGCAAATTTCGCAGACGCCGTTTTTGTAGGTGTGTGCCGCATAGTCGCTCATCTCTTCCGTGTGCACACAGGTCGCCGCATGCCAATGATGTTCGTCGTCGGAGCTCCAAAGCGGCGAATATTCGTGTTGGTGCGTCGTGCCGCCTGTTACGGTGACAGAACAAGTGGCGTTTTTCCCGTCCGCCGTGGCGGTGATCGTAGCGCTCCCCGCGGCAACGGCTTTCACTCTACCGTTGTTTACCGTAGCCACCGAGGGATCGTCACTCTGCCAGCCGACCGTTTTATCGGTAGCGTCGGAGGGCAAAACGGTGGCGGTCAACACCGCTTCTTCGCCGATCTGCAGATCCAGCGAAGACGATGAAAGCGTAACGCTCTCGACATGAACGGTAGGATCTTTTGTCCCGCCGCAGGCGCTCACGCCCACAGCACAGCCGAGCGCGAGAACAAAAGCAAATACCGCCGCAAAAATTTTTCTCTTCATTGATTGTACCTCCCAAAAATATCATTTTCTTTATTCTTTATAATAAATAAGGGCGTCCTCGAGGGACACCCGCACAGAGTATCCCGTTATTGCGTTATACTCCACATACGGATATTAGGGGATACAAAATGCCTATGTATCCCGTATGTGGTAATATAACGCATAAATAGTCTATCACAAAATGGGCAAATTTACAAGCGGAAAGCGGCGTTCAAAAAAAATTTATAAATTTTCGGAAAAACGCAAAGATAAGAAAAACCCCTCCTTGAGGGAGAGGATATAAAAGAAGACGGGGATTTGATTGAATAGAAGCCTCGCGCGGAGCAGAATGACGTAGCTCCTTCCGTGATGGTCGCCTGCGGACAAGTATGGCCGTTTCGCAGTCCAACCCTCATCAGTCACGCACAGCGTGACAGCTTCTCCCTTCACAAGGGAGAAGCCTTTTCTCCTTCATTCTTCCCATTCGGAGACGGTCGGGCGGGAGAAGAGCGCGGCGATGGCGTTGCGGCAACGCGTTTCACCGTCCCCTTCGCCGAAGCAGACGGAGCAAACCGCGTTTGTGATGGGCAGTTCCACACCGTACTTTTCGCCTAAATACTTCATCGCCTTCGAGGTCATCACGCCCTCGGCGAGTTTGGTGAACGTCTCCCCCTTCGCCACGCTCTCACCATAGGCACGGTTGTGGGAATAGGGCGAAAAGAGAGTGGTCTCGTAGTCGCCGAGGTGGGCGAGACCGTATGCGGAGAGCGGGTTGCCCCCCATCGCCTTGATGAGGCGGCTGACTTCCCTTGCGCCCCTTGCCATGAGCGGGCCTTTGAGAGGCGGACAGAGAACATCTAACGCGCCCGCGGCGATGCCCATCACGTTCTTTGCGGCCGCGCCGATCTCGGTACCGATGAGGTCTTCGCCATAATAAAAACGAATGAGATCGGAGCCGAAGCTATCCGCGAGGCGGCGCTTTAAGCTCTCGTTTTCGGAATCGATCACCATACAGTTGGGGATCCCCTTCACAAAGCTCTGAATGTGGCCGGGACCCACCCATACGGCAATTTTCTGCGGGTCGACGCCGCTTTCCACCATAATCTCGGAGAGGCGTTTGCCCGTGTGGTCCTCGATGCCCTTCATGCAGAGGACGAAGACTTTATCCTTCACATGATGGTGCATGACCTTCTTCATAAATCCGCGCAAGCCCTGCGAGGAGATGGAGATGACGATGACCTCGGCACTCCTGACGGCCTTGCCGAGGTCGCAGGTGAGACGGATATTCTCGTCGAGGACGACATATTCATTGCGGCCCGTCCGCTTTAATATTTGGTAGGAAAAGTCCTCTTCGGGACCCCAGCTCGTGACCTCGAAGCCACGGCGGGCGAGATACCATGCGATAAACGAACCCCAGCGGCCACAGCCAAGTACGGATATTTTCATATTGTTTCCTTTTTTTACAGTTCCTTCCTCTCGATGAGGGCGCGGGCGAGGGTGACTTCGTCGGCATACTCGAGCTCGCTTCCGATGGGCACGCCGTGCGCGATGCGCGTAACGGTGACACCCATGGGTTTGAGAAGTTTTGCGATATACATCGCCGTCGCCTCCCCCTCGACGTCGGGGTTGGTCGCCATGATGACTTCCTTCACATCTCCCTTTGCGACGCGCTCTAAAAGCTCCTTGATGCGGATATCGTTGGGACCGACGCCGTTCATGGGGTCGATGACGCCGTGAAGGACATGATAGACCCCCTTGTATTCGTGAAGTTTCTCGAGGGCAATGACGTCCTTCGGCTCTTTGACGACGCAGATCTGCGAGGCGTCCCGCGTCTTACAGACAGCGCAGACCTCTTCCTCAGTAAAATTGCCGCAAATCTTGCAGAAGCGCACGCGGCGCTTGACGTCGACGATGGCCTCGGCGAAGGCGCGCGCCTCCCCTTCGGACATGGAGATGACGCGGTAAGCATAGCGTTGGGCCGTCTTTTTGCCGACGCCCGGGAGCTTGGAGAACTCGTTCATGAGCCTTCCGATGGGTTCGATAAAGACTTCCACTTCAGAAAAGCCCTCCCATGCCGCCCATGCCGCCCATACCGGCGGGCCCTGCGAACTTGCCCATCTTCTCCTGATAGACGGCGTCCGCCTTCTTGTACCCGTCGCGGATGGCCGCGAGGACGAGATCTTCGAGCATCTCCACGTCTTCGGGGTCGACGACGCTCTCGTCGATCTCGATCCCGTCGATCACCTTCTTGGCATTCATATAGACGACGACGGCCTCGCCGCCCGCAGTGCCGACGATCTCCCATTCATCGAGAAGTTTCTCGGTCGCCTGCATCTCTTCCTGCATCTTTTGTGCCTGCTTCATGAGGTTCTGCATATTGCCGCCGCCCATGCCGCCGCCTCTGCCGTATGACATATCCGCCTCCTTATGCGCCCATCCGTGCGGGATCGAAGCGCATCTTCCATGTGATTTATTTGATTTCGATGGGGTAATCCCCGAAGCTCGCTTTGAGTTCTTCGATGGAGCTCTTCAGGGCGGGTTTTGCGCCCTGTTTCCTCACGTCGAACGCCGCCACGCCGATCCCCGCAAAGATCTCCTCCATCGCCTTCCTGTGATCCTCGCGGCGGAGGGCGGTGTAGATGGTCTCCGACTCGGTGGTAAGGACAAGCGTCTCCCCCTCGTAGCTCGCGAGAAGATCGGAGCACATCGTGAAGAGAACGCCGCTCTTCGGCGTCTTGCGGAGGGCGCGCATGAATTTCCCGAAGGCAACTTCCGCACTCATCTCTCCCGTCGGCCCGCCCGCCACGGGAGCGGGTTTGGGCGAAACCGCTTGGGGCGCAGAAGCCTTCTCTGCGGGCGCGGGTACGGGCGCGGGCTTTGCATGCCCTGCTCTTTCCCCGCGCGGCACGGCCCCGTCGGAAAAATATGCCTCCTCGAAGATGGGTTCTTCCTCGGGGAACGAAAAGCCGTCATCGGGCGGCGTCTCCTTCGCGGGAGAGGGCGTATCCGCATGCGCAATCTCGGGCATGGGTACCGCCTGCGCCGCGATCGTTCCCTTTTTAAGCTCCTCTTCCAGATGGCCGATGCGGACGATAAGCGCCTCGCTGTCGGCATCGCATGCGGGGTGGGAGGCGCGCAGGATTGCCGTCTCGAGGGCGATGCGCGGCGAAGAGACGAAGCGGAGTTCGCTCTCCGTCTTTATCAAAATTTCCGTCGCGCGCAATACCGCCCTGCCGTCCGCCTTGTCCGCAATGGACTTGATCTCGGCGTAGAGCTCCTTGGGAAGCGACAGGAGCTTTTCGGCGTTTTTACACGTCTTGGCGACGGTGATGCGGCTCAAAAGTTGCAGAATGTCCTTCAAGAGGACGCCCACCGACTTGCCCTCGGCGAGGATGCGCTCAACAGAGCCGATCGCGGTCCCGAGGTCGAAGGTGAGCATGGCGGTGACGAGCTTTGCCGTCTCATGGAAGTCGGCCGCGCCCAAAACTGCGCAGACAGCGTCGTAGGTAAGAGTGTCGGCATAGACGATGCAGGCCTCTGCGATGGAGAGCATATCGCGGTCGCTTCCCGCGCCCGCCCGCGCAATGGCGGCGACGGCCTCCTCCTCGTAGGGCTTGCCAATCTCATCCAAAATGGACTTCAAGTGCTTTTCGAGATCTTCCTCGGGGATGAGTTTGAAATCCAGCCGCATACAGCGGGAGAGGATGGTCGCGGGGATCTTCTGCGGCTCTGTCGTCGCGAGGATGAAGATGGCGTGTGCGGGCGGCTCCTCGAGCGTCTTCAGAAGGGCGTTGAAGGCGGCGTCGGTGAGCATATGGACTTCGTCGATGATATAGACTTTATATTTGCCCGTAACGGGGGGATATTGCACTTTTTCGCGGAGATCGCGCATCTCCGCAACGCCGTTGTTGGAGGCGGCGTCGATCTCGGAAATATCCAGAGAGCCCTCCCGGAGGGCGCGGCAGGTGGGGCACTGCCCGCAGGGAGACCCCTCTCGGGGATGCTCGCAGTTGACGGCGCGCGCAAAGATGCGGGCGATGGTCGTCTTGCCCGTCCCGCGGGGGCCCGTGAAGAGATAGGCGTGGCCTATCGCATTCCCTTCGATCTGGTTTTTGAGGATGCGGACGACATGTTCCTGCCGCACCATCTTATCGAAGGAGTCCGGGCGAAATCTTCTGTAGAGAGAAAGATGTGCCATATTATTCTTCCTTGAATGCCTTTGTCAGCTTGCGTTTGGAACGCGCCAGCGCGTTATCGATGCTCTTGATCTCTTTGCCCGTCGCCGCGGAGATCTGCGCATAGCTCATGCCCTCGAGATACATCGAGACGACGCGGAATTCAAAATCGGATAAGGTCTTCATGAGGCGCAAACGAAATTCCGCCTCCGATTCCCCCGTGAGAAGAAGCTCCTCGGGAGTCGCCCCTTCGGGAATGCTCTCTATGTCCACTTCGCTCCGCTCTCCCTCCCCCTTGAGGCGGAAGACGGTGCGCAGGTAGCTGTAGATCTTTCGCACGACGCAGACATAGACGAAATTTCTGAAGCTCTTGCCAGAGGCGGCGCTGTATCCCCCGATCGCGAGATAGAGCCCGATCATGCCCTCCTGCACGAGATCGTCGGTCTCGGCGAATATGTTGAAGGCGAACTTGCGCGCGATGCGCCGAACGGTATCTTTATAGCGGTCCATGAGCTCTTCCGCGGCCGCCGCATCCCCCTTTTGGGCGCGGGCGGCGAGAACTTCGTCCGCCTCATTTTTCATATCTTGCACGCACCACCTCATAGACCGCAATGCCGAGCGCGACCGAGGCATTGAGGGAGTTTACCTTCCCGAAGAGGGGAATGGAGAGCACGCCGTCGCACTTTTCCTGCGTGAGGCGGTGCACGCCGCGATCCTCTCCCCCCACGACGAGGGCGATCTTGCCCGTAAGGTCGGCCTCGTAGATGGGAGATCCTCCCGCCTCGAGGGCATATACCCAAAAGCCCCTCTTTTTAAGGCTCTCAATGGCCGCGTTGATCGAGGAGACCTTGGCGACGGGAATATGTTCGGCCGCCCCCGCCGAGATGCGCACGACTGCCTCCGTCACGCTCGCGCCGCCCGCCTTGGGGATCACGACCCCCTCCGCGCCCGCACATTCCGCAACGCGCAGAATAGAACCTAAATTGTGCACGTCTTCGATGCCGTCGCAAAGGACGATAAGTCCCTTCTCCCCCTTTCCCATCTCCTCGAAATCGGCGTAGGAAAAATCCGTCGTATAGGCGATGACGCCCTGATGGCGGCCCTCGGCGCTCTCCTTATCGAGAACGGCGCGTGCGACGAATTGGACGCGGATATCCTTCTTCCGCGCCTCGGCGAAGATCCTTGCGAGCGTGCCCTGCGCGCCCTTTTCAAGCAAGATCTTTTCGACGGTCTTATCCGTCTTGAGAAGTTCCAAAACGGCGTTTCTGCCCTCTGTCTTCATAAGTCCTCTCCGCTTTCTGAAAAGAACAGCTCACGGATGCGTTCCTCCTGCCCCGTGAGATAGAGATACCCGATGACCGCCTCGAACCCCGTGGAGCGGACATATTCGGCGACGGTAGCGTTCTTGCTCTTCGTGGGTTTTTTCGCATTCCTGCCGCGGCGATAGATCTCGGCCTCCTCCTCGGAAAGAAGGGGCAGGATCTTTTCGAGCTTTTCGCTCTGGCCGTGCGCAGAGACCTTCTCCGCCGCACAGCGGTTGAGTTCGCCCGTATGGCTCGTATGCAACAGGGCGAGCATGCGGCGGACGTAGAGGGTATAAACTGCGTCGCCCACAAAGGCGAGGACGACGGGATTCATTTGTTTGGCCCGCTCTTTTTGGATGGGCAAGGAATCATTCGACATCTTCCCTATTATACCAAACGCGCGCATAAATTGCAAGCGCTTATAAAAAATATCGCCCTCTTTGCGTGAAAAGCATTGTAAAATTTTTTGTTCCGTGATAGAATAGACCTTGCGACACAACCGAATACTAACAAGTACAAAGATACAACGGGCATCGGTGTATCCTTATTTCCTATGTACTTGTTAGGGTTTGTGTCGCAACAATTCGAGGATACTCGAAGCGGGCGCCTCGGATTGAGGCGTCCTTTTTTTGCCCGCAAATACTTTTTAAGGAGAAAGAAACATGAAACACAAACTTTTGACGGCATTGTTGGCGCTCGTCTCGGCGCTCTGTCTCATCCTCGGCATTTCCGCCTGTGGCGGCGGAAACAACGGCGGAAACGGTAGCGGAGGGGGCACTAACCCGCCCGATCACTCCCACACCTTTGCCGACACTTGGTCAAGCGACGAGAGCGGACATTGGCACGCCGCCACCTGCGATCACACCGAGGAGCGCAAGGATGAGGCCGCCCATACCTATGAGAAAGGCAAATGCAAAATTTGCGATTACGAGCACGAGACGCATACGTTTGTCTATTCCGTTAAGACGGAAGAGGGTCACACGGGAACTTGTTCGACCTGCGGCAAAGCCGTAACGGAAGAGCACACCTATCAAAACGGCGTGTGCAAAGATTGCGAGTATGCACACGAGGAGCATACCTATCAAAATGGCGTATGTACGACCTGTGATTATGAGCATGTAGACCATAATTTTACATATTCCGATAAGACGGAAACACAGCACATGGGGACTTGCTCTGTCTGCGGAAAAACCGTGATGGAAGAGCACACCTATCAAAATGGCGTGTGCAAAGAATGTGAGTATGCGCACGAGAAACATACCTATCAAAACGGCGTGTGTTCGACCTGTGATTATAAGCATGAAGACCATAATTTCACATATTCCGATGAGACGGAGACACAGCATAAGGGGACTTGCTCTGTCTGCGGAAAGGTTGAAACGGAAAATCACAGTTATCAAAACGGCGTTTGCACGGAATGCGAATATGCGCACCAAAGCCATAATTACGGCGCGAGCAACACCTGTTCGGTCTGCGGCGCGAAGAAGCCGTATAGCAAGGAAAACAGCAAGATATATCTTGGCGAATATCCCCAAACCGAAGTGACGGATAAAAATGATGTGGATTCCTCGCTCCGCAACAGCCTGAATATGGCGGCGGGAAGCAAGCCGACAAGCTCAAGTGCGGGCAAGTGGACGAGTTACGACTACTATATCAATGGCAACGTATCCGACTATATGTGGTATATCGATATTTCCTATCAAGGCGGCCGTTACCGCGGCGTATATTTCACGAACTACAGGCCGTATTGGCCGAAGAAGAGTTCTTCAACCGACTACAGCTATCAGGACGACAACGGGTATAAGACGAGCACAGTGTATTGGTTCAAGTGGGAGCCGATAGAATGGCGCATTTTGGAAGAGAAGAACGGCACGGCACTTCTCATGGCGAACATCATCCTCGATAGCCAACAATACTATCATAATGATTCAGACACGCGCACGATAAACGGCAGGACGGTATATGCAAACAACTACAAGGAGAGCGACATCCGAGAATGGCTGACGGAGACGTTCTATGGCGCGGCATTCAACAGCACCGCTAAGCAGATCATAGAGACGACAACAGTGGATAACGGTCTTACATCGACGGGCCACAGCTTTAACCCCTGTACCTGCGAGAACACGAAAGACAAGGTATTCCTGTTGAGCTATAAAGAAATTCTGAGTACATCCTATGGGTTTGATTCGGACACCTCAAGCTCTTCAACTCGACGGCTGAAGCCGACGGACTATGCCAAATCGCAGGGCGTATATATATCTTCAAGCAGCTTTTACGTCGACACCGCCGGTTGGTGGTTGCGTTCGCCGGACAGCAATAGTAACTGCGCTCATGACGTCCACAACGATGGCTACGTCTTTGGTAACACGGAGAGTGTCGATCGCACAGACAACGGCGTAGTCCCTGCTCTTAAAATCAAATTGTAAGCAAAGCCCCGTGCGGGAGGACGCCACCGCACTCAACCCCCAAAATAGGGCGCGGCAAGTTGCCGCGCCCTTCCTTCTGCCATACGGACGCGGAAAAAATTCGCAAACGGGCGGTCAAAAAAGTTGCTTTTCAAAAAAAAGGGACTATAATAAGGAAAGGATTTTCTTCTAAAGATGCGGCAAAGTGTG
>CANQFB010000025.1 GCA_947598205.1 uncultured Clostridia bacterium
GCAAATATGTCCAAGCGCGTCAAGTTCGGGAAGAAAGTCAACGCCGAAAAGGGGAAGGTCCCCAACATCGTCTTTGGCTATGACAAGACGAAGGGGGAGCTGTTCGACCTTGCCATTAACGAGCGGGAGGCGGAGATCGTTCGGGAGATATTCCGGCGGTATTGCGAGGATGAGGACGGCGCGATGAAGATCGCGCAGACGCTCAACGCGCGTGGAATCAAGACAAAGCGAAATTGCGCGTGGTCGCCCAATGCCGTCATGCGCATCTTGACAAATGAAATTTACACGGGGAAAGTCGTCAACGGGAAAGAGGAGATCTCCGATTTTCTAACGGGACAGCGCAAATGCAGAGACGAATCGGAGTGGCTTATCACCGAAAAGGAGAGCCTTCGCATCGTTGATCAAGACGTTTTCGACAAGGCGCAGAAAATCATACACGCGCGCGGGCAGACGTTCAAACTTGACAAGACGCGGCACAGCAATCAATATTTGTTTTCGACGCTGATCAAGTGTAAGGACTGCGGGTGGTCGTTCCGCCGTATTGAGCGCACCTATAAGAATACATACGTCACATGGGTGTGTTCGGGACGAAACGGCAACGGCGCGGACAGTTGCCCCAATCGCACCGTGATCGACGAAAAGGAACTCATAAAGGTGATCTCCGATTATTTTGCCTACATCTTGTCCCATCAGAAAAACGTGATAGACTATGTGACCGCAGAGTTTAAGAAGGTCTATCGGAAGAAAGAGGAGAACGTCGAAAGGGGAAAAGAGGTGAGGGCGGAACTTCAAAGGCTCGAAAAGACGCGGGAGAAGTACATGAACCTCTACACCGACGATCTGATTTCGCGCGAGGAACTCAACGAGCGGCTCTTGGGCGCGAAGCAGAGGAAGGAATCCCTCGAAGCAGAACTGAAAATGATAGAGAGCCGTATGACGATGCACGAGCGGTTGGACGGCGTTCTGAAAAAGACATTCCGCTCCATTGCGGACATCGCCGACGTGTCGCAGATGACGAACGCACAACTCAAACGCATCGTGAGGCGTATCGAGGTCGATCACGACGGGAATGTGGATATTTTCCTGCAATTAAATTCCGAACTTGGGTTGGAAAACGCTATTCCGATCGAAAGTGAAGGCGTGGGGGAGATATCCGTTCCCGACTTGGACGACTGCACATAAGGACATGACGGAGCGGTTGCCTGCGCTCGATCCCGCTCTTGCGGAGCGGGTGAAGGCAGTGCTCGCAAAAAATCTCAAGGAGCGTCACCTCCGCGGGGGAGATGCGACGCGGCGAAAGTATGAGAGAAAACGGAAAAAATAGTTTGGAAAAGAATCGGGAGCCGTGGGCTTCCGATTCTTGCTTTTTTATAGGGGGCGTAAGGCCATTTTCCCGCTACGTCGCATCGCACCTCATCTCGAGGCGAAGCCGAGGACAGCTCTACAGGCCCTCGTGCATAGCGGGGAATTCGCTAGGCTCGGAATGAGGATTGGGGCAGGAAGAATTCAAAATGGGGGGGCTTGGGATGAGAGAAATCTATTGACCCCATTCGTCGCCGAAGGCGACACCTTCCCCCAAACAGGGGAAGGCTTTTGAACGGGTTTGGAATTGACGCGTTTGACGCGCCCCCTTGCCTATCCAACGGAGAGGGCAAGGCATGAAAAAAACGGAAACCCAAAGGCTTCCGTTTTTTTACTTTGTTGATGTGGCAGGGGCGAAAACGCCTCTGCCTTATAAATACTTACACTCTTTCAACCTTGTCGCTCTTGAGGCAACGGGCGCAGACGTAACCCTTCTGCACCTTGCCGTCTTTTGTATAGGTCACCTTTTGCACGTTGGCGGCAAACGTCCGCTTTGTTTTACGATGGGAGTGGCTGACGTTGTTGCCCGCCGTCTGACCCTTTCCGCAAATAGTGCATACTCTCGACATATCTCCACCTCCCGAGGGGTATTTTCGGATTTGCATGCGAAGGACATTCCTTTGCATACCGCATTCATCATACCATTTTGCGGGGGAAAAAGCAATTAAAAACAGGGGGCTTTGTGTATTTTTTTTTGAATTTACGAAATATTTCCCGATAATGCTTGCAAAAATCCATACGATAGGGTAAAATATGGAAAGAGGCAAGGGAGCTTTTATGTCAGTCAGCACAAGCAACGCATACGGCAAAATCTCTATATCCGACTTGGCGATCGCCAAGGTCGCGTCGCAAGCTGCGGTGGAATGTTACGGCATCGTGGATACTGTCGCACGCCGTTTTTCCGAGACGCTCGCCGAACTTCTCAAAAGAGATGCGGGAGGAAAGGGCGTGAAAGTCGTCACGTCCGGAAACCGGATTTTCATCGATATCACCGTACTTATCAAATACGGCGTCTCCATCGAAGCGGTGGCGGAATCCTTAAAGGAGGCCATCAAATATAAGGTGGAGCATTTCACGGGCATGATCGTAGATACCGTGAATGTGAATGTCGCGGGGCTTCAACTTTGATTTTACTGCTCCTCCGCATTCTCTGCTAAAACGGAGAATTTCATGCAGAAAAATATAAATTGCGCACTCTTCCGCAAGATGGTGTTGTCGGGTGCGAAACAGCTCGAACAAAACAGGGCGAAGGTGGACGCGTTGAACGTCTTCCCCGTTCCAGACGGCGATACAGGGACCAATATGTCGCTCACGATGCAATCCGCGGTGAAGGAGCTTCTCTCCTCCGCCTCTTTGGATTTCGCGCAGGTGTGCGATCTCGTCTCGAAAGGGGCGCTCAAAGGCGCGCGGGGGAACTCGGGCGTCATTTTGTCGCAGATCTTCCGCGGCATCTGCTCCGTATTGCGGGTCTCCAAACCCGAAGTGGACACCAAGACGTTCGCAAAGGCGCTCGAGGCGGGCACGAAGGTGGCATACGGCGCGGTCTCCATTCCCAAGGAGGGAACCATTCTCACCGTCGTGAGGATGATGTCGGAATTTGCGGTGAAGAACGCGGGGAAACTTCGCGACTTCGAGGAATTCCTTCCCGCCGTCATCGCGGAGGGCGACAGGGCCCTCGCCAAGACCCCCGAACTTCTGCCCGTTCTGAAGAAGGCGGGCGTCGTCGACTCGGGCGGCGTCGGGCTGATGACCATCATGCGCGGCTTCCTTGCCGCCCTCATGGGGGAGGACGTCGCGTCCGAAGTGCAGACGGCGGCCACCGCGCAGAACGCGGCCGACGTGGAATTCGGCGACAATTCCGATATTATCAACATGGAGCTGGGCGAGATCCAATTCGCCTATTGCACCGAATTTTTCATCATCAACTTAAAACCTTCGACGACGCTTGCAGACATCGATAAATTGCGCGAAAAGCTCATGAATATCGGCGACAGCGTGATTTGCATCGGCGACCTCGAGCTCGTGAAGGTGCACGTCCATACCAACCAGCCCGGCATTGCGCTCACCTACGCCCTTCAGCTCGGCGAGCTCGACCGCCCCAAGATCGAGAATATGCTCGAACAGAACAGGGCGCTCAAGGCCAAGATCGCCGCAGAGAAGAAGGATCAGGGCATGCTCGCCATCTGTGCGGGCGAGGGCATCTCGGAGATCTTCAAAGATCTCTTCGTCGACCGTGTCATCGAGGGCGGGCAGACGATGAACCCCTCCGCCGATGATATTGCGAACGCCGTGCAGAAGATCAATGCGGACAACGTCTTCGTCTTCCCCAACAACAAGAATATCATTCTTGCGGCAGAACAGGCCAAGGCGCTCGTCGAAAACCGCACCATCCACGTCATTCCCACCAAGAACATCCCGCAGGGCTTTGCGGCCGCGCTCTCTTTCTCGCCCGACGTTTCGGCCGAGGAGAACAAGACCAACATGATCCATGCGCTCGACAATGTGAAGGCGGGCAGTGTGACGCACGCCGTCCGTACCACCAAGGTCAACGGCTTCTCCATCAAGGAGGGGGACATTATCGGGCTCGACGATAAGAAGATCCTCGCCAAGAGCGAGAGCATCGAGACGACCGTTCTCACCCTCATCGATAAGCTCAAAGAGGACACCCACGAGGTCATCTCCCTCTACTATGGGCAGGACGTCGGGGAGGAAGACGCCGAGGCGCTTGCGGCAAAGGTGCAGGAGGCCTTCCCCGATTGCGAGGTGGACTTCCATAACGGCGGCCAGCCCGTGTATTACTACTTGGTGTCGCTCGAATAAGCCGACAAATACGACCTCAAGGGGAGCGGGAAACCGCTCTCTTATCTTTATCGGAGGCATTTCATGAAACTTACGGCGCTCAAGGGCATCAGCACCGCCCGCGCGAAGGAATTTGAAAAGCTCGGCGTCGCCGATACGGCAACGCTCGTCCGCTATTTCCCGCGCACCTATCTCGATATGACGAACCGCGTCTCCATCCGTGAGGCCGTCCACGGGGATATGGCGCTCGTCGCGTGCACCCTCGTCTACACAGAGCCGCTCCGCACGAAGGGCAAGACGAAAATTTTGCGCGCTCTCCTCGAGCAGGGGCGGGATAATTTCACCGCCGTTTGGTTCAACATGCCCTATATTGCAAAGAAATTGCAACCCGGGGAATATCTCTTCTACGGCAGGGTGCAGAACTATTACGACCGCATCTCCCTCATCAACCCCACCTTCGAGCGGGTGGACGAGAGCAAGAAGCTCAAGGGGCTTGTGCCCGTCTATCCCCTGAAGGCGGGCGTCGAACAGTGGGTGGTGCGCGACGCGGTAAGGCGCGCCCTCTATGTAGAGGACTTCCGTTCCGTCATTCCCGAAGAACTTCGCAAGAAATACAAACTTTCACCGCTTGCCGAGGCGTTCCGCGCCATCCATGCGCCCGAAAGCGTATCCCAAATGAATGCGGCCGCCGAGCGCATCGCCCTCGAGGAATACTTCACCCTCATCGCCGCCTTCAAACTCATCAAGGGGGATAAGGGGGAGGCGCGGCTCCGCAGATATTCCGTCACCGAACGGGAAGTCGCCGCCTTCGA
Source organism: uncultured Clostridia bacterium (assembly GCA_947598205.1). Classification (GTDB taxonomy): domain Bacteria; phylum Bacillota; class Clostridia; order Christensenellales; family Borkfalkiaceae; genus Gallimonas. Next base: position 4,974 of record CANQFB010000025.1, read on the forward strand.
GAAGCGCTTTCCCTTCACCTTCACCCGCGGCCAGCAGGGGGCGGTGAGGGCCGTCTACGACGATCTTACGGGCCCCGTCCGCATGAACAGACTGCTCCAAGGCGACGTCGGGAGCGGCAAGACGGCCGTCGCCCTCACGGGGATTTTCATGGCGGTGAAGAGCGGCTTTCAGGCCGTCTATCTCTCGCCGACCGAAGTGCTCGCCGCGCAGAATTTCGGGCTTCTCAAAAAGATCTTTCCCGATTATCGCGTCGGATACCTCGCGGGCGCATCGACCCAAAAGGAAAAGCGGGAGATCAAGGAACTTCTCGCGGCGGGGGAGATCGACATTCTCTGCGGCACGCACGCCGTTCTTCAGGGGGACGTCCTCTTCCGCGATCTCGCATTCTGCGTCTGCGACGAACAGCACCGTTTCGGCGTCGCCCAGCGCAATGCCTTGAGCGAAAAGGGGGAGGGACCCGATGTGCTCGTCATGTCGGCAACGCCCATTCCGCGGACGCTCTCGCTCATCTTCTACGGCGACCTCGACGTGACGACCATTCCCGATAAACCCGCCGAGCGGCAGGAGGTGGCGACGTCCGTCATTCCCGAGAGAAAGTACGAGGATATGCTCGTATGGATCAGGGAGGAGATCAAAAAAGGGAGGCAGGCCTACTTCGTCTGCCCCAAGATCGAGGACGACGAGGGGCAGGTGACGGCGGCGACCGAGCTCTACGAGAGGCTTCGGAGGAACTTGCCCACCGTGCGGTTCGCCCTCCTCCACGGCCGCATGCGGGAGAAGGAAAAGGCGGATACCATGTCTGCTTTCAAGCGCAAGGAATGCGATGCGCTCGTCTCCACGACGGTCATCGAAGTGGGGGTAGACGTGCCCGATGCGACCGTCATGGTCATCTACAATGCCGAGCGGTTCGGCCTCTCCCAGCTCCACCAGCTCCGCGGCCGCGTGGGGAGGGGGAGCGAGAAGAGCTATTGCTTCCTCCTCACGGGTTCCGATAGCGATGCGGCGGCCGAGCGGCTGAATATTTTAAGAAGCACGTCCGATGGGTTCAAACTCGCCGAGAAGGACTTGGAGCTTCGCGGCAGCGGCGACTTCTTGGGCACCCGCCAGAGCGGGAAATTCCTCTCCGAGATCAAGAACCTGCGATATTCTTCGGAAGTCATCTTCCTCGCGAAGAAGCTCGTGGACGAGGCGTTCGAGAGGCGGCTTTCATACGATGAGATCCGCGCCGCCGCCATGCAGAAATACGAGAGCCTTAAAGATGTCGTATTGAATTGACGCTCCGCGTCATCCTGAGGAGCATAGCGACCGAAGGATCCCCTTATACGAAGTCCATTACCCCCTCCTTGGGGAGGGGGAATTAAAGGGGGTGGGGTGGTGCTTCCAAAATCGTCATGCTGAGCCGCGCGATACGCGCGTGTCGAAGCATCACCGCAACATACTCATACGGTGATTTCTCGACTGCGCTCGAAATGACGAATTAGAGCGTCCGTTCGTTCTCCAATTTGACGCTTACAAAAAAAGACAGGGAAAACACTCCCTGCTTTTTCTTTTCAAATGATCAATAACCCATTCCTGTTGTGACGATGCACCCGCAAAGAAGCAAGAGCAGTAGCACGATAGCCGAAAGTACGATCGCTATGAGTGCCATGATGAATTTCATCCCTCTGGGCTTACGATACATTTCACAGATCGCAAGACCAATCGCAGTGAAAGCAGGCAGGATCGATGTTGCGCCGATAAGGTATAGTAACAATGCAGCCTCATAAGAGAAGATGATCGCTCCGAAGATGATGCCTGTCACAAAGGCAATACAGGCAAAAATGAGGGCAATCAAACCCAACGGCGCAGTTGCCTGGTTGGCTGTTTCTTGCTTGTTGGAATTGAGTTTGTTGTTCGTCGGTGTGCCACAGTTGGGGCACAACATAGCTTCATCGAAAAGCTCTTTTCCACAGTGTTTGCAAAACATTTTTCTTCCTTCCTTGAATTATTTTTTTATATCATCCTCGCAGAGCATTAAAATGCCCGCGATAAAACTTACAAACAGCAAGGTGCAGACTTTGAAACCAGTACCGATCGGGAGTCCCTCTTTCATGCGGTTAAAGTAAGAAATCGTCATGGGCAACGTCCATGCGAGCGGTAGTAAAAATCCGAAGAGGGATGTAAGAACACATCCAAGGATCATAAAAACTTTGGTCGTGGTATGCCCGTCGGTTGCAGTTCCGCTATTTTTAGCCGTATAATTGTCGGTCGCACAGCCGCAGTTGGGGCACACGATTGCCTCGTCCGTAAGCTCTTTTCCGCAGTGTTCACAAAACATATTTTCTCCTTCTTTGTTTCATACTATCACAAGTTTTCTTGTAAGTCAATAGTTTTACAATTAAAGTTGTAAAATTTTTTTTGTGAACATTAAATTTTCCGAGATATTAAGGACGATGCGAAAGGAGAAGAAGCTCTCGCAGGAGGCGTTGGCGAGGGAGGTAGGGGTGACCCAGCAGTGCGTGAGTGAATGGGAGCGGGGGAGGATCGAGCCGACGCTCTCCTATCTTTGGAAGCTCGCGGACCTGTTCGGCGTCTCCATCGACGTGCTGTGCGGCAGAAGCGAGTGGTAGAAGTGCAATAAAAAAACGCCCGAGGGCGTTTTTTTGCAATCATCATTTAAGGCGTCTTGTCGTCGCAGAGCATCAGAATGCCTGCGATCGTGCTTACAAACAGGAGGGTGCAGACCTTGAATGCCACCCCGACGGGAAGGCCCGCGTCGATCTTCTTCTTGAAGATGAGCGTCATCGGGAGCATCCATGCAAGGGGGATGAGCAAAAATCCCGAGAGGACCGTGCTGATGATCATAAAGACGAAGGCCACGGTCGCAAGGGTGGTAGGCTCCGTTTTCGGCTGCACATATTGAGGCGCGGGAGCTTGATACGCGGGCTGTTGAGGGGGAGCCGGCATGTCGATCCTCGAACCGCAATACGGGCAGTAGGGCGTCCCGATGCCGATCTTTTTTCCGCAAAATTTACAAAACATCTCTGCGATCTCCTTGTGAATGTGTTCACTCTATGATAGCATGTATCCAAAAAAAATGTCAACCGTTCGAACGGGGAAAATTTTTCTCCCCATGAAAAAGCGGACCCGAAGGTCCGTCGATGAGGGTTTACTCAAAGAATGGAGTTCGCATTCAGAACGCAGCAGGCGATGAAGGCGAAGAGGATGACGAACGCCGCGACGGCGAGGCTGACAAAGGAGACGATCTTTCTCTTCCTGTTCTCCGCTTTGACTGAAGCGTGGAGATTGTAGACGCCGAGGACAAGCCCGGCGAGGGCGGGCAGGATGACGAGAAAGTCGATCCCGTAGCCTAAAGAACCTTTTCCGGCAAGGCAAATGGAAAAGAGGATGATGCCCGCAATGAAGGACAGGCCCGAAAGGATCAGCCCGACAAGAAGATTGGGCGCGCAGAAGGACTTTGCACAGCACTTTTTTTCGGGCTTCGCGGGAGCCTCCTTGGCGCACTCTTCGCAAGGTTTCTCTTCAGCGGGTGCCTCTGCAACAGGGACATCTGCAACGGGCGTCTCTTCGGCGACTTCGCAGGGCACTTCTTCGGCGGGCTCTTCGGCCTCAACGGGCGCACCGCATTCGAGGCAGAACTTCGAGCCGTCGGGGATCTCTTTACCACATTGTTTACAAATCATAATTTTTTCCTCCGTTTGCAATCATTTTAGCACGAAAAAGCTCAATATGTCAACATTCTTCCCGAATTTCCCATGGGATTTTGCAAATTTTGCGCATGCAAGCGGTTGACAAACGAAATTCGCGATTATAAAATAAGAGGGACGAGTGTCGCAAACGGGCCTGTTACGGATTCGATTGCAAGCGGATCTCGTCGGACGCACGCCGGAGGCTCGGCTCCGTAAAAACGGAAATAATCTTAAATGCTGACGAAAAATCCAGCAGACGTGCAACCGCGCGCAGAGCTTCGGCTCGCCGCCTTGCGCTTGCGGCTTAAAGCTTAAGCCCCGTCCTCCCGCAGAGGCCTACGGCTGCGGAGAGGGCGTTATCGAGTAGGGAACGTTGCAGGGCGGCGGACCTCCCCCGCCATGCGATGAATTTCGGAGGTATGCCCCAATGCAAGTTTGTCCGTGGACTGCATCCGGGCGAGACCGACCACGGACTAAGCGTGTAGTGTCCGCGTCTGAACCTTGTAAGACCGGAGTTCGACTCTCCGCAGGTCCACCAAATCAAAATAATCCGAACTCAACAAGGGTAATCGTAACCCGTGATTGGTTCGGATTTATTTTGTATCTCGGGAATAAGAACGCATAAAGCCAAACAGCCGAGGGATTTCCCTCGGCTGTTTGGCTTTATGTTATAAGAAATCAACGCGATAGTCATGTGATTCAAGAGAGGCTAATCATAAAATGCGTATTTTTGT
>CANQFB010000026.1 GCA_947598205.1 uncultured Clostridia bacterium
CGTCCTGTCTTTTCATATGTGTAGGAGCGGAAACGGGAGTCGAGGGTGGAGGCGAGAACGAGCCGCGCCCTTCCACGAAGATAGAGGTGCTTGGCATCTTTGCGGCATGTTCTTCTTTTGCGGAGAGAGGCGGGCGGACTGCGTTCTAAACGCGGATATGCGTTCATAGAATATCTCTGGCTACAGGAGGGAACTATGAAGAAAATATTCTGTTGCGCCGCGGCGGGGGCGGCGATGCTCTTTGCGGCGGCGGGGCTTGCCGCCTGCGGGAAGGGGAGCGAGAAGAGAGACCGCTACACGATCGACGCCACCTACCTTTCCGAGACGAAGACGCTCACCGCGCAAATGCGTGCCGAGATCGAAAATCCCCTACCCATGTCCACAGATGAGCTTAAATTTCAGCTCTGGGGGAACGCCTTCCGAGAGGGGGCGAAGTATGCGCCCGTCTCCGATCTCTTTGCAAATTCCGCCTACTACAACGGAAAGAGTTACGGGAAAATGTCGGTTTCGGCCGTCGAGGGCGCGGAGAGCTTTTCTGTGTGCGGCGAAGATGAGAACATCCTCTCCGTCAAGCTCAAAAAATCAGTGGGCGCGGGCAAGCGGGTCGTCCTCACCTTCTCCTTCGAGGTGACGCTCGCCGAGATCAACCACCGCCTCGGCGTCTCGGAGTGCGGCGTCAATCTCGCGAACTTCTATCCCGCCCTCTGCGCCGTGGAAAACGGGGCGTTCGCCGAGCATGTCTATTCTTGTAGCGGCGATCCCTTTGTGAGCGAGACCGCCGATTTCGACGTCACGCTCACCGTGCCCGAGAGCTATGTCTTCATCTCGGGCTTTGCGGCGGAAGAGGTCGCGCAAAAAGAGCCGAAAGATGGATTCAAGGCATACCATGTCTGCGAGAAGGGCGTTCGCGACGTCGCTTTTGTGCTGGGAAAAGACCTCAAGTGCATCACGCAGAAGGCGGGGGAGTGCGAGGTCGCCTACTACTATCCTGCGTCCGATACCGACCCCGAGCGCACCCTCGGCATCGCCGCCGAGAGCCTCTCCTTTTATGAGGAAAAGTTCGGCGGATACGAATATCCCCGCTACACGGTGGCCATGACGGGCTTTGTATATGGCGGCATGGAGTTCCCCGCGCTTTCGATGATCTCCTCCGATCTCCGCCAGAACGAGATCCCCGCCGTCGTCGCCCATGAGACGGCCCACCAATGGTGGTATGCGATGGTCGGAAGCGACCAATATAACTGCGCTTGGCAGGATGAGGGGCTTGCGGAGCTCTCTTCCGCCCTCTTCCTCGATAAATATCCCGATTACGGCACCTCTTATCAAGATCTCATCACTTCTTCCGAACAGGCCTACCGCGCCTTCTTCTCCGTCCATTCGCAGATCAACAAGGAGGCCGACACCACGATGACGCGCCCCCTCACGGCATATTCGGGCGACTATGAGTACCGCAGCATCGCCTACGATAAGGGGGTCATCCTCTTCGACCGCGTGCGCGAGGTGATGGGGGAGAGAAAGTTCATGTCCGCCCTCAAGAACTATTGCAGGGAATATCGCGGGAAGATCGCCACGCAAATGGAGCTCGTCGCCTGTTTTGAACGCTACAGCGGCGGGATCGACGACCTTTTCGCATCCTTCATAGAGGGCCGTTGCGTGATCTAAACGAAAAGTTGCGCCGCGCTTGCTTTTTTCCCGCAAAGGGTCTATAATGGGCTCGATGCGGGGAGGAAGCGCGTATGCCCATCTTATCTTACAAGTGCGAAAAGTGCGGGAATTGCTTTGAGGAACTTGTCAAAAAACATGACGAGGCAGTACCCTGTCCGAAGTGCGGCGCCCCCGCGGTGCGGACATGGTATGGCTGTATGTATTCTGCGACGGGCAAACCGCCCAAAAAATGCAACGGAAAATGTTCGGAGTGTTCGGGTTGTAAGTAGCCGCGCGATCTTTACGCGCGACTCTATAGAGTATATAATAGCTTGCGTGCGTCGTACGCTTTGAGGCGGGATCCTTCGGGGTTTCGCTTTTTTCTTGCACTTTTCCCAAAGATATGCTATAATACCCTTGCCTCACAATTCCATATTATTTGCAATAGGGCTACAACCGGGCATTGGTGTATCCTTTTTATCCCTATTGCAGGGGAATTGTGAGGCAAACCAATTAGGGATACTCTTTGCAGGCGCTCCTTAATTGGGGCGTCTTATTTTTTTGGGGGGGAAGAGGAACGTGTGGGTGATCTATGCGCTTGCCATCTTTGCGGCGGGGATCTTGATCGGGGTGCTCGTCGGCCGCAAATAGTGCCGCAGAAAGAGACTATGCGGTCCGATTTTTCGTAAAAAAACAAAAAAGTAAAAATTTCATTTCAAAATCGCTTGACGAAACGTTTTCGGCGTGTTATCATAAGGAAGCTGTCTTGGAGGACGGCATGCTTTTTCGCAAACTGTGCGAAAAGGTACAAACCCGAAGCTGTAGCGGAGGGAAAGCGCAAATTGACAACTGCATAGCAAGTACGGAGTAGTGTCTTTTTCTTTCTGCGAAGGGAGGGAAGGATATGAA